>DASYJY010000251.1:0-7932 GCA_035995985.1 Thermoanaerobaculia bacterium | reverse complement strand
TAACCAATCCACCAAACTCGCGAACGCTTCTCAGATCGACCGACAGCCACTGTGCGCCACCCGCCGCGGAACGCCACGTCGTGTCCGCGCGGCCATCCATCGCGCGATCCGGAGTCTGCCCATCGATCGAGCTCGACGCGGTAACGAGCGGCGCCGACGCATCGACCGGCAGCTCATCGAAACTGATCCGATCAACCCACACGCTCCCTTTGCCGCCCGTCGCCGCGGTGACGGTGACCTCGATCGCCCCGATCTTCGTCAGCACATGATTCGCCGACGGCCCCCACGCAAACTCGATGTTGCGCTTGTCCGCAACGACGTCCGTCCATTCGCGCGGAAACTCCCAAGCGACCCGCCGCACCCACCAGACGTTCTCCCCCGAAGGATCGATGAACTTGATCTCCAACGTATTCGGCGGCGTCTCACCGCGCACGCGAAAGACAAACCGATAGTTCTCCGCGACATTGATATTCACCGTCCGCCGCGCCGCCGCCCACCCCCCATGCCCGCGAAAATCAAAATCCATCCGCATCGCGCCGCGGTCTTCAACGAGGTTCAGCGACACGCCGTCCGAGGGAGCCGCGGTCCACTTCGAGACATCATCGAGATCGTCGATCACTCCCGCCGAGGCGGTAGCGGCGAAGAGGAGGATGAAGATGGCGACCCGCGAGCGCATGACGCGAAGTCTAACGGGCTGCCGGGTGCTAGAGAGAACTGTTCACGCGGAGACGCGGAGGGGCGGAGGGGGTTTCCGCCAGTCTAGAGTGTGCTGCCCAGGTTGCGCTCGGCAACCGGTTTGGTTACCGTCTTCTTTTTCATGCGTTTTCTTTACGAGATCTTTCGCTGCGCAGCCATGGGAGCTTTCGGATCGAGTTTCACCACTCTGTCTGCGTTCTGATGCTCGACCTCGCGCAGGTATGCGTAAAGGAGGTTGAGATCGCCGCCGCACTCGGCGTCGAGTTGACGTCGCGCTTTGCGAGTCTCTTCAACGATTGGGTCCTCTACGTCAACCTTCCATCAGTTCCCTGACGCCGTGATCGGCTTTGCCGAAAACCCGAACGGCGATGCCGCAGTAGGCATCGCCGTTCTCGTTTACGCCACTACAGCGAATTGAGGATCGTCCGCGCGCGGTCGAGGTGGGCGGCCACGGTCGCGCGCTGATTGACCAGGAGTGTGTGGAGATCACCGCGGGACGACGGCAGCAGGGTTGTGTCGATCTGATTCAGGAGCCAGTTGTGCATGTCGACCTGCGACTGCATGTAGGTCCGGTCGAAGGCGGAGCCGGAGTACTGGTCGAGCGAGCGCTTCGTGCGGTTACTCAGGTCCTGCAGCGATGTCGCCGTCGAATTCGTAGTGTGCGGCACGAGGTGGGAGCGGTCGAAGACGGCGCGGGCGTCGGAGAGAGCGCCGGTGTGGTCGCGGACCATCATGTTGGCGAAATCGCGGACCGACGGCGACACGGCTTTCGTCGATGCGAGCTGGCCCGCGTCGATTTCGCCCTGATTGGCCATCGTCAGAATGCCGGCGATGTCGGGACCGGTCATGGTGCCGTTCATATTCATCCCGTTCATTGACGATGAGGACGACATGTTTCCGGTGTCCGTAGAGCCGCACGCGGCGGCGAGAAGTAGTGCTGATACGACTGCGAGCGACTTCATCTTTTTCGTCATCTGCAAATCCTCCTGAACGCGTTTCGAAGGAGCAAAGCGCGGGCCGTTTTCGGCGGGCTGCGCCGTTCGCGTCGGGTAGAATGCGCCGCGACTCACTCGTCGTTCTCGCAAAGGCCCGATGTCGTTCGCTCACCTCCACCTCCACACCGAATACTCCCTCCTCGACGGTGCCAGCCGGCCCGAAGAGCTGGCGAAGCGTGTCGCCAAATTGGGCATGCCGGCGTGCGCGATCACCGACCACGGCAACATGTTTGGCGCGGTCGAGTTTTACAACGCCATGAAGAAGGAGAAGGTGAAGCCGATCATCGGCTGCGAGATGTATGTCGCGTACGGCTCGCGCTTCGACAAGGCCGGCGTCGAGGATGGCCAGGCCGACGCGGGCGCGAACAATCACCTCATCGTTCTCGCGTCGAACGACGCCGGGTACAAGAATCTCGTCAAGCTCGTCTCGGCTGGATACACCGAAGGGTTTTATTACAAGCCGAGGATCGACAAGGAGTTGCTGCGGGAGCATCGCGAAGGGCTGATCGTGCTGTCGTCGTGCCTCAAAGGAGAGGTTTCGCAGTCGCTCGCCGGCGGCAATCTCACCAAGGCGAAAGACGCCGCGCTGCAATACAAAGACATCCTCGGCGCGGACAACTTCTTCCTCGAGATTCAGGATCATGGCATCCCCGACCAGCAGAAGATCGTGCCGATGATGGCGCGCCTCGGCGAGGAGACCGGACTGCGCCTAGTCGCCACGAACGATTCGCATTACCTCTCGAAAGACGACGCCTTCGCACACGAAGTCCTGCTCTGCATCGGCACCGGCAAGACGCTCGGCGACGAGAAGCGGATGAAGTTCTACAGCGACGATTTCTACGTCAAGAGTCCCGACGAGATGCGGCGGATTTTCAGCGGCTACGGGGAGGCGCTCGACAACACGGTGAAGATCGCCGAGCGCTGCAATGTCTCGCTCAACGTCGAGGGGTATCACCTGCCGAACTTTCCTGTCCCCGAGGGGAAGGATCTGGCTGGTTATTTCGCCGAGATCGCGAGGGCAGGGCTGGAGCGGCGGCTCAAGGCGGCCGCGCCGCTCTTCGCCGCCAAGAAGAAGAAGCACGAGCCGCAGGAGTACCACGACCGGCTGCAGAGCGAGATCGACATCATCAAGACGATGGGGTTCCCCGGCTACTTTCTCGTGGTGTGGGACTTCATCAAATACGCGAAGGACCACGGCATCCCGGTCGGCCCGGGCCGCGGGTCCGGCGCGGGATCGCTGGTCGCGTATTCGATGGGCATTACCGACGTCGATCCCCTCGACTACGACCTCCTCTTCGAGCGCTTTCTCAATCCCGAGCGCATCTCGATGCCTGACATCGACATCGACTTCTGCATGAACCGGCGCGGCGAAGTGATCGACTACGTGCGGCGCAAGTACGGCGCCGACAAAGTCGCGCAGATCATCACCTTCGGAACGATGGCGGCGAAGTCGGTGGTGCGCGACGTCGGCCGCGTTCTCGGATTGCCGTACAGCCTCGTCGACAAAGTGGCGAAGACGATTCCGACCGGTCCGGACGTGACGCTGCCGATGGCGGCGAAAGAGTCGCAGGCGCTGATCGACGCGATGAAGAACGACAAAGAGGTCGAGCGGATCATCGAGATCGGCTCGCGGCTCGAAGGCCTCTCGCGACACGCCGGCATGCACGCGGCAGGCGTCGTCATTACGCCCGAGCCGGTGACGAATTACGTGCCGCTCTATCGCACGAACCGCGATGAAATCGTGACGCAGTACGACATGCGCATCGTCGAGAAGATGGGTCTTCTCAAGATGGACTTCCTCGGCCTGCGCACGCTGACGGTGATCGATGACGCGATCAAATCGGCGAAGGCGGTCGAAGGCGTCACGATCGATATTGCCAGTCTGCCGCTCGATGATCCCGAGGTCTTCCGGCTCTTCCAGGAAGGGCGGACGAAGGGCGTGTTCCAGTTCGAATCGGGCGGCATGGTGGACGTTCTGCGCAAGTCGCGGCCGACGCAGTTCGAGGATCTGGCCGCGCTCAACGCGCTCTACCGGCCGGGCGCGCTCGACGCGGGCATGGTGGACGTCTACGTCAAGGTCAAGACCGGCGCGCAGAAGCCGCGATACCTCGTGCCGATCATGAAGGAACTGCTCGAGGAGACGTACGGCGTGATCGTCTATCAGGAGCAGATCCTCCAGATCGCGCGGACCATCGCCGGCTATTCGCTCGGCCACGCTGATTTGTTGCGCAAGGCGATGGGAAAGAAGGACGCCGCGGTCATGGCCGCGGAGCGCAGCAAGTTCGTCGACGGCGCCGCCGCGAATGGCTACGAGAAGAAGAAGGCGAACGAGATCTTCGACTACATCGAGCCGTTCGCCCGCTACGGTTTCAACAAGTCGCACTCGGTCGCCTACGCGCTTGTTGCGTATCAAACCGCGTGGCTGAAAGTCCACTACCCGCGGCACTTCATGGCCGCGCTGATGACGTCGGAAATGGACCGCACCGATTTCGTGGTGAAGTTCATCAACGAGGCGTCGCAGATGGGCATCCGCATCCTGCCGCCCGACATCAACGAATCGAACTACGCCTTCACCGTCGTCGGACCAAACATCCGCTTCGGCCTTGGCGCGGTGAAAGGTGTCGGCGGCAGCGCGATCGAATCGATCCTCGAAGCGCGGCAGAAGAAGGGGAGATACACGTCGCTCCTCGACTTTTGCGAAGCGGTCGATCTCCGCGCGTGCAACAAGAAAGTGATCGAGGCGCTGATCAAGTCGGGATCGTTCGATTTCCTCGCAACTTCGCGCAGAGTTCTGTTTGAAACACTCGAGAGCACGGCCGACTCCGCGCAACGTGCCCGCGAAGAGAAAGAGCGCGGACAGAATTCGCTTTTCGGAATGCTGTCGCCGACCAGCGCGCCGGCCGCCTCATCCGCGAAGCCTTCAGGTCCCGAATGGCCCGACGACGAGAAGCTTCGCTTCGAAAAAGAGACCCTCGGCTTCTACATCACCGGCCATCCGCTCAACAAATACTCCGACGATCTGAAACTCTTCGCGAACGCCACCACCGACACGCTTCATCAACATGTTGACGATGTCGTGAACATCGGCGGCATCGTGTCGCAGATCAAGAAGTCGAAGATCAAGAAGGGGCCGAACGAAGGGAAGCTGATGGCGAAGTTCATCCTCGACGATCAGCGCGGCTCCGTCGAGGTGGTGGTCTTCTCCGACCTCTACTCGAAGTACGCGAAATGGCTGGAGAACGGCATCGCCGTCCTCCTTACCGCCGCGGTCAAAGACACTGGCGGCATGCAGGCCGGCCGCAGCGCCGCGCTGCAATCCGCCGAACAGAATGCGCATCGATCGGATGAGGATTACGCGCAGATCTCCGGCTACGACGTCAGCGAAGATGACGTGGTTGATGGCCGCGATCCGAAAGAAATCGAGGCCGAGAAGTATGGCGATCGCACCGCGAACCTCGGACTATTCGGCGGAGCGGGGAGTGGGGTGTTGGAAGCGGAAGAAGAGATCGTGCCGGATGACGACCTTTCTCCCACTCCCGACTCCCTACTCCCCACACCCGACGATGAATCGTTCGCGTCGCACGCCGCGTCCTTCCACGAAGCGCCGATCACGCCGGAGTTGAACGCGCTGGAGATCGTTCCGCTGGACGGCATCCGCGACAAGAAGGTGAAAGAGATCGCGCTCGAGGTGCCGTATCCGCGCATGTCCGAGGAGACGGTGCGCCGGATTCGCGAAATCGTCGAGGAGCACCAGGGAGAAATACCTCTCAGCGTGACGATCGTTGAGTTGCCGCAGGTGCTGGCAGACAGCTCCAACCGCGGCGAAGTGCGGCTGAAGATCAACCAGCATTTCCGCGTCCAGCCCGGCGCGGCGCTCAGCACGAAACTGCAGCAGGTACACGCCACCGCCAGATACGTTTTCTAGTCCGCCATGCCCCGTCGGATTGTCCTCGCGCTTTTCATCGCGCTCCTCGTGCCTCTGTTCGCGTGTGCCGGAAGTCCTTGCTGTGAGTTCTGCGCCGATCAGTACCAGCAGGAAGGAGAGTTTCCGTACTTCGAAGTGATCCGCACGCGGCGGCTGATTCCCGACACGAGCGTCGTGACCGCCGAGGGGTGGACGCGGATTTTCGAAAGCTGCGCGCAGGCGGAGCGGGTGAACATCACCGCATCGACGGACGTCGCCTTCGTGGGCCGCGCGTTTCTGCAACTCACAAATCTGAGTACGCCGGACATCGACATCGAGTATCGCTGGCTGCTCGACGATGTTCCGATAGGCGCTACGTTCCGTTCGCGGACCGGCGATCGTTTTCCGCACGCGGACGACATCAATATCGTCCTGCCGCATGTCGCGGCCGGACGGCATCGCGTCGCCATCGAAGCGCGCGTGATCGGCGAAGGGAGTGTCGATCTGCGGCTCCTGTTTATTACCGCGCAGGGATTTCCGGCCGCCCGTTTTCCAGCTGACTCGCGCATCGATTCACATAGCCGGACCATCGGCACCGACTGGAGTCTGGCCGGTCCGGTTCTCGATCTGAATTCACCCGAGGCGGCTCGCGTCTATTTTCAGAGTTATGTTGAAGGCTCACCTGGCGATGCGTTCGATGTTCGTTTCGTGGTCGACGACACGCCGCAGCCACCATTTCACGTCGTGATTCCAGCCGGCGGCGGTCTTCCGCTTTGGGATCACGCGGCCGATCCGATCGCGGCCGGCGCGCACATGGTCCGGCTGGAAGCGCGCGCGGCAGCGACGTCGAGGCTAACTCTGGAGCAGGTCGAAGCAGCGTCCGCGCCGGTGACGCTGCAGAACAAGACGCTGCCGTCGCTCGATGCGACGAATAGCGGCTCGCTCGGTACGGAACATCAGCCGCTGAACTGCCTCGTCCTCAGCGCGGGCGGCGACAGCGGCGGTACGGGCGGATTGGGCGGGACGCCTGTTTGCGGCAAATACGATCTGCTGATCGATGCGAAGCTGCCGGCCGCGCCGGTGGATCAATTCGGACTTGCCCTCGATGACTACACCATCTTCGGCGATGGGTCTATCGAGATCGACAATCGCAGCGGCACGAGCGGCATCGCCACGTTGACGGTCGAAGCGATCTACGAAGATAGCCGCGCCGCAAATTGCAGCACGCTGATCGAGACGGCGAACGCTTCCTGCCCGGGTGAAAACGCGTGTGCCACGGCCGACTTCACGCTCGTCGAATTCGCGGTGCCTCCGGGACGCTCGCAGAAGTTTTTCTACGTCGATCCGATCCACTGGGGATCGTCGTTTCCCAATCGCATCCGCGTCTGGGCGCGGTCGGGCAACTGCTTCGGCATCCCCGCGGTCGACGTGGCGTATGGGCGCAGCCGGATCGGTATGCAGCTCGTGCCTGCAGGCGCGGGTGCCTGTTTTTCCGCGCGTGATTTCGGCCGCGCGGCCGCGCCAACGCTGACGGCGTCGATGAGCGGGTCGAAGGTGCTGTTGCAGACGCAGGTCGCCGCGCCGTCGTCCGGCTTGATGGACATCGTGCGCGCGCAAGGCGAAGGACCATTCTCGTTGCTGGCGCGTGTGCCCGACACGACGCGATCGTTTATCGACTTCACCGTTCGCAGCGGCGTGATGTACCGCTATCAGGTGCGCGCCGTGGAGAATTCGTCGAATTCGCAATTGCCGTATTCGTCGGTGTGCGGCGCTCCGTCGGCGGAAGTCCGGATCACGGTCCCGCCGATTGCGACGCGGCGGCGAGCTGTGCATTGACGCCCGTGCGATCCTCATCGGAACGAGGAGGATTCGTCCAATGGCTGAAGCAACGCAGTCCTATGCCACGCATCGCCGGTTTTTTCCGCTGTTCCACTTCTTCGCGATTCCGCTGCTGGTCGCCAACCTGATCATCCGCATCGTCTACGCGTGGATGCATCGCGGCGCGCGTCTGGTGTGGTGGGAAATCGTAGTCGCAGTCGCACTACTCGCGGTCGCATTCGCGTCGCGCGTCATGGTGCTCACCGTTCAGGACCGTTTGATCAGACTCGAAGAGACAACACGCCTGCAGCGTTGCCTTCCCGACGATCTGCGCGGACGGATCGGCGAGATCTCCAATGGTCAGTTGGTCGCGCTCCGTTTCTGCGGCGACGAGGCAGAGCTGGCCGGACTGACCCGCTCGATCGTCGACGGAAAACTGAAAAGCCGCAACGAGATCAAGCAGCAGATCAAGACCTGGCGGCCTGACACGCAGCGAGCGTAGAAGGAGACGGTTCACGC
>DASYJY010000250.1:0-10502 GCA_035995985.1 Thermoanaerobaculia bacterium | reverse complement strand
CCGATGACGATGCCGCCGACCATTTCACCGAGGACGGCCGGCTGCCCGATGCGCTCGGCAAGCTCGCCGAAGAGTTTGGCGGCGGCGAAGATCGCCAGCAACGCGAGGAGCAGGCCCGAGATCGTCATGACGAACGCTCACTTGATCGAACGGCGGCCCGACCGTTCGCGGTTCCTGCAAGGCGTGTGCGCCTCGCACCCCATGGTTTCGGAGGTTAATCGCGCGGCGCGCCGAACTATTGCGCGGCAGCCGCGACGTAAGATGTCGTCATGAGCCCACTTAAGATCGTCGCAATCCTGTTGATCGTGGCCGGCATCGCCGGCCTGGTCTACGGAAAATTCACCTACACGAAGGCAACGCACGAGATCAAAGCCGGACCGATCGATCTCTCGCTGAAAGAAAAGAAGACGGTGAATGTCCCGCTGTGGGTGGGAATCGCCGCGATCGTCGCCGGCGGGCTGCTCCTGATCGTTCCGAAACGAAGTTGAGAATCTGCCGTGGAAAACCAACCTCTCTCGCCTGACGAATTGCGCCGCATGCACGCCTATTGGCGTGCGGCGAACTACCTCTCCGTCGGCCAGATTTATCTGCTCGATAATCCTCTTCTTCGCGAGCCTCTCGCGCTCCCCCACACGAAGGCCCGCCTCCTCGGCCATTGGGGTACGACGCCTGGTCTGAACTTCATCTACGTCCATCTCAATCGCGTCATCAAGGCGCGCGATCTGAGCATGATCTACATCGCCGGTCCGGGCCACGGCGGGCCGGGTCTGGTCGCGAATACGTATCTCGAAGGGACGTACAGCGAGATGTATCCGCACATCTCCCGCGATGCCGAGGGGATGCAGAAGCTGTTCAAGCAATTCTCGTTTCCGGGCGGGATTCCGAGTCACGTCGCGCCGGAGACGCCGGGATCGATTCACGAAGGGGGCGAGCTCGGATACGCGCTCGTGCACGCGTACGGAGCGGTCTTCGACAATCCTGATCTCGTCGCCGCGTGCGTCGTCGGCGACGGCGAGGCGGAGACGGGTCCGCTCGCGGCGAGCTGGCACTCGAACAAGTTCCTCAATCCGGTCAACGACGGCGCGGTGCTGCCGATCCTGCATCTGAACGGCTACAAGATCGCCAATCCGACCGTCCTCGCGCGCATCAGCAACGACGAGTTGCGCGACCTCTTCACCGGCTACGGCTACAAGCCGTACTTCGTCGAAGGCGATGATCCCGAGGTCATGCATCCGCTGATGGCGGCAACGTTGAATGAGGCGTTCGACGACATCGCAAACATTCAGAAGAACGCCCGCACGAACGGATTCAGCACGCGGCCGGTCTGGCCGATGATCGTTCTGCGGACGCCGAAAGGTTGGACCGGCCCGAAGGAAGTGGATGGATTGAAAACCGAAGGATCGTGGCGATCGCATCAGGTTCCGTTCGCCGATCTGGCGAAGAAGCCGGCGCACGTGAAACTGCTGTCGGATTGGATGACGAGCTACAAACCGGAGGAGCTGTTCGATGCGAACGGAACGCTGATCCCGGAGTTGGCTGATCTCGCGCCGAAAGGCGAGCGGCGCATGGGAGCGAATCCGCACGCAAACGGCGGACTGCTGCTGCGCAATCTGCGCATGCCCGATTTTCGCAAGTACGCGATCGAGGTGACGAAGCCGGCCACGTCGCTCAATGAAGCGACGCGCATCGCCGGCAACTTCCTACGCGACATCATCAAAGAGAATCCCGAGAACTTCCGCATCGTCGGTCCCGACGAAACCGCGTCCAATCGCCTCGGCGCGATCTTCGAAGCGACGGAGCGCGTCTTCACCGGAACGATTCTCCCGACGGACGAGCACATCGCGCACGAAGGCCGCGTGATGGAAGTGCTGAGCGAGCACCTCTGCCAGGGCTGGCTGGAAGGCTACCTCCTCACCGGCCGCCACGGTTTGTTCTCCTGCTACGAAGCCTTCATCCACATCGTCGACTCGATGTTCAACCAGCACGCGAAGTGGCTGAAGACGACGCGCCACATTCCGTGGCGCCGTCCGATCGCATCGCTGAATTACCTGCTCACGTCGCACGTCTGGCGGCAGGACCACAACGGTTTCAGCCATCAGGATCCCGGCTTCATCGATCACGTCATCAACAAGAAGGCGGAGGTGGTGCGCGTCTATCTTCCGCCTGACGCGAACACGCTGCTGTCGGTCGTCGATCACTGCCTGCGCAGCCGCAACTACGTCAACGTGATCATCGCCGGCAAGCAGCCCGCGCTGCAGTACCTCGACATCGATGCGGCCACGAAGCACTGCGCGGCGGGAATCGGAATGTGGGAGTGGGCCAGCAACGATCATGATTGCGAGCCGGACGTGGTGATGGCCTGCGCCGGCGACGTGCCGACGCTCGAGATCCTCGCCGCCGTCTGTATCCTGCGCGAGCGCATTCCGGAGTTGAAAGTCCGCGTCGTGAACGTCGTCGACCTGATGACGCTGCAACCGCCGGGCGAGCATCCGCACGGATTTTCAGACCGCGATTTCGATTCGCTCTTCACCGCGGACAAGCCGGTCATCTTCGCCTTCCACGGCTACCCGTGGCTGATCCACCGCCTCACCTACCGCCGCACGAATCACGACAACCTGCACGTGCGCGGCTACAAGGAAGAAGGGACGACCACCACGCCATTCGACATGACGGTGCTGAACGATCTCGACCGCTTCCACCTCGTCATCGACGTCATCGACCGCGTCCCCCACCTCGGCACGCGCTACGCGCACGTGAAACAGGAAATGCACGACAAGCTGGTCGAGCACCGCCAGTACGTCTGCGAGTTCGGCGACGACTTGCCGGCAATCCGGGATTGGGTTTGGCCGGGATAGCTTCTCGAAAACGTGCCCTAGCTCTGCCATTCCGTCGCCTTATTTTGTTGGTACCCTCACTTCTCGATGGCTACTCGTTCCCGGATCAAGGATTTTTTCTGGCGGCACTCGGCGGGCATTGCGGTTCTCGTCATGCTCTGCTTCGTCGGGTTTCTGGCGTTTGTCGGCTACACATACGTCGTCATCACGAAGAAATTTGATTCGAGCCGGCGCTGGGATCTGCCGAGCCGCATTTATTCGGACGCCACGCCGCTCGTGCCGGGGATGACCATTCCTCGCGCTCTGCTCGAGCCGAAGCTGAATCATGTCGGGTATCACGAGGTCGCGACGCGAGTCACCAATCCCGGCGAGTATCGCTATGCGGGAAACACGCTCGAAATCTACCTGCAGAACTTCGAGTATCCCGACATCGAGTTTCGCGCGCTGCCGGTGGCGATCGAGATGGACGGCGGAACCGTTCGCGGCATCAAGCGGCTCGACGACGGCGTTGCGCTGCGCGGCATACGCATCGAGCCGGAGCTCATCACGTCGATCTACAACAACGAGATGGAAGACCGGCTGCCGGTCGCGCTCAGCGCCGTGCCGAAGTTCGTCAGTGAAGCGATCATTTCCACCGAGGACAAGAACTTCTATCACCATGAAGGCATCTCGATTCGCGGTTCGCTCGGTGCGCTCGTCACCGACATTCGCAACCGGAACATCACCCACGGCGGTTCTACGCTGACGCAGCAATTAGTTAAAAACTACTTTCTCAATCCCGAGCGCAGGTGGGGACGCAAGATTCACGAGATGCTGGAGGCGGTGCTGCTCGAGGCGCGCTACAGCAAGCAGCAGATCCTCGAGGCGTATCTCAACGAGATCTACCTCGGCCAGAACGGAGCCGTGCAGATCGCCGGCGTCGAGCAGGCTTCGCAGGTGTATTTCGGCAAACACGTCACGTACCTGACGTTGCCGGAAGCGGCCACGCTGGCCGGCATCATCCGCTCGCCCAACGTGCTCTCGCCGCTCGCACATCCCGATCGCGCGAAAGTTCGGCGCGACACCGTACTGCAATTGATGAAGGAACAGGGCTACATCAGCGATACCGAATACGAGCAGGCGGTGGCGTCGCCGCTGACGACGTCGCGCTTTCCGAAGACCTCACGCAGCGCGCCGTTCTTCGTCGATCTCGTGCTCAAGCAGTTGAAGGAAACATATCCCGAGACGCAGCTGCGCACCGAGGGGCTGCGCGTGTTCACGACCCTCGACACGATGATGCAGCGCTCGGCCGAGCAGTCGCTCGACAGCGGCATCGAGGCGCTCAACAAACACTATCCGTATCTGCGCAAGTCGCCGACGCCGCTGGAAGGCGTGATCCTCACCATCCAGCCCGGGACCGGATACGTGAAAGCGCTCGTCGGCGGACGAAGCTATTCGAAGACGCAGTTCAATCGCGCCATCCAGGCGCGGCGGCAGCCAGGATCGCTCTTCAAACCGTTCGTTTACGCGACGGCGATGGATCCGGCGCGCGGCCAGCAGGCCTTCACGGCGGCCACGGTGCTCGACGATTCGCCGATCAGCATCCGCACCGGCAACGCGGTCTGGACGCCGCAGAACTACGACCTTCGCTACCACGGACAGGTCACCGTCCGCGAAGCGCTCGCGCATTCGTACAACATCCCCGCCGTTCGCGCGGCCATGAACGTCGGCGTGTCCAACGTGATCAAGACCGCGGCCACGATCGGCATCGAGAGTCACCTCGCGCCGTATCCCTCCGTGTCGCTCGGATCGTTCGAAGTTACCCCTCTCGAAATCGCCTACGCCTACTCCGCCTTCGCCAACCTCGGCGTGAAAGCGGAGCCGATCTCGATCCTCGCGGTGTCGACCGCCGAGGGGAAGTTGCTGGAGTCGCGCGAAGTGAAAATGAAGCGCGTGGCGCCGGCGAGTGTCTGCTATGTGATGAACGACGTGCTCAAAGGCGTCTTCGAATTCGGCACCGCCAGCAAAGCGCGGCTGCAGGGTTTCGAACGCCCGTTCGCGGGAAAAACCGGGACGACGAGCAGCTATCGCGACGCGTGGTTCATCGGCTACTCGCCGCGCATCCTGTCGCTGGTCTGGCTTGGATTCGACGACGGCCACAGCGTCCGTCTCGCCGGCGGCGACGCGTGCGTCCCAATCTGGACGAACAACATGAATCGCGTCAGCGGCCTCATTCCGGACGTCGATTGGAAACGTCCCGAGGATGTCATCGACCGTCAGATCGATCCGTTGTCGGGGATGCTTGCCACGCCGTACTGCCCGCAAACGAAGGACGAGATTTTCGTCGCAGGCACCGAGCCAACCTCGGTATGCCCACTCCACGCCGGCAGCGGCGAGCCGAGCCCGTTCTGGCGCGACAACACCGAACCCACGCAGGCAAACGAAGGCCTGACCCCGAATCCTGCCGGACCGGCGCAGGCGCCGCCGCCGAAGAAGAAAGACGAACGCGGTCTGCGCAAACTGCTGCGGTCAATCTTCGGCGGGCAGTAGCTACGGCGCTTCGACGATCTTCAGTACGTCCTCGGCCACATACACCGATCCACGTCCGGCCCGCCGCGGCTTCAGGATGTGCAGCGCTACGAGTTTCTGCACGTTCTTCTTCGCGGCCGGATAGGACATCTTGAAGTTCACGGCGACCGACGGAATCGTCGTCGCCGGCGAGGCGAACAGACTATCGATCATCGACGACAGGACGCCGGCATTCCGCGCTGGCGCGATCTTGCGGCGATAGTTTTCGGAGAGATCGAGCAGCTCGCGCGTGCGGCGGACGGCGTCGTTCGCCTGTTCGGTGACGCCGCGGAGAAAAAAGTCGATCCATTCGAGCCAGGCGCCTTTCATCGTCACTTCGACGAGGCGGCGGTAGTACTCGCGCCTATGCCGTTCGAAAAATGCGCTGAGATAAAGCAGCGGCTGATCGAGAACGTTTTCGACGTGCAGCATGAATGCGATCAACAGCCGTCCGACGCGGCCGTTGCCGTCGAGAAACGGGTGAATCGATTCGAAGTGGTAGTGAACCAGCGCCGCGCGAAGGAGCACCGGCATCGGCGAACGATCGTGTAGGTAGCGCTCGAATCGATCAAGCGCGGCGTGCATTTCCTGAACAGGCGGCGGAACGTACGTCGCGTTGTCGATTCGCGATCCAGCCGGACCGATCCAGTTCTGCACATGCCGGAACTCGCCGGGATTTCGGTCGCCGCCGCGCACGTCAGCCATCAACTTTCCATGCACTTCGCGAAGGAATCGAAGACTGAGCGGGAGTTCGTCGAGGCGCTTTAGCCCGTAGCGGAGCGCCGTCACGTAGTTCGAGACCTCACGTACGTCCGACTCATTCGACGCCGGCGCGCCCGCCGCCTGGAAAAGTGCGAGATCGGTGGCGGACGCCTCGGTGCCTTCGATCCGGCTCGAGAGCACAGCCTCGCGATTGAGAAATGGTTGCGTCAGCAGGTGAGGATTCGGCAGTATCCTTCCGATTCCCGCAAGTTTGCCGACCGCATGGTCCGCCTCCGAAAGCCGGTGCATGAGCTCGAATGAGAGATCGATCTTCGGCGGCAGCGGCGCCGGAACGAACGCATCATGGCCATCCAGTGTTTTGACCAGACGTCCCGTATCGTTAGCGATGAATTGAGATGGATCCATGAAACTCTGCGTACCCGGTGAGGCGGCATGTTAAACCAAATCGGCGTTTCAGTTTAGGATCGCTGCTCGAAGTTATACTCTGGGTTACTTCGCCGAACGGCAATTAAACCTTCGTTTCGTGCCGTTTTCGTGATGTTCGCTGGGAACCTTGAAGATTTGACCTCCATCCTCCAAACCGACACCGCCCCGAAGCCTGCTTCGCCGACTCTCGTCGAGCGCGGGAACGCGTTTATCGATCGCATCAAGCGGCATGGCGAAGAGGCGTTCTACTACCTCGGCGGCGTCGCGGACCTGGCGACGCAGACAATTCAGCAGTTCGTCCGAGGACCGATCGATCGCGGCGTGGTCATCGCGCAGTTCGATCAGATCGGCGTGCGGTCCATCTCCATCGTCGCCATCACCTCACTCTTTATCGGCATGGTGCTCGCGCTGCAGACCGCGTACTCGCTCGCCGATTTCGGCGGCGCCTTGCTGATCGGCAAAGTCGTCTCGCTCTCGCTCATCCGCGAGCTGGCGCCGGTGCTGATGGCGCTCATGGTCGGAGGACGAGTCGGCGCCGGCATCGCGGCGGAGCTTGGCACGATGAAAGTCACCGAACAGATCGACGCCTTGCGCGCGCTGGCTACGAATCCCGTTCGCAAGCTCGTCGTGCCGCGCGTGCTGGCGACCACGATCATGATGCCGCTGCTCACGCTGCTGGCGTGCTTCATCGGAATCCTCGGTGGGCTGATCATCGCAGTCGGCAGCCTGCATCTCAGTTCCAACTTCTACATCCGGAGCGTCATCGAAACCGTTAAGTACAACGACCTCGCGTCGGGCGTCGGCAAGACCTTCTTTTTCGGATTCGCGATTGGCCTCATCGCCTGCTACAACGGCCTCGGCACCACCGGCGGGGCGGACGGCGTCGGCCGCTCCACCACCGCCACCGTCGTCACCGCCTCGATCACCGTGTTGGTGCTCGACTTCTTCCTCACGAAAGTTTTCCTCTTCATCTTCTGATGACTGAAACGACCACTGCTCCCGACCGCCGCGCCGAGACGCGCGAGACGCCTGACAGAAGGCGCCATGCGCGCGATCTCTTCGTCGAGTTCCGCGACGTCAACAAAGCGTACGGAAACAAGCAGGTACTGCGTGGCGCCGATCTCAAGGTCTACCGCGGCGAAGTCCTGGTCATCCTCGGCGGCTCCGGCAGCGGCAAGTCCGTCACGCTGCGGCACATGCTCGGCCTCGAAGCGCCCGACAGCGGCCGCGTCATCGTCGAGGACGAAGACATCACCGATCATCCCGAGGAAGAGCTGTACCGCGTGCGGAAAAAGTTCGGGATGCTGTTTCAGAGCGGTGCACTCTTCGATTCCATGAACGTCTTCGAGAACGTCGCCTTTCCGTTGCGCGAGCATGCGGAGATGTCGGAAGAAGAGATCGGGCGCGCTGTGAAAGAGAAGCTCGGGCTCGTGAATCTGCCGAACACCGAGCACCTCATGCCGGTCGATCTCTCCGGCGGCATGCGCAAGCGCGTCGGTCTGGCGCGTTCGATCGTGCTCGATCCGAAGATGATTCTTTACGACGAGCCGACCACGGGACTCGATCCGATCACGTCGCAGAAAATCAATGAACTGATCATCGATCTGCAGTCGAAACTCAACGTCACCTCGGTCGTCGTGACGCACGACATCCAGTCGGCGTTCTCGGTCGGCGACCGCATCGCCTTTCTCAACAAAGGCGTCTTCGAGTGGGTGGGGACGATGGAAGAAGCGCGGAGCTCGGAGCATCCGGTCCTGCGCGAATTCCTGAAAGCCTCAGCTGTCACGGCGGCGCAGCCGCCTCACTGAAATCTCGCAACGAAAGAAAACGGTTCGGTAAAAAACGATGGCACCTAAACCAAAAGAAAAAACGATCCGCGTCGGACTTCTTGTTGCGGCCTCGCTGCTCGTGCTGATGATCTTTGTCTTCTTCATCGGCTCCGAGCAGAAGATCTTCTCGCGCAAGAACGAATACAAGGTGCGCCTTGACAACGTCACTGGATTGGCCGAGGGAAATCCGGTCAAGATCTCGGGCGTCACGGTTGGCGTCATCAAAGACATCACCCTTCCGTTCGATCCGAAAATGCGCGACGTCGACATCGTGCTGATGGTCGACCGCAAATACGCGGATCGCATCCGCACCGACTCCCGCGCGCGCATGAAGAAACTCGGACTGCTGGCCGGCGACAGTTACATCGACATCTCTCCCGGCAGCCCGAAGTTCGACTCACTGGAGCCGGGTGCGATGATCCCGGCCGCACGCCAAACCAACGTCGATCAGCTCATCTCCTCGGGTGAGGATCTCGTCGACAACTTCGTGCAGATTTCGTATTCGCTGAAAAACATCCTCGGTCGTGTCGATCGCGGCGAAGGTCTCATTGGCGAGCTGACCTCCACGCCGGAGACGAAGCAGCGCATCACCGACACGTTCCTCACCACGCTCAACAAAACGAACGCGATCCTCGGGCACGTCGAGAGCGGCAAGGGTCTGGTCGGACGGCTCGTTTACGATGACGCGTACGCCACCTCGCTCACCGGCTCGATTCAGGAAAGCGCCCGCTCGCTGCAGACGCTCGTCGCCGACGTGCAGGGCAGCCTGAAAAGCGGCCAGGGCATGATCCCGGCGCTGCTGTCGGATCCCGAGGGCAAGAAGAAAGTTTACGACCTCGTCGACAACCTCAAGACGACATCATCGAATCTCGCCGCGATCAGTGCCTCGTATCAAAGCGGACAAGGCCTCGTGCCGCGTCTCATGAACGACAAGACATACGGCGATCAGGCGCTGAACGAATTCACAGGCTTGCTGCATCAGCTGAACGACACCGTCGCGAAGTTGAATCGCGGCGAAGGAACTGCCGGCAAGCTGGTCAACGATCCCTCGGTCTACGAATCCGTCAACGACATCCTCATCGGCATCAACGAATCGAAGCTCCTGCGCTGGCTGATCCGCAATCGCCAGCAGAGCGGGATTCAGAAGCGTTACGACACGCAGTCGACGCAACCCGCTCCGGCCACTCCGCCCCCGCCGGCAAAGCCGGTGACGAAGTCTGAGGCGCCGGCGGCGCCGGATCTACCGGCGATAACAACGACGACTACGACAACAAGCACCACTTCGACCTCGCCGCCGATGTAGTTGGCGGGTGATACGATCTCGCGCCGCGCGATCGCGCACTAATTTCCCCGGAGGACTCCCAGGTGGATATCGCAGTCATCGGAACGGGCTATGTCGGGCTCGTTACCGGGGCCGGTCTGGCCGATTTCGGCAACGACGTCATCTGCTGTGACATCGATCCGAAAAAAATCGACGCCCTGAACAACGGCGAGATTCCGATCTACGAGCCGGGTCTCGACAAGATCGTCAGCCGCAATGCGGGCGAGGGACGGCTGCGCTTCACCACCGACCTCGGCGACGCCATCAGCCGCAGCCGCGCCATTTTCATTGCCGTCGGCACGCCTCCCAAGCCCGACGGATCGGCGAATCTCACCTACGTCGAAAGCGTCGCGCGGACGATCGCGCAACACATGAATGGGCCGAAGCTCGTGATCACCAAGTCGACCGTTCCGATCGGCACGGGCCGGATGATCGAGAACATCCTCGCCGAGGCCGGTCACGGACAAAAAGGCTCCGTCGTTTCGAATCCCGAGTTCCTGCGCGAAGGTTCCGCGATCGAAGACTTCCTGAAGCCCGACCGCGTCGTCATCGGCGCCTCGGACGATGAATCGATCGCGTTGATGAAAGAGATTTATGCGCCGTTGCACTCGCTCGAGATCCCGTTCGTGGTCACGAACGTCGAGTCGGCGGAGCTGATCAAGTACGCTGCGAACGGCTTTCTGGCGACGAAGATCTCGTTCATCAACGAGGTCGCGCAGATCTGTGAGCGGGTCGGCGGCAATGTGCAGGATGTTGCACTCGGCATGGGGTTGGATACTCGCATCGGGCCGAAGTTTCTCCAGGCCGGTCCCGGCTTCGGCG
>DASYJY010000249.1:0-34934 GCA_035995985.1 Thermoanaerobaculia bacterium | reverse complement strand
GGAGTCCGAGCGAGATTCGCATTCTCCGAGACGGCCGTCGCCGTTTCTGTTTCTGCTCCCACTCCCCACTCCCCACCCCCCACCCCCTCGTACGCCTCTACCACCTCCAGCGGATTGTTCTCCGGCTCGAAGCGGCTGACGTAGAGGATGTAGTTGCCTGCCTCGATCCCGAGCCGTTCGAGCACGTAGCTGTCGTCCTCGGACGGGAACTCCGCGCCGTACGGAATCGTGACCGGCTCGATTCCGTAGCGGCTTCGGTAGTAGTCGGCGATCACGTCCGCGTCGGCCACGACCTTGCTGGCGAAGAGCGCCGAGAACGACTCGCCGACCGCGTAGACGATCTTTCCGGCGATGTTCCACTTGCGGCGATGACGTTCGATGCCGTCGACATTGATTGCCAGCGGAATCCGCGCCGCGCGCAGCAGCGGGAGAACGAAGGCATTCGCGGCATTGCAGAGCAGGACGACGTCGAAGTCGCGGCGCAATGCATCGAGCGATGACAGCAGCGTGTGGCTGACGGTCTCAAAGTATTTGTGGCGAAGCGCGGGTAGGAGGATGCGGTGGACGGGAGTCGGGGGTCGGGGGTCGGGGGTGGGAGATAACGCAGAGACGCTCCGACCCCCGACCCCCGACTCCCGACCCCCGGCCGCCCAGCAATACACCCACACCAGGTGTCCCCGTTCCACCAACCGCGTCGACAACTCCTCGGCGAATGTCTCGAAGCCGCCGTAACGCGCCGGGATGCCGCGCGTGCCGGCGATGGCGATCTTCAAACGAACCATCCGGCCAGATCGCGGTCGGAGACGCGTCGTCGGCTTTGGATGGCGCGGCGTTTCTCCATGATCCGCCGCCGATTCTTCCACAGCCATGTCAGCGCCGGAAGCGAGCTTCGTTCGATGGTGAAGGTTGCGAGGATCACGATCAGATCGCGCGTCAACTCGAACGGCGCATTGCGGATCGCGAGATACAGACCCTCATTTTTCAGCCGCAGCAGAAAGCGGTTCTTGACGCCATGCATATTGATGACCGCGGACAACGCTCGCCGCTTCTCCGGCGTGACGGTGCGGACGTGATGCGCGATCGCCTCGGGGACGTAGATCGCTTTCCATCCGAAGAGCCGCCCGCGCCAGGCGACGTCGGCATCCTCGCGAAAGGCGAAGAAATCCTCGTCAAGAAATTCGCCACCGATGGTGACGTCGCAGATGAATGTCGCGCGATACATCGCGGCGGCGCCGGAGACGCCGAAGACTTCTTTTCGGGTGTCGGGGGTGTCGCGCGATCCCTGATCGACGTCGAAGTGACGTCCCGAACGCGTCATACGGATGCCTTTGCTGTCGATCAATCCGCTGTCCGCCTGCAGCAGTTTGCCGGTCGCCATCCCGAAACCTGTCAACGCGGCGACGAGCGAGGAGACGTAATCCGGTTCGAGGTACGCATCGGGGTTGAGCAACAGGACAAACTCGCCGTTCGCAACTTGCACCGCCTGGTTCACCGCGGCGCTGAAACCACGGTTCGTATCATTAATGATGTGTGTCGCCTTTGCGTGCTCGCGGACGATCGCCACCGATTCGTCGGACGACGCGTTGTCGACGTGGATCAATTCGATCTTCGCGTACCTCTGCGCCGCGACCGCAGCGAGGCAGCGGCGGAGAAACGGTGCGCTGTTCCAAGTGACGATGACGACCGAGACCAGCCCGTTCGTCAGGCGCGGCTCCAGCGGTTGAACGCCTTGCGCATCACGCCCGCGTACGCGCGCGCCGCGGTCCAGCGTCCGAGGCGGCGGTAGGCGATGCCCGCGAGGGCTGGAGGAATCCGCAGCAGCATCCCGACCACAATCGCCCACCGCAACGCCTCGGCCTGCCCCGGCGACAGCCACTTGCGCGCGTACAGCCACATGTTGCGATACCAGAGCGCGATGAATTCGGCGAACGGAACGTGTTCGAGACTGGCGCCGCCGAAGTGCCGCGCCCGCGCCGCCGGGACGACAAAGATCGTGTGTCCCGCTTCCGCGAGCCGCCGGCAGTAATCGACGTCCTCGAACCACGCCGGCGCGAATTGCTCATCAAACGCTCCGACCTCGGCGAATACCTCGCGCCGCAACAACAGCGCGGCCGCGGCCGGCTGTTCGACCGGCTGCGGATGGGTCAACTCCAGCTCGCGGTACCGGTAACGCGCCGTGGTGCGATTGGCGGGAAAGAGTTTGTCGATGCCGAAGACTTCGCTGACGAGCGTGCCGAGCGTCGGCAGGCGTCGCAGTTGAAACTCGCGCTGCGAGTCGCCGTCTTCGTCCGACAGCAGCGGCGCCGCGGCGGCGACGACGGGATTCGCGTCGAGAAACTCGACCAGCGTTTCCAGCGCACCCGGCTCGAGCTCGCAATCGGGATTGAGAAGGAACAGGTAGCGGCCGCTCGTGCGCGTGGCCACGCGGTTGACGCCAGCCGCGAAGCCGATGTTCGCGGTGCCGCGGATGACTTCGACGTGATCGCCGATCACCGTCAGCGTTTTGTCGGATGACGCGTTGTCGTAGATCACGACCTCGCACGCGAGACTGCCGCAGGCGGCGGCGATCGATTGCAGACAGCGCGCGATCCAGCGCTCGCTGTTCCACGTCACGATGGCGATTGATAAATCGAGCGGGCGCGTGGAAACGCCGCGCAGGATGCGCTCGTCGTGGTTCAGCGTTCGGGTTGCCTCTGCCATTCTTTGATTGCCTCGACCAGCGGCCGCGTCACCACGTCCCACGCAAAACGCGGCTGGATGCGGATCAGGTTAGATACGCAGCCCGCGTAGAAAGCGTCGTCTCGAATCAGTTTTTCGATTCCATCCGCGACCGCCGCCGCATCCGACGCCGGCACAACCACGCCCAGACCCTCTGCCGCCACCAGCTCCGCCGCGAATCCGTTTTCCGTCGTGATCACCGGAACCGCCGCCGCGATGGCGTCGAAAAGCCGCGTGCGAATCGAGTACGCGGCCTCCGCGGTCGGACGGTGCAGCATGATAGCGGCTTTGCTGCGGCGCAACCACGACAGCCGATCGCGATAGGGAGTCCACGCATCGTTGGCCTGCACGAACGGTGCACTGTTCGCGATGATTACGTCGAGCCGGTCTTCGCGGCGCCGATCGACGCTGTGCCGGTTGGGCCGCGCGCGCCCGAGAAAAAGCAGCCGGCAATCGACTCCCCGCCGATTCACCTCGACCACCGCCTCGGCGGCAATGGCCGGATCGAGCCACTCCCACGTGCCGCCGCCCCAGAGGATGATGTTCTCGCGCTCGTCGTCCGAGGCGACGGGGATGTCTTCGATGCCGAAAGGGATGTCGAGGATTGGAGCGACCGCATCGCGGTACAGCTCCCGCTGTTTCGCCGCCGCCACGATCAGCAAATCGCCCTCGGAGATCGCGCGATGCACGCGCCAGCGTTCCGCGCCGAGGTGGATGCGTTGCCGCATCGATGGATGGCGGCCATACATCTCTCGCAATTCGAGCAGAACGGGATCGAAGAGATCGTAGACGACGCGCTGCCCGCGCCGCTGCCGTCCGAATCCACGCGCCGGCTGTCCGATCACGACGCTCGCCGCCCGCATTGCTACGAGCGCCTCGGCGCCGCCGCGCTCAGCGACACGAAAATCGCCCGCCGCCGGCGGCTCGCCCTCCCGCTTGCAAATCAGCGTGGTCGTGAAGTGCTTCGCCAGCTCCCCGGCAAAGTGCCACGCGCGAATCCCCGGCCCGGCCATCCGCTCGCCGACGACGTCCGGCGTGTGCACCACGACCCCAAACATGGCCGCGCACTTTACCGCGTGAAGAGTCCCTGCCACATTCCGCGAAGCGAAGTCCTTCCGCGCAGCGCGAGCTTCAGATCTTCAAGGATCAACGCCCTGATGCGTCCGACTCCGCGATGCTTTCGCGCGACGAGATAGCGGTTCCGCGTGCGAAGTCTTAACGCCTCGGCTCCAAGAATCGACGCCGATTGCGAGCCGCGATGCGTCGCTTTGATGACGGGCAGAACCTCGGTGCGCCATCCCGCTTCGTACAGCCGCCCGCAGAGATCGACGTCTTCGTAGTAGGCGAAAAGCGTCTCGTCAAAGATCGCATGGCCGAGTGCCTCGCGGCGATAGAGCGCGGCGGTTGCGGAGACGCCCCAGGCGAGAACACATTCTGAGGTGATCTGCCGAAACGTCCCGTCGCTGATATCGATCCCGGCGCCGTCGATGGTCTTCTCGTCGCGGCGGAGGATCGTCTGGACGGCCGCGAGTTTCGGATCGGCGTCGAGCGCAGTGACGACTGTCGCGAGCCAATCGCGATCGAGGATCACATCGTTGTTGACGAGCGCGATGTACTCGCCGCTCGCGTGGCGATACGCGGCGTTGTTGCCGCCGGCGAAGCCGAGGTTGGTTTCGGAGCGGAAGCTATGCAGACCGTGGCGGAAGGCGATCCGCTCCGCGACCGGCGTGCGCGAACCGTTGTCGAACACGATCACCTCGCGCGGCGGCAGTGTTTGCGCGGCGATGGAGTCAAGGCAGGCGCGGAGCATGTCGCCGCCATCGATATCGAGGACGATCACGGAAACGTCATTCATGGCGCATCCAGTCGAGGTTCGCGCTTCCGTCGACGCAGCGAAGTGTCGTGCGGCCGGTCGTGGCGAGGTTGATCGGAAGATAGCCGTAGTTGGAACCGGTCGGCGGAAAAACGAAGGCCTGACCCCGCACTTCGATCGTCGCGCCGGTTTGGGATTGATAGCGAACGGTGGACCGTCCCGCCTTCGCAAGAAATGACAGCGAATCGCCGCGGTGCACGATCCAACCGCCCTGGTAGAGAAACCGCGCGACCGTCCATTCGGCCGGAAACATCTCGCCACCGTTGTGCGCAACATGCGTGTCTTCGAATTCGACGCGATCTGCGGGACGGCGTCCGTATGTGAAGGCAGCAAGAAGAAGCGCGGCGAAAAGAAGCGGCGCGGTCATCCTGAGCCGCCGGAGGCGTTGGAGCGCGAAGCGCGGAACGCCGAAGGACGGTCGAAGGACCCCCTCCTTGGAACCCGGGAGTGCGGCGGGTTTTCCCGAGGCAAGCATTGGGGGGGTCCTTCGACCGTCCTGCGCCGTTCCGTCGCTTCGCGACTCCCGGCTGCGGCGGCTCAGGATGACAGTGGTCAACATCGCCGCAACCAACAACACGCTGCCGACCACCGCCGCGAAATTCGGCCGGATGAAACTCGGCATCAGGCGCGAGAAATCGCTCTGCCAGATCGTGCTCAGCGACTCGCCGATGAAGTTTTCGCCGGTGGCGAGATGGAAGAGGCGCCATGGAAACGCGGCGCCGTGAATGACCAGCATCAGCGTCCACATCGCGATGACGGCGCGCGTGCCGGCGCCGATGCGTTCCCACATCACCGCAACGCCGAGGGCGAGGATCGGCATCAGGACGACGATGTAGCGGAGTGGAGGGGACCAGCCGCCGTGCCATTCGGAGCGCGGGATGAGATAGAGGATGTAGAGCAGCGATGCGGACATGCCGAGACGGAATCCGTCCGGCATGGAGCGCCAGCGCGGGAGAGCGAGGATCGCCAGCGCGTAGAGCGGTGCCTGAAAGACGATGCCGGCCGCGCCGTCGAGGATCAGGCCGAAGAGGCCGAGCCAGTAGAAGATCGCGCCGCTCGGAAGCAGCTCGCGGATCGAGTGCGTGTTCATGGCGTTGCCGGAGATGAGCCACGCGATGACGAGCGGCACGGCAACGACGGCGGCGGCGATGGCCAGCTGACGTTTCGTGCGCAGGACGCGAATGAGCAGCACGACGGCGAGCAGGCCGAAGCGGATTTTCAGCAGCACCAGCGCGAAGATGGCCGCGATCCATCGCGGCGGCCGGCGCTGCCGGATTCCGCGCACCGCTTCGAGAAAACAGAACGCCGCCGGCACCTCGGGCCAGATTCTCGTCGCGTAAAAAACGATCGGAGGCCCGAAGGCGATCAGCGGAAAAAGGACGCGGATCGTGGCGTCGCTGATGCCTTCATCCTCGAGAAAACGGATCGTCGAACGCGCCAGCAGCGCCCCGAAGAGCGCGATGACCGCGAGTGCCCCCGGCAAACCGCCGAGCGCGTAGCCGGGCGTGACCAGAATCGGCAGGAACGGCTCGTGCCGCGAGTACTGCTCGCCGTGCGGTCCGCGCGGATCGCCGGGTTGCGGGAGGAGATCGGGACGGCCGGTATCCGAATGTGCGAGGTCGCGGTATTGATTCGTCAGATCGAGATCGTGATCGCGCACGAGCGACTCCGTCATCAACAGGTAGTACGGCTCGTCGCCGTCGATCGGTGTCCGAAGCTGGAGCGGGATCATGAGCGCGTAGCCGATCGCGGCGATGACGAAGGCGCGGTTCGCGCTCCAGCGGATTTCGTCGGCGAACGCGAGGAAGCCGAGCGGGATGGCGAGGAACAGCACGCCGGCCGCGACGAACGTCAGATACGGATCGACGTCGATTCGCAGCACGCGTCCGAATGCGGCAAGGCCGGCGAAAACGATCAGCGCCCCGAGTTGCGATTCAAAGCAGCGCCGCAGCGAGCGTCCGCGCAGCGCGACGAGCGGGATACCGATCGCGGCGACGATGAAGAGCAGCGTCATCGCGCCGGAAACTCGACCGAATCGATCTGCAGATGCGCGTCGTGCGGAAGGTTCGGCGCCGCGACGACGCGAAGGGTTTTCATCTCAGCAGCTGACGAGATCGCAGTGCGCCCGCCGCCCCACACCCAGGCGTTCGCGCCGTAGCCGCGAATCTCACCCGGCGAGAACCGTGGCAATGGATTGCGCGAGGCGAAGAATTGCTCGCGGCGCGCGAAACCAAAATCGGCAACGTCGCCGATCGTGATCGGCCGCGTGGTCATCCGTCCGCGCGCGTCCGTCGCTTCGATCGTGCCGACGACGCGTCCCCCTCTGAGCCGCGCCATCTGTCCGCCGCTCATGGACACGACGGCGTGCCGCACGTGCGGCAGGACGTCGATCGCGCTCGCCTCCGATGACGCAAGCGCGACTCCGACCGGACGCACGTCGCCGCCGGCCGCTTCGTAGTTGCGCACGATCGGCAACGCCCGCGCGATGATCCCGCTCCACGGCCAGAGCGCGAAGATGGCGACGGAGGCGGCGTAGATTAGCGGTTTCACGCGATTGAGCATCGGCATGAGGAAAACGATGGCGACGGCGATGTAGACCGTAGCGAGCGAGTAGCGCGCAAAGAAGGCGCAGATGAGGAAGAACGCCGCAATCGCAACCTGCGGCACGCGGCGTGTGACGAACACGAGTACCGCAACGGTCAGCGGCAACAGCGCCATCTTGCCGGGAGGGATCGGCGTGACCGCGGCCAGGACGAGAACGCCGAGGAGCGCTGGCGTCCCGCCGGCTGGCTCGGCGGCGTCTCGCCGCCGAATGGCGAAAAGAAGAGCGAGGCTGCCAATCACAACGATCAGCTCTTTCACGACATGAACGTCGCCAAGCGGTATCCAACGCAGGAGAACTACTCCGATGATCGCGAGCACCACCATCGGCGGCGAGACGCCGCCGGGCCAGCCGGCGAGACGCCAGCGCTCCGTTTCGTGCGCGCTCGCCGCGGCGGCCACCGCGAACGCCGCGGCCACGATGATCCCGTAGGCCATCAGCCGCGTTCGTTCATCGGCGATGGTCATCATCGCCGCGATCAAGAGCGGCACCGCGCACTGAATGATCGCCGGCCACCTCGTCCCGCGCGCGGCCCAGGCGCAGGCCAGCACCAGCGCGATCACGAGCGGGAGATGCGCGTCGATCGGCGTCGTCGTCAGCACACCGCGTTCTCGGCCGGATTGCGGACCCACTCCGGATCGAAGCCTTCCACCGTCTCCGGCGTCATCGTCGCGCGATAGACGATACGCGCGTCGCCGCGGAGCTGCACGTCGCGCGGCGTGGCGCCGTCCAGCGCGAACGAAACTTCCAGCGTGATGCCGCTGCGCGTCAGCACCTTGACCGGTGACGTCATTTTTCTTAGCAGCGCGCTCGTCACCGCCGACGCCACCACGCCGGAGCCACACGAAAGCGTCTCCGCCTCCACGCCGCGCTCGTACGTGCGCACCTCGATCGAATTCGCATCGCGGACGACGACGAAATTGATATTCGCGCCGGCCGGCTGCAGATCGGGATGCGTGCGCAGCGCGCGGCCGAGGGGAACGATGTCCTGCGACCAAAGCTCGTCGCGAAGAAACAGGACGTAGTGCGGCACGCCGACGATGATCGAGCTCCCGCGCACGACCATCTCGCCAACGCGCAAAGGACGGTCGGCCACGAACGAATGTGGCGGCTGCAACGACAGCGTCACATGCCCCCCATCACTGACCTCGGCGCCGATGATCCCCGCCCCCGTTTCAATGGTCATCCGCTTCGGCGCGATCACGTTCACGTACGCGAACCGCGCCGCACAGCGCGTTCCGTTCGCGCAGAAGTCGGCCGGCGATCCGTCCGCGTTCAGATAGCGCATCCGGAACGTCGCGCGGTTCGTGTTCTCGATCAGGATCAGGCCGTCGGCGCCGACGGATAAATGAGGAGTGCAGATGCGCCGTGTGAGCGGCCCCGCATCGCCGATCCGGCCGGAGCGGTTGTCGATGATCACGAAGTCGTTGCCGCCGCCGGCCATCTTCGAGAACGTCAGCGGATCTTGTTTATACGCCTGCATTTGCATGAGCAGCTCGCGCGTGTTGGCGGCCGGAAGTTTTCGCGCCGGGAGCGGGTTCAGACCGGCGGCCTATTCTCGCATGTAACGGCGCGCTCTCCCGATTCGTCTAGAACGTCAGGAGCTGCCGGTGCGCGAGAGCGGCCTTCTTCATCGGCACCGTCCGAATCTCACCATCATCGGAGCAGATTGCGTGAAACGACTTCACTTCAGCCGCGTCACCTCGCTTGTCCTCATCGCCGCGATGAATGCGTTCACCGCCGGCCCGCTCGCAGCACAAAAGAAGAACCAGCCGGCGCCCGAAACGCCGAAGCTCAGCGAGAGCATCGACGTGCGCGTCATCGGCGTTGACGTCGTCGTCACCGACAAGAAGGGCAACTCGGTCACCGGCCTGACCAAAGACGACTTCCAGATCTTCGAGAACGGCACCGAGAAACCGATCTCCAATTTCTACGAGATTGAAGGCAAGACTGCCGCGCAGGCAGTCGTCGTTCCCACTCCCGGTGCGCCGGCCGTTGCGCCGCCGAAAGAAGAGATCAACGAACAGCTTCGTCGCCGCATCATTCTCTACATCGATAACCTGTCGCTGGCGCCGTTCAACCGCAACCGCGTCTTCAAGCAGATGAAAGACTTCGTCAAGGACGTCATGCGTCCCGGCGACGAGGCCATGGTGGCAACGTACAACCGCAGCCTGAAAGTGCGTGCGCCCTTCACCCGCGATCCCATCCAGATTCAGCAGACCCTCGATGCCATCGCAGGCGAATCGGCGCTCGGCACCGCCAACCGCAGCGAGTTCAAAGATGTCACCAGCCGCATCAACGACGCCCAGAGCTACGAGGAAGCGACGGCCACCGCCCGCGCGTATGCCGGGTCGGTCGAGCACGACCTGCGGCAGAGTGTCGAATCGATCAGCGGCCTGATGACGACGCTGGCCGGCGTCGAGGGAAAGAAGATCCTGGTGCTGACCACGGAAGGATTTCAGATCCAGCCCGGCCGCGAAGCCTTCACGCTGATCGACGAAGTGGCGCGCGAAAAGAACTGGCAGTCGAGCTCCATGCTCGAGGCGATGGGCTTCAACGCCAACACGCTGATCGAGTCGATCGCCAGAAACGCGAACGCGAACGGCATCACCATCTACCCCATCCACGCGGGCGGTCTGGCCGCCGGCAACGAAGGGATGACCGCCGACAACCAGCAGGCCACGTCGTACAACGTGACGTCCGCGGCAGTCTCGAATACGACCGAATCGCTGCAGCTGATGGCCGAGATGACCGGCGGCGTGGCCACCGCGCGTACCAACAATTTTGCCGGTGCGTTCAAGAACATCGTGCGCGATCTCGATTCCTACTACTCGCTTGGCTACCGCGCCGGTACGGAGCGCGTCGACCGCCAGCGCGAGCTCGAGGTGCGCGTTAAAAACCGCAACCTGCGCGTGCGCAACCGCCAGACCTTCGTCGAGAAATCGACGTTCCAGGAGATGAGCGACCGCGTCATCGCCAACCTGCTCTACAAGACCAAAGCGAACGACCTCGGCATCCGCGTGAAGGTGGATTCGCCCGTCCCCGCGAATGACCTTTTCCGCGTGCCGGTGGAGGTCCACATCCCGATCGACAGCCTCACGCTGCTCCAGCAGGGCGAGGCGTACATGGGCGGCTTCTCGCTTTACGTCGTGGTCGGCAACAAGGACGGCGACATGTCCGACGTCTCCCGCAAGTCGCACCAGATCACGATTCCGGTGACCGACTTCGCGAAAGCGAAGGGCAAGTACTACACGTACACGCTCGACCTGATGTGCGAGCGCGGCCTGAACAAGATCTCCGTGGGCGTCGTCGATGACGTGTCGAACACCAGCGGCTTCGACAAGCAACAGGTGATCGCGCAAGACCGGTAACCGGCACGGCCGGTGCGTTGGTTCACCCTGACATGTTCGGCCTCCGTTTCCGGGACCGTATCGAGGCAGGCCAACTCCTCGGCCGCGAACTTGCGGCGCGGTTTGTCAATGCTGACGACACGATCGTGCTTGCCCTTCCGCGCGGCGGCGTTCCGGTCGGCTACGAAGTGGCGAAGGCTCTCGGCGCGCCGCTGGACGTCTTCATCGTCCGCAAACTCGGCGTCCCAGGTCACGAGGAGCTGGCCATGGGCGCCATCGCCAGCGGCGGCGTGCGCGTGCTCAATCACGACGTGATCGACTACGCGCGGGTGACGTCGCAGCAGCTCGATGTCGTAGCCGCGCGCGAAGAACGCGAACTGTCGCGCCGCGAAGCGGAGTACCGCGGCAATCGCGCACCGCTCGACGTGCGCGCCCGGACGGTGATCGTCGTCGACGACGGCCTCGCCACCGGCTCGACGATGCGAGCCGCCGTCGAGGCGCTGCGCGCAATGGAACCGAAACGCGTCATCGTCGCCGTTCCCGTCGGCGCCGCACAAACGTGCGAAGAATTCCGCGACATCGCCGACGAAATCGTCTGCCTCCGCACCCCCGAACCATTCGAAGCCGTCGGCCTCTGGTACGACGATTTCACGCAGACAACCGACGCAGAAGTACACGCGCTGCTATGTAGAAATCCACAGTAAGTAGAGGTTTGCACGATGTGTCTATTTCCGAGGTAGCCTCGGTGTGATGAGATGGCTTACCGGGAAAAAGCGGCGATTGGTGATTGAACGTGCGGCGGAGTCAACTCGCGAAAGCGCTCTCCTGTGGTTCGTGTTCTCTGCGCTTGACGCGTTGATCAGCGGTCGATTGACTCTGTTATGGGCCGCGCTGAATACAAGTGGGTCTGCTGCGGTTTGGCTGGTCGGAATGTATTTTGAAATCCGCGCGAAGGAGAAGATATGAACCCGATGTTCTATGGCACGTTTGCATTTCTAGGCTTCATGAGCTTCTTTTTTGCGCTCGGCTTTTGGATGCTGCGCGGCTTAGCCAAAGAAGAAGATAGGAAACGAGCAGCCGGTTTTACAACCTCGCCGCCTGCCTCCCGCGCACGCCTCGGTGAATGACGTGACGGGAATCAATCCGATGTACTACGGAACGTTATCGTTCCTGATGTTCTCAGGCATGCTCCTCAGCATCGGGTTCTGGGCTCTGCACAATGTAAAGAAAGCAAAGAAGCGACAGATCGGCTTCACGACAGGTGAACACGACTCTCGCTCGCCTTCGGGGGATTGACGTGCTCGCGATGAACCCGATGTTCTACGCAACGTTTGCGTACCTTGCGTTCTCCAGCTTCTTTGTCATCGGCGGTCTATTGCTTGCGCACGGCATCAGGAAGGACAGACGCGAACGCAAGGTAATCGGATTCGCGGCCCCTGGCTCTCGCTCGCGTTCGAGTGACTGAAATGTCTCCCCAACAAAGTTCGACGTCTGCGCGGTAGCAGCTTCAAACCGGAATGGTGGCGAGCCTTGGGCAACCTACGCCGCGGGCCGTGCCCGCCGTTACCTCGGGACCGGAATCTCGCTCACGATCCGCTGAATGAAGCGCTGTTCCGGCGTGACGTCGCCGCGGAGCAGGCGGCGGTCTTTCATCACGATGCGGTGCGAGAGCACCGGGCCGGCAAGGCGCTTCACATCCTCGGGGATCACGAAATCGCGGCCGTTGACCATCGCCAGCGCCTGACATGCTTTGAAGTACGTCAGCGCGCCGCGGGTTGAGACTCCGAGCGCCGCTTCCGCATGTGTGCGGGTCATGTGCACGATCGACATCAGGTAATCGACCAGCGACTCCTGCATGTGGATCGACGACACCTGCTCCTGCAGATCGCGGACTTCCTGCGCTTCCAGAACCGGCTCCAGATGTTCGAGCGCATCGTGCGCGCCGCCGGAGCGGAGGAGCTTCTTCTCGTCCATCATGTTCGGATAGCCGATGGTCAGCTTCATCAGGAAACGATCGAGCTGCGACTCAGGCAGCGGATACGTTCCCACGTGCTCGATCGGATTCTGTGTGGCCAGAACGAGAAACGGATCGGGCAGCGGCAGACGTTTCTTCTCCACCGAGATCATCCCCTCGCTCATCGCCTCCAGCAACGCCGACTGCGACTTCGGCGTGGCGCGGTTGATCTCGTCCGCAAGCAGGATGTTCGTGAAGACGGGGCCGGAGATGAACTCGAACTCCTGCGCGTCCTGGTTGTAAATCGTCACGCCGACGATGTCCGCCGGCAGCAGGTCGCTCGTGAATTGAATGCGCTGAAACGACAGCGAAAGCGATCGCGCCAGCGCGTGCGCCAGCGTCGTCTTGCCGACGCCAGGGACGTCTTCGAGGAGGATGTGACCTTTCGCCAGCAGCGCCGCGATGCAGAACTGCACCACCTCGCTCTTGCCGCGGATCACGCGTTCCACGTTCGCCTGCAGCGCGGCGACTTTCTCGAAGGTGTGATGTCGCGGAACAGGCTGCGTCGTCATTTCAGATTCGTCGATTGCAACAGGCATGACCGGCACGTATCTAAGACGCCGCGGCTCTCGATCACGTCACAGCTGCACGTTAGAGCTTCTTGTAATTCGGCCCGCCTCCGCCTTCCGGCGGCACCCAGGTGATCACCTGGTACGGGTCCATGATGTCGCACGTTTTGCAGTGAAAGCAGTTCGTGAAATTGAGGAACGGCACCTTGCCGCGTCCGTCCGCGGTCGGCTGCGGCTCGTAAACCTGCGCGGGGCAGAAGTGGAAGCACGGATTGCCAAACTCCTCCGTGCACTTCGTGATGCAGACCTCCGTGTCGAGGATCAGCAGATGCGCCGGCTGATTCTCCTCGTGCAGCACGCCGCCGTTGTAGACGTCAGTCACTTTGTCGAATGTCAGCACGCCGTCGAACTTCATCTTCGCCGGCGGATGCGGATGCTCGTCGCCGAAGTAGCGCTGGATGCGCTCCATCCGCTCGTGACCGGCGTGACCTTGCAGGCGGTTCATCACGCCGAAGCCGCGTCCGCCCGTCACCATGCTCAGTCCCGCGTTGAGCAACCCGGCGATCTGACCCGACTCGAACGCCTGATGAAAATTGCGCTGCTTCCACAACTCCTCGCGCGCCCAAGAAGCCTCGAACATCGCCTCATATTCGCTCAGCTGCGACGATGAGTAGTCCTCGTTCACGAGCGCCTGGAACGCCGTCTCCGCCGCCATGGCGCCTGACTTGATGCCGAGGTGGATGCCTTTCAGGCGAGCGCCATTAAGGTAGCCGGCGGAATCGCCGGCGATGAGAAAGCCGTCGCCGAACATCCGCGGCATCGAAAAATATCCGCCTTCGGGGATCGCCTTCGCGCCGGCGCTGATCATCTTGCCGCCTTCCAGCAGCGGCCGGATCGACGGATGCGTTTTGTAGCGCTGGAACTCGTGATGCGGATCGAGCGTCGGGTTCTTGTAGTCGAGACCGACCACGAGTCCGATGTCGACGATGCGGTCCTTCATGCCGTAGATGAAACCGCCGCCGAACGTATCGCCGTCGAGCGGCCAGCCGAGTGTGTGAATCACGCGGCCGGCTTCGAAACGATCGTCGGGAAGCTGCCACAGCTCCTTCACGCCGACCGAATAGACCTGCGGATGTTTGCCCGCGTAGAGATCGAACATCGTCGCCAGCTGTTTCGTCAGCGTGCCGCGCGGCCCTTCGGCGAGGATCGTGATCTTCGCGCGGATGTCGACGCCCGGCTCGAAGTTCGCCTTCGGCTGACCGTTCTTGTCGATGCCCTTGTCACCGGTGCGGACGCCGACCACGCGTCCGTTCTCGACCAGCACGCGCGCGGCGGCGAACTCCGCGAAGAGATCGACGCCCATGTCGCCGACGATCGGCGCCATCCAGCGGACGAATTCGCCGAGCGAGATCACGTAGTTGCCGTGGTTCTGGAGCGGCGGCGGCATGATCGGAGCCGCGATTTTCATCTTCTCGAACAAGTACCAGAACGCGTCGTCGGTGACGGGCGACTCGATCGGGCAGCCGCGCTCCAGCCAGTTCGGCATCAGCTCGGTGATGCCGCGCGGATCCATCACCGCGCCGGAGATTCCATGCGAGCCGATCTCTTTTCCCTTTTCGAGAAGCGCAACGGAGAGATCGAGCTTCTTCTCGCTCGATTCGTTGTGCGCCTTCACCATCTCCGCGAGACGGTACGCGGCGGCGAGACCCGCGGGTCCCGCGCCGACGATCACGACATCGACGTCGAGAGTGTCGCGCTCGATGCCGGGAAGTTCAGCCATGCATGCTCCTTGAGGTGCACAAAGTCGCGCGCATTCTATGTGATGGGGCGCAGCGCGTGATCGTCCGCACTACGACGCGAACAGATCGCCAGCCAGGTATTTGAGTCCGGTGTCGACTGCCACGGTGGCGACGGTGTGGCCAGGGCCAAGCTCGCGTGCAAGTTGCAGCGCCGCCACGACATTCAATCCCGTCGACACGCCGCCGAAGATGCCTTCTTCGCGCGCCAGCCTTCGCGCCATCACGCGTGCCTCGGCTTCGTTGATCGCGCGCGCTTCGTCGTAGACGTCAGGAGTGAGATGCGGCGGGACGAATCCGACACCCATCCCCTCGACGCGATGCGGTCCGCCGTGGCCGGCGGTGAGGACGGGCGATGTCACGGGCTCAAGGGCGATGATGCGCGTTCCGCTCGGCTTCAATGCTTGCGAGACGCCGGCGAGCATTCCGGCGGTTCCGACGCCGCCGCAGAAAACGGAGATTGGTCCGGCCTGCGCCAGCAACTCGGTGCCGATGCCACGGTAGCCTTCGATTGCGTCGCGATTGTTGAATTGATTCGCGTAGAACGTTCCCGGCTCGGCGGCCAGCCGCTCCGCCTCGGCTTTCAATATCTGAATGAGGCCGGGCGTGACTTTGCCGCCTTCGCTCGGGAAGACGCGCACTTCGGCGCCAAACGCGCGCATCGTGCGCAGCTTCTCCTCGGACCATGCATCGGACGACAACGCGACGAATGGATAGCCTTTCACCGAGCAGACCAGCGCGAGCGAGGAGCCGGTGCTGCCGCCGGTGTACTCGATGACGCGCATGCCGGGCCGCAGCGTGCCGCGCCGTTCGGCGCCTTCGATCATCGCCAGCGCCATGCGGTCTTTGTAGGAGCCCGTCGGGTTGTAGAACTCCAGTTTGATGATGACGTCGGCGCTGCCCTCGGCCGCGAGCTTGCGCAGCCGGACGACGGGCGTGTTACCGATTGCGGAAAGGACGGAGTCGCGAATGTCGGTCATGAACTACTCAACACCGACTTCCTCTTCGACGTTCGCATTCGACTTCGTATGGATGCCGAGCCGCTTCATCATCTCGTTGAGCGTGGAGGGCTTGAGCTGGAGCAGCTCGGCCGCTTTTTTCTGAACGTTGTTGGCCATCTCCAACGACTGCAGGATCATGCCGCGCTCGTAGCGCGAGACCGCGTCCTTCAACGACAAGCCTTCCGACGGAACGATCATCGCCGGCTGGTCGGTCGCCTGCGGGAAGCGGAGATAGTCGGGCAGCAGGTCGATGCCGATGCGGTCGGTGGTGCAGAGGACGACGGCGCGCTCGATCGTGTTCTCGAGCTCGCGCACGTTGCCCGGCCACGGGTGGTCGAGCAGGATGCGCATCGCGTCGGGCGTCACTTCCTTCACTTTGCGCTTGTTCTCCTCGGCGTACTTATCGAGGAAGTGCGCGACGAGGAGCGCCACGTCTTCGCGGCGGCGGCGCAGCGGCGGCAGCGGGATGGTGATGACGTTGAGACGGTAGTAGAGATCCTCGCGGAAGCGGTTCTCCGCCATCAGCTTGTTCAGGTCAGCATTCGTCGCGGCGATGATGCGGACGTCGACCTTGATCGTGTCGACGGAGCCGAGGCGCATGAACTCTTTCTCCTGGATCACGCGGAGAAGCTTGGCCTGCGTTTCGAGATTGATGTTGCCGATCTCGTCGAGGAAGATCGAGCCGCCGTCGGCGACTTCGAAGAGGCCGCGCTTCGTGGCGATCGCGCCGGTGAACGATCCCTTCATGTGACCGAAGAGCGATGACTCGAGCAGCTCGGGAGGCAGCGATCCGGAGTTGACGGTGACGAAGGCGTTGCGCGCGCGCGGGCTGGCGTGGTGAATCGCTTTCGCCACCAGCTCCTTGCCCGTGCCCGACTCGCCCGTGACGAGGATGTTCGAGCGCGACGGCGCGGCGAGGCGGATCAGGTCGTACACCTTCCGCATCGGCTCCGACTTGCCGATGATGTTCGCGTACGCGTACTTCTCCGACAGCTCCGCTTTGAGCCGCTCGTTTTCGCGCGAGAGGCGCCGCTGCTCCAGCGCCTTGTTGACGGTGAGAATGACTTCTTCGTTTTTGAAAGGCTTCGGGATGTAGTGAAACGCGCCGTGCTTCATCGCCTGGATGGCGCCGTCGATCGACGAGAAGGCAGTGATGATGATGACCGGCAGCGACGGATTCGAAATGCGCAGCGAGCGCAGCGTGTCGATGCCACTGATGCCGGGCAGCATGATGTCGAGGATGACCAGGTCGATGTTGTCGTCCTCGTCGAGCACGGCCAGCGCTTCTTCGCCGCTGGAGGCCATCAGCACTTCGAAGCCTTCGCGGCGCAGGACGGCGTCGAGCACGTCGCGGAGCACTTCTTCGTCGTCGACTATCAGAACTCGCATCATCATCAGTTCGGAGCGACCGGCTCCGTCTCCACATCCTGCGTGGTGGCGATGCGCTGCCGAGGCAACGTAATCGTGAACTCGGCGCCGTTGCCGGGCGTGCTCTCAACGGTCACTTCGCCGTCCGAGGCGTGAATGATGCGGCGCGTGATGGCGAGACCGAGGCCCGTTCCGCCCTGGCCGCGTTTCGTCGTGACCAGCGGCTCGAAGATGCGGCCGATCATGTCCGGCGCGATGCCTTTGCCGTCGTCTTTGATCGTGATGACAAGGTTCGGACCATTCTCTTCAGCCGAGATCCAGATGTTGCCGTTGTCGGCGACGGCGTCGCGGGCGTTGAGGAGGACGTTGGTCAGCACCTGCTGGAGATCGTGAAAGTTTCCCTGAACCTCGGCATCCGCAATCGGCGCGACGTGCACGCTGATGTTCTTCGGCTTGAAGAGGTCTTCGTGAAGATTGACCGTGGCGCCGATGAGCGCCGGGACGTTGACGATCTCGCGCGAGCGCGGACGGTTGGCGATGAGATCGAGCAGGTTGTTGACCAGGTGTGAGGCTCGGAACGATTGCGCTTCCATTTTTTTGAGGAGCCGATAGCGGGGATCGTCCGGCTGCGTGTCGGCCAGTAACAGTTGGGCGTAGGACGAAATGCCGGTGAGCGGCGTGTTGACCTCGTGCGCGACGCCGGCTGCGAGCAGGCCGAGCGACGCGAGGCGCTCCTTGTCCTGCAGCTCGCGCTCGAGACGAACGCGTTCGGTGATGTCGCCGATGACCAGCACGCGCGCGCCGTCCGGCTCCTCGGCGTTGAGCGGGCTGGCGGTGATCGTGACTTCCTTCTCCTCTCCGTTGCGATTGACGAAGTTCGTGGTGATCGAGCGCGCCTTGGTGCGGCGCATTTCGTCGTACGGCGGGAAGAGCGTAGCGATCGGTTCATCGATCGATTCGACGGGTACTTCGCTCGGACCGACGCCGCCGAGGAGCTCCCAGAACGCGTGGTTCGCCGTGAGCACGGTGCCGTCGAACGCGACGACGGCGATGGCCGAGGACGACGACTCGATGATGTTCTCGTTGTACTCCTTGAGCGCGCGGATCTCTTCGAGCTGGCGGCGGAGACGTCCGTAGAGCCGCGAGTTTTCGATCGCCAGCGCGACCGGGGCGCAGAGCGATTCGACGAGGTGCAGGTCATCGCGCGAGAGCGGCTCTTCGTTGCGCTTCGTGCCGAGGAGCAGGAGACCTTGCAACTCGCCGCGGTTGCGGAGCGGGAAGAGGTAGCGATAGCCGGCGCGCAGCAGCAGCCACGGCAACTCGCTTCCTTCCGGCAGCCGCGGCTCGGTCAGTATGAGCGGACCTTCGGCCGGCATCGCGCCGAACTCCACGATCGTGGCGCGGCGTGGGATTTCCGACTCCGCGTCGTAGATGACCAGCGATGCGCCTTCGCGCGTGAAGAGGTTCATCCGCTGCAGGCCGAGCGCGTCACGAAGGCGCTCGCGCATCATCGAGATCAGCTCGTGCACGTCGTGAAACGTGGCCAGCTCCTGCGCGAACTCAGTGATCGCGCGGCGATGCTTGTAGCTGTCGCGGTAGACGAACATCTCGATGACCGACTCGATGCGTCCTTTGACCGGAATCAGCACGCCGGCGATGAGCAGCCCGGAGGTAAAGGCCAGGAAGTTGCGCTCCAGCGCGGAACGCTCTTCGATCACGTGCGAGAGGATCAGGTTGATCGTCGAGAAGGCGATCATGCCGAAGATGAAGGTGACCGAGTACGCCAGGATCTCCTTGATCACGACTTCGACGTCCCACAGCTTGTATTTGAGGATCGAGACGGCGAAGGCCAGCGGGATCAACGCCAGCGGCAGGATCGAGATCGTCGCGTAGATCGGCTTGACCGATCCGCTGACGAGGTACGGCACGAGGTAGACGAGCAGAAACGGCACGAAGCCGAGCGCCATGCCGAGGTAGATCCACTTGATCTGCTTCTTTCCGACGGCGGCGGCGGTGCGGTAGGTGTACGCCAGCGCGACGACGGCAAGCGTGAAGTAGATGGCGAAGTGGACGAGCTCCCAGTGCTGGATGAGCTCGAACGATCGATACGGCGCCGCAATCGCGAGGCGGTTGCCGAGGACGAGCAGGTCGAGATCCCAGGCCGCGAGCAGTGCGGGCGGGATGTACATCGCGGCGATGAGCCGCTGGTAGCGGACGATCGGCCGCGGGAACACGAGGAAGAAGTTGAGCGTCAGCGGCGGCAGCAGAATCGTCGCGAATTCTTCAACGAGTTGCAGCAGCTTGTACGTTGCGTCGATGTCGCCTGCCGGCGTGTAGACGTAGACGGTGAACGACAGCAGAGTGACGAAGAAGAAGAGCGTCGACTCGGTCCGCCCTCCTCGGAACAGCGTGAAGATGCCGATGGCAAGGTAGAGAAAACCGATGAAGCTGAGGATGAGATACGCGTAGTCGATCTTCAGCTCGGGGACGAGATATTCGAGCTTGAAGGTCTTGCCGCCGCGGTTGATGACCATCGGCACTTTCTGGCCGATGCGGCGCAGCGTTTTCTGCAGCCCTTCGATCTCAGTCGAGGGCGTGTCGCCGATGAGCCAGATCTGGTCGCCGGGACGAAGACCGCTCGCTTCCGCGCTGCTGCCGGGGTCGACTGTTTTGACGACGACGATGCCGCTGTCGCGCGTGAACGTGAAGTCGATGCGTTCAAAGGACGACCGTTTCCGCTGGAACGATGCGAATGCACCGGCCACAATCGCCACCGTCACGGCGAGGATCACGAGATTCGCTAGGAAGGATCGGCGCATGACTGGCGGACGGGTGAGGTCATTCAACGCTGGTGCCGCCGCGGAAATCGATCTAAATCGTTGAACATAAACGTCCGGAGGATTGGATCTTGCGGGCATGATGCCGCAAAACTTCAATTCGGCGAATTTGCGCCGCAGATATTTGGAGTAATTGAGGTGCGAGGCGGAGCGTAGTGCGGGCGCCTGTGCACGGTGTGCTTCGGCCTGTGCACGGCGTTCTTCGGCCTGTGCACGTCGTGTTTCGGCCTGTGCACGCCGTGTTTCGCCCTCTGCACGCCGTGTTTCGGCCTGTGCACGCCGTGTTTCGCCCTCTGCACGCCGTGTTTCGGCCTGTGCACGCTGTGTTTCGCCCTCTGCACGCCGTGTTTCGGCCTGTGCACGTTGCGTTTCGGCCTATGCACGGCGTGTTTCGCCCTGTGCACGGCGTGTTTCGCCCTGTGCACGCCGTGTTTCGCCTGTGCACGCCGTGTTTCGCCCTGTGCACGCCGTGTTCGCCCTGTGCACGCCGTGTTTCGCCCTGTGCACGGCGTGTTTCGCCCTGTGTACGTTGCGTTTCGCCCTGTGCACGGCGTGTTTCGCCCTGTGCACGCCGTGTTTCCGCCTGCGGCTGACGGTCAGTGAAGTCGGCGGCTCAAGCGGCCGCGCCTTACGCGAGCGATCGGCCTCGATTTCCTCAACCTCTCGCGCGTGAACAGCACCGCCCCCTACTGCCGGCGTCCTGTTTGCCCTGCCTCCGGTTCCGCGAGAACGGTTGCAATCGTGCGCAGCAGGTGTTCGGCCGTGTAGGGCTTGACGAGGATGTGGGCAACGCCGCTCTTGGCGATCTTCGTCATCGTCGGGGCGGAGGGATTCCCTGTTGTAGCGATGACGCGAGGATCGCGACCGATCCGATTCAGTGCCGCGATCAGCGCGAAACCATCGATGATCGGCATGGCCATGTCCGTGAGCACCAGGTCGATCTCGTCATGCTGCCGCGAGAAGATGCCGATGGCCTGCGCTCCGTCTTCTGCTGCGACCACGTTGTAGCCGAACTCCTGGAGCGTTTGCTGCGTGATGCTGAGGACTGAGGCGTCGTCATCGACGAGCAGGATCAACTCGCCGTTTCCTTGCGGCACGGCAGTCGTGTCCACCGGCGGCGCGGCCTGCTCCGGCTGGGGTATCCGCGCCGGAAGATAAATCGTGAAAGTGCTGCCCTCGCCGGGCGCACTGGATACGGCGACGAATCCACCGTGGTTGCTGACGATTCCCTGAACGGTCGACAGACCGAGGCCTGTGCCGCTGCCGACCGCTTTCGTCGTGAAAAACGGATCGAAGATCAGATCGATGATCTCCTTCGACATCCCTTCGCCGGTGTCGGCCACTTCGAACACGACATAGTCGCCTCTCGGCAGCGCACCGTGCCGCAGCGCCTCGGCCTCGCTCAATACATGGTTCCGCGCGGAGATCAGGATGTTGCCGCCGTGCGGCATAGCATCGCGGGAGTTCACGCAGAGGTTGAGCAGCACCTGTGTCAATTGGGTCGCATCACCGGTAACGGGATGGACGTCTTTGGGGATGGCCATTTCGAGCGTGATGTCTTTGGGGAAGGTACTGTTGATGATGGCGTGGATCTCGCGCACGACGTCGCCGATGCGAACGGTTTCGCGCGAAGTCTGGCCGCCGCGCGCAAAGAGCAGAACCTGCTTCACCAATTCGCTGCCGCGCTTGACGCTGCGCTCGATGTTCTCGATGGCCTGCATGCTCGGTGCGTTCGGACCGAAGCGCTTGAGCAGCGTGACACCCATCAGGATCGGGAGGAGCAGGTTGTTGAGATCGTGGGCGATGCCTCCGGCGAGCGTGCCGAGGCTCTCCAGACGTTGCGCGCGGAAGAGCTGCTTCTCCAGCTGTGCGCGGTCAGTGATGTCTTCGGCGATGCTGGCTACACCGATGGCTTCGCCCGTGGTCGAGTAAAGAAGCGAGTTGTTCCACTGAATGAGCCGCCGCTCGCCGGAACGCGTCTTGATCTCGTTCGTGTGATGCAGGACTTCTTTCCCGTCGGCCAGGAGCGCCAGGAACAACTTCCGCATCTCGCCGGCGACATCCGCCGGGAGGAACCGTTCAGAAAAATCGGTGCCGAGGACCTCCTCCCGTGACCAACCCGTCATCCGTAGGAAGTAGTCGTTGCAGTAGACGACGCCCCCTTCCTTGTCGAGCATGATCGAGATCAGCTCGAGGTTGTCGAGCATCTCGCGGAAGCGGCGTTCGGTCTCGTGCAGTTCGTCCTCAACGCGCTTCCGTTCGGTGACGTCGGTGGCGACGCCGACCAGCTCCACCGGCCGCCCCTCGGCGTCACGCACGAGGCGCTGGTTGTCTTCCACCCATCGATACGAGCCGTCAGCGTGGCGCAGCCGGTATTCGGTGAGGCTGCTGCCCTTCTCTCTCGACTCGCTGGTCCTCTTCGAGGCGCGTTTCACATCATCGGGGTGCAGCTGTCCCACCCAGAAATCGGCTCTCAGTGCGTCCGATGGTGAAAATCCGAGCAGACGCCCGATGTTTTCGCTCGCAAATCGCGGCACGATCCGGTCACCTTCGATACCGAGCGCGTAGAGAACGGCCGGACTGTGGTCGAGGAACTCGCGGAGCTGGGAATGTGCTTCACGGAGTTGCTCCTCCGACCGCTTCCGCTCCGTGATGTCGTGCATCACGCCGACGAAATGCGTGATCGAGCCGTCCTTTGCGCGAACCGGTGTAACCGTATGTTCGTCGTAGTAGACCGTGCCGTCCTTGCGGCGATTGACGAATTCGCCGCGGAAGGTCTGGCCGCGCAGAATCGTCTCCCAGAAATTGCGGTAGAACGCTTCGTCCTGAACGCCTGATTTGAGGATGCGCGGCGTCTGACCGATCGATTCCTCGGCTGTGTATCCGGTCGAGGCGGTAAATGCGGGATTGACCCAGAGAATCACTCCGTCCACATCCGTGATGAGCATGGCGTCGGCGCTCGTCTCGAGAGCCGTGGTCTGAAGAGTGAGCAGACTCATCGCGCTCGACAGCTCGACGTTCTTCTTTTCGAGCTTGGTGACGAGGCCGGCGTTGTACTCCTTGAGAACGTCGGTCGAATCGAAGACGGTCGTCGGCTCGCGGCGAGGAACGGCAAGAACCTCCGTGATGGTCTGGTTGATCTGCTCCAGCGATGCGGGCTTGCGCAGATAGCGGTCGGCGCCGAGGTCGAGGCTCAGCTTCTCGTCGGACGGAGAAAGATACGTGCTGGTGTAGACGATGAAGGGGATGGCGCGATGACGCTCGCTGCGCCGGACTTCGTAACAGAACCGATAGCCATCCATCACCGGCATCAGGATGTCCGAGATGATGACGTCGATCTGCTGGCGGTCGAGAACGGCCAGCCCTTCCTCGCCGTTCGAGGCCTCGAAAACGATGTGCCCTTCCGCCTCCAGTTCGGCGCGGAGAAGTCGGAGGTTGATCGGCTGGTCGTCGACGATCAGGATGTTCAGAGGGGTCATGGATTACCGCCGCTCTCCGCGTTATCGACGACCGCACGAAGAGTCGCGGGCAGCGTGCGCGTGCTGACGGGCTTGTGAAGGAAGGCATCGCATCCCGCCTCCAGCGCTTCCGCCATCGTAAATTTCTCCGGATACGAGGTGACGGCGACGATGAGGATATCGCTGGTCGCACGGTCGGCTTTCAACTTCCGGGCGAGCGTTAGACCATCCATCCCGGGCAGCGAAAGATCGAGCAGGATGACCGTCGGCCGGTTTGCTTCGATCGCCGCCAGCGCCTGTTCGGCAGCGATGGCTCGATCGACCTCATGGCCGGCCGCGCTGAGCACGTGGACGGCGAGCTTCAGCTCCGCGGGCTGATCTTCGACGACAAGTATTTTGATCGGAGTTTCCATGGCTATGCCCTCGCGCGGAGATATCCTGCCACGGCGTCCGGTAGCGTCCGCGTGTCGATCGGTTTGGTGATGTAGCCGTCGCAGCCCGCATCGCGTGCGCGGGCGTCATCGCCTTTCATCGCGAACGCGGTCAGCGCCACGACCACGATGTTCCGTGTCGCTTCATCCGCCTTCAACAGGCGCGTGAGCGTGAGCCCGTCCATGCCGGGTAGGGCGATGTCCATCAGAATCAGATCGGGCGGCGTGTTCCGAATGATCGCCTGCGCCGACTCGGCATCCATCGCGTTCAGGATTTCATAACCATCAAACGCCAATACGTCCGAAGCGAGCTTAAGGTTCGTCTTGTTGTCATCAACGATGAGAATGCGGCTGTTCATGCGCTCGCTCCTTCGATGGAGAACGGCAGAACGACGGTGAACGCGCTCCCTTTGCCGAACTCGCTCGAAACGCCGATCGAGCCGCCGTGCAGCTCTACCAGCCTGCGGGTCAGCGCCAGGCCGAGTCCCGTTCCGCCGTGTGGCCGCGCATCATCGAGCTGCTCGAAGTCGGTGAACAGCCGCGCCATGTCCTCGTCCTTGATGCCGACGCCGCTGTCGGCGACGGTAAGCGCGAAATGGGAGCCGTCGCGCGGCGCAGCGGAAATCACCACGCGCCCGCCGTCGCCGGTGAATTTCACCGCATTCGACACCAGGTTATAGAGCACCTGCTTGAACTTTTGCTCGTCGAGCGTCACCACGTCGAGCGATGGTTCGATGATCGTCGCGATGATGATGTTCTTCGGCTGCGCCAGCGGCTTCATCACGGCGCAGACTTCGTCGATGGCGCCGGCGATCTGGAACACATCCGGGTAGAGCCGCATCTTTCCCGCTTCGACCTTGGAGAGGTCGAGGAGATCGTTGATGAGCTGCAGCAGGTGCCGGCCGCTGGCGAGGACGTCGCCGAGGTACTCCTTCTGCTTGGGGTTGAGCGGACCCGGCTTCCCGTCGATCATGAATTCGGCGAACCCGATAATGCCGTTGAGCGGCGTACGCAACTCGTGGCTCATCGATGACAGAAAGTCCGACTTCGCCCGCCCCGCCGCTTCGGCCCGCTCTTTGGCGAGCAGCAGTTCGGCCGTACGTTCGCGAACTCGCTGCTCGAGGTCCGTCGTAGCCACGCGCAGCCGCGCCTCTGTATCCCGCAACGCCGTCTCTGCCTCCATGCGCGCGGTGATGTCGACTGCGACGCCGCCGACCGACCGTTTTCCATCCGGCGAGACGAACGGAAATCGAAACGCGTTCCAGAAACGCGTTTCGCCGCCTACCCTCGTTTCCTCCACCTTCTCCGTCGGCTCATTGCGCTCGAGGACCTCGCGGTCCCCTCGCCTCACGTCATCGGCCTCTGTGCCGCCGATAACCTCCGACTGAGTCTTGCCAAGCCACGCTGAAGCATTCACGCCGGTTGCGTCGGCTATGCCCTTGTTGACGTAGCTGTACCGTCCGCTCTCATCCTTTATCCACGTCAAGGCCGGGCTGGCGTCCATGAATGCGTTGAAGCGTGCCTCGCTCTCTCGGAGCGCGGTCTCAGCATGCTTCCGTTCCGTGATATCGAGGGACCGAACGAACAAACCTTCCGGTACCGGCTGAATGACGATCTCAAAACAACCGGCGGTTCCATCCGGCAGCTCGAAGAAGTTCTCGATCGTCTTGCTGCCGCGCGACTCCATGCATTCGCGCAGCACCGCGAACGTTGGAGTCGTCTCAATACCCGGATACGCCTCCATCATGGTCCGTCCAATCAAGGCCTCGACGGATGACTGCCCATGCCGCGCGGCGGCGGGATTCAGATAGAGATAGCGCCATTCGGTGTCGATGATCTGGCAGCCTTCTCTCAGATTCTCCAGCGCTGCGCGGAAGCGCTCTTCGCTCAGCCGCGGAGCTTCGGCGACCATCACTCCTGGCCTCGCATATCGTTGCCGGCCCTGATCGCGAGCGGAAGGACGACGCCAAACCTGCTGCCCTGGCCGATCTCGCTCTCGACGTCGATCTCGCCTCCGTGCAGCTCGACGAGCTTGCGCGTCAGCGCCAAGCCGAGGCCGGTCCCGCCGAAGCGCCGCGCCGTTCCGGTTTCCAACTGCTCGAATTCCGTGAACAGCCGGCCGATGTCCTCGGCGCGGATGCCGATGCCGTCATCAGACACGACGAGGCGGAAGCGGCCGCCGTCGAGCGGCGTGACCTCGATACCGACATGTCCACGATCGTCGGTGAACTTGAGCGCATTCGACAGGAGGTTGTAGAGGATCTGCTTGAACCGCTGTTCGTCCAAGGTCACGAGCTCGATGCCGTCGTCGATGTTCACGGCCAAGTCGATCGCCTTGGTGATGGCCAGCGGCTTCACGCCGGTGCAGACTTCGTTGATCGCATCACGAATCGAAAAGCGCTCCAGCGTGAGATCGACGCGGCCTGCCTGGATCTTGACGAGATCGAGCATGTCGTTGATGAGGTGCAGCAGATGCCGGCCGCTGTTCAGGATGTCGCCGAGGTACTCCTTCTGCTTGCCGTTGAGCGGACCGGGCTTGCCGTCGGAGAGAAACTCCGCGAATCCGATGATGCCGTTGAGAGGCGTCCGCAGCTCGTGGGACATGCTGGCCAGAAAACGGTCCTTGGCCTGATTGGCGCGCTCCAGCTCAACGTTCTTTTCCTGCAGTGCGCGCTCGATTCCTTTTCGATACGTGATGTCGCGGATTGCGCTCATCACCAGCGTGCCGCCGTCGGTCTTCAGAGGACTCAGACTGATCTCGACCGGAAACTCGGTTCCGTCCTTGCGCAGTCCGTACAACTCGAGACCTGCGCCCATCGACCGCGTGCGCGGCTGGCCGAAGTAGCCGGAACGGTGGCCGAGATGGCCGCCGCGGTACCGGCCGGGAAGGAGAACTTCGACGAGCGTGCCGAGCATCTCGCCGCGCTCGTACCCGAACAGCTTCTCCGCCTGGCTGTTCGCAAGGACGATGCGGCCGGTCTGGTTGGCCATGATGATGGCGTCGGGCGTCGATTCGAGGAGATCGCGGAACTGCGACTCGACGAGCTTCGCGTCGCGCAGAACCTTCAGGTGCGTGACGTCCTTCTGCGTGATGATGATGAATTCGGCGCGCCCCTCGGCGTCGTATACCGCCTTGTTCGAAACGACTGTGTAGATCAGCGATCCGTCTTTGCGAAGGCGCGCCGTTTCAAACGTGGAGAAGCCGTTGGTCAGCGCTTCGCGCCGGAACTGCTCGAGGTCTTCGATGTGCCCATGCGGGACGATCAGCGCGTCAATCGAGCTGCCGATCGCTTCGGCTCCCGAATAACCGAAGAGGCTTTCGGCGCCGCCGTTCCAGTAGACGATCTCGCCGGCAGGCGTGGTGATGGCGACCGCGTCGGGCGACTCCCGCAGGAGAAGATCGGTCAGTTGGCGCGTCACGAGAGCGCCTCGCCAGCCGCGGCCTCGTTCCCATGATCATCCGCTGCCCCGCCAATGGCGAGCTGAGCTTCTGACTGCGACGAAGGCATTAATGCCATAATTGTCGCCGATGACTATAGCAGCGAATGGAAGGTGTCTGTCTCTCTCCTCGATCGTCTGGAGTCGGGGCGATGGATCGGAAAGGGTACGCCTGAATTTGTTCGAAGGGTCACATAACCGCGGAAATACACAGCGTTTCGGTGGGGAAACCAGACTACTACCCGGAATTACACCTCGCTTCGGCGCCTGCCTGCTTCTTGCATCGCGGATCGTCAGGCAACCCATGTCGGGCGCCCGGCCCACCATTCACAGGAGTTGAAATGACTGATGTCTTGTCCCGCAACAACGTGAAGGTTTCCGGCCGTGGCACTCAGCCGATGATGTTCGCTCACGGTTTCGGTTGCGACCAGGCGATGTGGCGCTTCGTGACTCCCGCATTCGAGCCCGACTACCGTGTGATTCTCTTCGACTATGTCGGCTCGGGCAACGCAGACGTCGCTGCGTACGACCCGCAGCGGTATGCGTCGCTCGACGGCTACGCGCAGGATGTGCTCGACATCATCACCGCCCTCGACCTCCACGATGTGATCTTCGTCGGGCACTCTGTGAGCAGCATGGTGGGCGTGCTGGCCGCGAACCGGGAGCCCGCGCGATTCAGCCGTCTGATCATGGTCGGTCCGTCGCCGCGCTACATCAACGATGCGGGCTACGTTGGCGGCTTCGAGCGCGCGGACATCGAAGGCCTGCTCGATCTGATGGACAGGAACTACATCGGATGGGCGAACTTCCTCGCGCCGGTGATCATGAAGAACGAAGAGCGCCCCGAGCTGACGCGGGAGTTGAATGACAGTTTCTGCTCGACCGATCCGAAGATTACGCGCCGGTTCGCGGAGACGACGTTCTTCGCCGACAACCGCGGCGACCTGGCGAGGGTCACAGTCCCGTCACTCATCATGCAATGCAGCGAAGACGCGATTGCGCCCGTCGAGGTCGGAAACTTTCTGCACGGCGCGCTTGCGCGGAGTACGCTGCACCGCATGAAAGCGACCGGCCACTGTCCGCACATCAGCCATCCCGCGGAGACCATCGAGGCCATCAAAACGTATCTCGCTGCGGCGTAATGTCGGACCTGCGATGCGCGACGTCATGAACACGGCACCGTGCGGATTCGCGGCATTCTCCGACGACGGAACGATCGTCGAGATCAACCAGACTCTCGCCGGGATGCTCGGCTACACGAAAGTTGAAGTGACCGGCTGGCATATCGACAAGATCCTGCCGCCCGGCGGGCGCATCTTCTACCACACCTATCTCTTCCCGCTCCTGAAGGTGAAATCAGCGGTGGAAGAGATCTACGTTGCCCTTCGCGCGAAGGACGGCGCGGACATTCCGGTGCTCCTCAACGCGGTGCGCCGGGAAATCGACGGCGTATTCGTCAGCGAATGCGTCTGCCTTCGCATGCTCCAGCGCCACGCCTATGAGGATCAGTTGCTGCAGGCCCGGCGTCTCGCGGAAGAATCGAACGCCGCCAAAGCCAAATTTCTGTCGATGATGTCGCACGATCTGCGGACGCCGCTCACGACGATCTACGGCAACGCGCAGCTGCTCATGGAAACGGTGACGGACCCGCTACTCGCCGAGGCAGTGCGCGACATCCGGCAAGCGTGCGAGCTACAGATGACGATGATCGGCGACATCCTCGAGTTTGCCCGTCTCGACTCGGGGCGCGTTCAAGTGAACCCGCGAGCCATCTCGATCGGCCACACGGTCGCGCGCGCCGAGAGCCTCGTCCGCGTACATGCGATGGAGGCCGGCATCCGGCTCATTTCCGGATGTGACGACGGCGTCGCCGCCATGGCCGATCCGAATCGTCTGCAACAGATTTTGCTGAACCTCCTCACGAACGCGATCAAGTTCACCCCGCCCGGCGGACGGATCGAGATCGGCTGCGGCTCCGACGGCGAGCGCACTCGCATCCAGGTTCGCGATGACGGAATCGGCATCGAGCCCGACCAGCTGCAGCGCATTTTTTCGCCATTCGTCCAGCTCGACTCCGGACCTGTGTCCACCTCGATCACATCGCGCGGAGTCGGCCTCGGCCTGGCGATCAGCCGCGACCTGGCGCGCGCCATGAGCGGCGACGTCACCGCGGAGAGCACCGTCGGAACCGGCTCCGTCTTCACGATCGAGCTGCCGGCCGCGGCTGCCGTCGATGCGATGAGCGAGGATGCGGTTCCGGTCGCCTGACTTACTCCTCGTCCGCACCCCAGATCGAGCCGAGATCAATCTCCGCTTCGGGAAACGGCTCCGCGCGGACGACATCTTCGCCGGTGAAGGTAGCGGCGTACTTCCAATTGTCGCCATCGAGCGTCAGCACTTCGAGCGTTCGTCCGATCGGATCGACGAGCCACATCCACGGCACGCAAAATTCTCCGTAGATTCGCCTCTTCTTCCCCCGATCCATGCTTACTGAAGACGGCGAAATTACCTCGCAGACCCAATCGGGAGTGACGATGAAGCGATGATCTGCAGGAATCTCCGGCATTCGCTCGCGGCGCCAGCCAGCTAGGTCGGGAACGAGCACTTGCTCGCCGAGGTGAAGCTCCGGTTCGAAGAGAATCCACCAACCGCCAGGGCCACCATGACCACGATCGTACGGCGTGCCGATGTCCATCCCGAGCGCGGAGGAAACACGGGTGTGCGGTCCGCCAGGTCGCGGCCACGCGTACATGTCGCCATCGATCAGCTCAGCGATCAAGATTTCAGGCGCAGCCACGACATCCTGGTATGAGGCGTCGCGAATGATCATCGGTTTTCGCACGCCAAAATTGTACGCGCGCATCCGATTCCGCTAAGGTTCGCGGCCATGTATCGACGCTTGTTCCCCGCACTCCTGCTCACCTTCTTCGCCGCGATCGCCCACGCCGCTCCACGGCGCGTAGACATCGTCATCACTGGCGGCACCGTCATCACCATGGCCGGACCGAACATCGATGACGGCGCGGTCGCCATCGATAAAGGCGCCATCGTCGGTGTCGGCAACTCCGCCGACATCGCCAAACGATTCGCCGGCGCCGAGACGATTCATGCGCGCGGTATGGCCATCCTTCCGGGATTCGTCAACGCGCACACGCATGTACCGATGACGCTCTTCCGCGGGATCGCCGACGACCGCGACCTCATGGATTGGCTGCAGCACTTCATCTTTCCGGCCGAGGCGAAGAACGTCGATCGTGATTTCGTGAAGTGGGGAACGCGGCTGGCAGCGGCGGAGATGATCGCCTCCGGCACCACCACCTTCACCGACATGTACTACTTCGAGAGCGATATCGCGTCCGAGGCGAAGAAGGCCGGACTGCGCGGCGTGCTCGGGGAGACGATGATCGACTTCCCCGCGCCGGACAACAAAACGTGGGACGCCGCCGTCGCCTACGTCCGCGACTTCGTCAAGCGCTGGCACGGCGACCGGCTGATCACGCCCGCACTCGCGCCGCATGCGCCGTACACGGTTTCGCGCGCGCACCTCGAGCAGGTCCGCGCGCTCGCCACCGAGCTGCACGCGCCGATCCTCATCCACGTCGCAGAAACGAAGGGTGAAGCAGCGCAGATCAAGGACAACACCGCCGGCCTCTCCCCCGCCGCCTATCTCGACGCGATCGGCTTCCTCGGCCACGACGTCGTGGCCGCACACGGTATCTGGCTGACGCCGGACGACATCAAAATGCTGGCCGCGAAACGCGTCGGCGTCGCGCATTGTCCGGAGAGCAACATGATGCTGGCCTCAGGCGTCGCGCCGGTCGTCGACCTGCGCCGCGCGAACGTCGCAGTCGGCCTCGGCACAGACGGTCCGGCCGGCTCCAACAACAATCTCGACATGGTCGAAGAAGCCGCCAGCGCCGCGCGGCTGCAGAAGATCACTCGCGGCGATCCGAAAGCGCTCAGCGCCCGCGACGTGCTCGAAATGGCCACCCTCGGCGGCGCCCGCGCCCTCGGCATGGAAGACCGCATCGGCACCCTCGAACCCGGCAAACGCGCCGACGTGATCGTCATCGACCTCCAGCAGCCGAAGACGCAGCCGGTCTATGCCGTCGAGTCGGCGATCGTCTATGCAGCATCGGGCAGCGCCGTCGTCACGACGATCTGCGACGGCAGAGTATTGATGCGCAATCGGAAGGTGCTGACGGTTGATGTAGCGGCGGCGGTAGCGAAAGCGAAGGAGTATCGGGACAAGGTGCAGAAGAGCTTGCGATAACGTCGCGACGGAGCGCTGGCGTCCTCGCCGGCTGGCTCGCAGGCGTCCCGCGCCTGCGCTCTGAAACGCTTCGCGCGCACGAACTTACATCCGCGTCACGTGGCAGCGAGACGCAGCCACGCCAGCCGGCGAGGACGCCAGCGCTCCGTTGCAAGCATCCCAACAGCTGTAACGTCAACCCGGTTCGCGGCGTGCATTACACTTTCGCGCTATGAAACGACTCCTGCTCGCATCGCTTCTGCTCGTTGCGTCCGCAGCACAGGCCAAAGAAGTTCTGCCGTGGATCGAGAACGACTACCCCAGGGCGATCGCCCGCGCGAAATCGGCGGACCTCCCGGTCTTCGTCGAGGCGTGGGCACCCTGGTGACACACCTGCCGCTCGATGAGGGCTTATGTCTTCACGGACAAATCCCTCGAGCGGTACGCCGGACAGTTTGTCTGGCTCTCGATCGACACCGAGGACGCAAAAAACGCCGCGTTTCTGAAAGCACATCCGATCAGCGTCTGGCCGACGCTGCTCATCCTCGATCCGAAAGATAAAGTCGTCTTCCGCTACGCCGGCGGCGGCACCGTTCCGCAGATCCGCAAGCTGCTCGACAATGGCCAGCATGCGTTCCGCGGATCGCATTCGAAGGCCGACACGCTTCTCGTCCGCGCCGACGCGTTAGCCGGACAAGGGAAGCAGGCCGAGGCCGCGAAAGCATTCGATGAAGCAATCGCTGCGGCGCCGAAGAACTGGCCGAGTCTCGGACGCGCATCGGAATCGCTCGTTTTCGCGCTGCTGCAAAGTCAGAATTCGCAGCAATGCGCCGAGCGCGCGCTTGCGCTCTATCCGCGCGTCCGCGGAACGGGATCCGCGGTCAACGTCGCTGCAACCGGACTCTCCTGCGCCACCGACCTCGATGCGAAATCGTGGAACCGTTCCGAGCTGATTTCGGGACTGGAGAAAGCGACGCGCGAAACGCTCGCTGCGGCCGACACGATCAAGATGTCCGCCGACGACCGCTCCGGACTTTACGAATCACTCGTCGACGCACGCGACCAGGCCAAAGACGAATCCTCGGCGCACAAACTCCGCGAGGAGTGGGCCGCGTTTCTGGAACGCGAAGCGGCGAAAGCGAAGACGCCCGATCAACGCGCCGTCTACGATTCCCATCGCCTCACGGTCTACCTCGGACTCAAGCAGCCGGAGAAAGCGATCGCCATGCTCGAGCAGTCGGAGCGCGATCTGCCGAAGGACTACAACCCGCCCGCACGCCTCATCTCCGCCTACCGCGCCGCCGGACGTTTCGACGATGCTCTTGGCGCATCCGACCGCGCCCTGAAACTCGCCTACGGCCCGCGCAAGATCGGCATCTACCGCAGCCGCGCCGCGACGTACCTGGCCAAAGGCGACAAAGCATCCGCACGCAAAACGATCGAAGAAGCGATCCACTACGCCGAGTCGCTCCCCGCCGAGCAACGCAGCGAAGGCACGATCGCCTCGATGAAGAAGCAGCTGGACACGATGTGAGGCAGGGATGAGGGACGAGGGAGAAGCGATCCTCGTCCCTCTCCCTCGTTCCTGCTTCAATGTCGTACCGCGCGCCCTTTGGGCGTCGCCGCTGCGGTGACGATGGCGGCGTTGCTGTCGATGAAGGTGAGGTTGTTGCAGGCCGAGGTCAGGCGAACCCAGTAACTCGCGGTGACGTTGACGGCGCCGGTGGTGAACGTGTCGGAGTCGGCACCGACTTTCGTCGAGAGATCGCCCTTTGCGCCGCTGTACCACTGGTAATGAATCGTGGTTCCCGTCACGGTGCCGACCACCTTCAACGTGGCGACGGTTCCGATGGGGGCGGAGATACTCGCAGGTTGCGTCGTTATGGTTGGCGCGGAACAGGTGGAAACCGTGACGAGGGCCGTGGTGCTGTTGTTGCCGGTGGGGTTGCAACTATTCGAGACGCGCACCCAATACGACGTCGTCACGGTTGGCGACACGGTGATCGATGCGTTGGTGGCGCCGGCGATCGGATTCGCGGTATTGCCCGAGGTGCCGGTGTACCACTGGTAGGAAATGGGCGCGCTCCCGGCGGCGACGACCGTCAGCGTTGCCGACGCCCCCGGAGCGATCGTCGCGAACGCCGGATGGGTGGTGATCGACGACGGCGTGCAGGGGACGTTCACAAACACCGTGACGCTGCCATCCTGCGAGCCGCACGGCGCAGTGACGCGCACCCAGTACGTCGTGTTCGCGGTTGGCGAGACAAGAGTGCTGCTGCTGTTTGCGATTGGATTCGAGAAATCGCCGAGGCTCCCGCGGAACCACTGGAACGTGAACGGGCCGCTGCCGCTCGTAGTCACGGAAATCGTGGATGACTGTCCCAGATTGATCGATTGTGGCTGCGCTCCCACGCCACCTGGAGCGATCGGCGTGCAGGCGACGGTGACGGTCGTTGCCGGGTTGCTATTGACCGTGCCGCATTGGCCGATCACCTTCACCCAGTAATTCGTTGTCACGGTTGGACTGACGCTGGCTGAAGAATTCGTCGCGCCGGCAATCGGATTCGATGTGTCGCCGGAATTGCCCGTGTACCACTGAAAGGTGAATGATCCATTGCCATTGGGTGTGCCAGTGGGTGAGGCGGAGAGAGTGCTCGATTGCCCCGAAGAAATCGAAGACGGCGAGGCAAGAGGCGTTGGAACGGACGGAGGCGCGCAGTTCACTGTGACGATGGCGGTCCGGCTGTCCGCCGCCGGTGCGCACTGGCCTGTTACACGAACCCAATAATTTGTAGTCGTGCCTGGCGAAACCGTCAGCTGACTACTGGTGCCGTTCGGAGCCAATGCGGTCGTAGTGCCCGAGCTGCCGATGTACCACTGATAGGTGAGGCCCGTTCCCGTCGCGCCGACGGACAACGTGGTCTGCTGGCCCGCTGTAATCGTGACATTCGCAGGCTGCGTTCCAATCGACGGCGGCGTGCAAACGGGGCCGCTGCCATAGACGGTTTGGGCGGCGTCGAGGTCCCACTGGCCGAGGCTGCCGATGCTGTTGGGTTTCGGGATAACAGAAGCCATGATCGCCTGCCCCACCGAAGCGCATGGCGAAGGAGCTTGACAGTTTGGGGGCGGGCTACTAAGGCTGGCCGTGCCGTCTGCGTGACGAAATCCGAGCGTATGGCCCAACTCGTGTGTGAGGAGTTGCGTATAGAGAGCCTGATCGACAAACGAAGGTATGTTGCTGCTATTTCCAGTTTCGACGTCGACCTCGAGCGTACTGTAGACCCCAC
>DASYJY010000248.1:0-3175 GCA_035995985.1 Thermoanaerobaculia bacterium | reverse complement strand
GAGCTGAAATATCACCAGCTTCGCGCCGCCAACCTCCAGGCGGCGTGGACTCACTCGCGCCTGCAGGCGCTGCGCATGCAGCTCAATCCGCACTTTCTCTTCAACACGCTGCACGCGGTTTCGGCGCTCGTGGAACGCGATCCTTCCGGCGTGCGAAAGATGATCGCGCGGCTGAGCGAGTTGTTGCGGCACACAATTGAAGCGCGCGGCGCGGACGAGGTTCCGCTGCGCGATGAGCTGGAGTTTCTGCGCCGCTACATCGAAATCATGGAGATCCGCTTTCAGGGGAGGCTGACAGTAACAGTCAACGCCGGCGATCGCGCGCTGGACGCGCTCGTCCCGAATCTCATCCTCCAGCCGATCGTAGAGAACGCGCTGGAGCACGGTGCGAGCCGCGCCTCCGGCCGCGGCGAGGTGACGATCGATGCGAAGGTCGACGGCGACGATCTCGTGGTCACCGTTCAGGACAACGGGCCCGGTTTGCAATCGAATGATGAGGGAGTTGGTCTGAGCAACACGAAGGCGCGTCTCGATCAACTCTACGGCGATCCCGCCTCGCTGACGCTCGCCTCTCCATCCGCCGGCGGCGTGCTGGCCACGCTGCGCCTGCCGTATCACACGGCCGCCGATCTTCGAACGCGAGCAACGCATGCCTGAGAAAACGATCCGCGTCCTCATCGCCGACGACGAAGCGCTGGCGCGTGATCGCATCGCTGATCTGCTGGAGCATGAGACGAACGTTCAGATCGCCGGGACAGCGTCGACAGGGCTCGAAGCGATCGACGCCATTCGCACACTGAATCCTGATCTCGTCTTTCTCGACGTGCAGATGCCGGGACGAACGGGCCTCGAAGTTGTCGACGACGTCGGCGCCGAGAAGATGCCGGCCACGATCTTCGTCACCGCCTTCGACAAGTTCGCGCTCAACGCCTTCGACCGTGCCGCCGTCGACTATCTCGTCAAGCCGTTCGACGACGAGCGCTTCGCGCAGGCCTTCCGCCGCGCGCGCAAGATGATCGAGCTGGAAGAGGTGCAGGAGGTGACGCAGCGTTTGCTCTCGCTTCTGCATGAGACGCCTGCCGCAACTCCGCCACCGAAGCACGATTACCTCGCGCGCATCTCCGTCGAGCAGCGCGGCCAGGTGCGCGTGGTGCCGGTGGACAAAGTCGACTACATCACCGCCGACGGTCCCTACGCCGAGCTGCACGTCGGCGATCGCGTCTTCGCCATCCGCGAGCGGATGCAGACGCTGGAGGAGCGCCTCGATCCCGCGATCTTTTTCCGCATCCACCGCTCCGCGATCGTCCGCCTCGACCGCATCGACACCCTCCTCCGCCACCCCGGCGGCGACTACGGCGTCCGCCTGAAAAACGGCACGGAGTTGAGCTTGAGCCGCGGACGGCGCGAGGAACTCGAACAAAAGATCGGGATCACGAAGTAGCTCCTCGGCGAAGCCGACAAAACCTTGCGCTGGTGACGTAATGAAAACCAATCGCATTCGCGGCGCATCAGCTCGGATACCCACGTATCATCCAAGCCTTGCCAATCAGCCGGCGCGCCGTTCTGCAGTCCGCACCATTTCTGCTGGCTACGCTCGTGCGCTGTTCGAACGCGGTCGTCGGTAACGCGCGCGTCGCCGAGGCCTTCATCGTCGATCCGTCGTGGAACGCGTATCGGCCCGTTTTACGGGGAGTCATCACTGCCGTCCTGCCGTTCGACGCGGCGGGCTTTCCGCCGATCACGCTTGATGATGTCGAGCAGCGGCTTCTGAAACTCTTTCCGCTCGAAAACGAGGTTCGTTTCGCCGGGTTGCAGCGGACGATCGCCTTCTTCGACGAGATCAATCTCTTCCCGCTGATGTCCGGCCCGTTGCTGCAGGAAGAGATCACCGTTCGCGATCTTGCGGCGCGCGGCGGTGACAGTGCGCGGATCGGCGCGGAAATCGCGGCCACGGACAAAGCTGCATTCGCCGCGTTCGCAACGAACCTCAAGCCGGACGCGCGCTTCCGCGATCTCCCGGCCGCGGCGCAACGCACGTACCTCGGGCTGTGGCGCGACAGCGCGTCGATCGTCAAACGGGAGTTCTTCGGATCGCTGCGAAACGTCGTGATGATTACCACCTGGTCGATGGAGGCTACCTGGCCGAGCCTCGGCTGGGCCGGACCTCTCGTTCCGCGGACGGCCATCGGAACATGACCCGGCTCGCGTGCGATGTGCTCATCATCGGATCGGGCGCCGCCGGCGGCGTGCTCGCCGCGACGCTGGCGGAGCAGACGAAGAAGAAAATCATCATCGTCGAAAAAGGCGGCTGGTTCGGCGGCGAGTCGTTCGATCAGCGCGAGTGGGACATGCGCGTGCTGTATGCCGAGGATGGAGGGCGCACCACGGCCGACGGCGCGATGGCGGTTCGCGGCGGCGAGTGCGTCGGCGGCGGCACGACCGTCAACTACGCGCTCTGTTTCAATCCGATCGAATCGGTTTGGGATGGATGGCGGCGCGATGTCGGCTTGACCGGCTTCTCATTCGATGAACACGCGAACGACTACGGCGTGGGCGGTCTGAACATCCCCTCCGCGCTGCACGAGGTTCGTACGCGCATCAACGTTCATCGCGCCCAGGACGACGAGATCAACGACAACAACCGCGCGCTCGAGCGCGGCTGCACGGCCCTCGGCATCCCATCCAAGCACTTCGAGCTGAACATGCGCGGCTGCGTGCGCTCCGGATTCTGCGGCGAAGGCTGCAACTACGGCGCGAAGCAAGGGACGCTCGTCACGTACATGGAGGATGCGATCGCGCATGGTGTGCAACTGATCCATCACTGCGACGTCGAGCGCATCGTGTTCGAAAAAAAGAACGGCGCGATGTCCGCCGTGGCCGTGAACGGGCGCGTGCGCCGAACGCGCGTCGGCTCGCACCCGAACAGCGTTCCGGTTGGCCGCATCGAGATCGAAGCGAAGCTGATCATCGTCGCTGCAGGAGCCGTGGCCACGCCGACGCTGCTGCAGCGGTCGCATCATCCCGATCCGCACCGGCGCATCGGACGCGGGCTCGTCACGCATCCGAGCCTGCCGGTCATCGGCATCATGGACCACGACCTCTCGAACTATTACGGCATCCCCGGCACGGTCTACAGCGACGCGTACGCGAATTCGCATCGCATCTACTTCGAGAC
>DASYJY010000247.1:0-2746 GCA_035995985.1 Thermoanaerobaculia bacterium | reverse complement strand
CGCACCGCTTCTTCGAGCGTGAAGAGATGCTCGTCACGAACGTAGTGGCCGAGGATGCGGGGGAAGGTGCCGTAGGCGCGAGGGTGCGCGCCGAACTGGCGCATCGGACCGACCACGGCGCCGGAGTCGGAGCCGACGGCGACCCACGGCTGTTTCATCGCCAGTTTCAGATCGTCCTCGCTCAGTCCGAAGAAGATCGCGATCGGCGATGAGTTGCTTGCTTCGAAAATTCGCAGCGCGGCCTCGGCTACATCAGTGTTCATGCTCTTCGCGATCTCATCGAGCCGCTTGCGTTCGAACGCTTTGATTTTCGGATCCGTCGACTGAATGCCGCGCACGAGGATGCCGTTGCCGCCCTGGCTGATGTAGCTGCCGCTGCGCATCTCCGTTGCGATGCGCGTGCGCGTGGCCGGGTCCTTCAATCGCGCGACGAATTGCAGATAGCCGCCGTCGAGTGCCCATGCCGAAACGATCGAAGTGAGGTCGGTCGACGTCGCTGTGTACGGATAAATCTGCGACGCCACATCGAGTCCGCCCGCACGCGCCGCCTCGATTTTCGCGACGATCTCCGCCATGTGCCCGCGCATCTTGCCGCCGGCTTTGAGATGAAAGATGTTCACCGGCAGGTGCGCCTCGCGGCCGATGCGGAACGCTTCATCGAGCGCGGGCATGATGCGGTCCGCCTCGTTGCGCATGTGCGTCCAGTAGCTGCCGTCGTATTTGCTCACGACCTTGCCGAGCGCAATCAACTCATCGGTAGTCGCGAACCGTCCCGGCGGATAAATCAACGCCGTCGACATGCCGATCGCGCCGGCGCGCATCGACTCATCGACGAGCGTCTCCATCCGCGCCAGCTCCGCCGCCGTCGGCGCCCGATCCGCCGTGCCGAGGACGATCTCCCTCGGGTTCGCAGCTCCGACGTAGAACGCGAAGTTGATCGCCGATCCGCGCTTCTCGACGACGCGCATGAAATCGTTGAGCGTTCGCCAGGTCGCGTCCGGATATCCAGGCAGTCGCGTGCGATTGATCTCCGCCGCCATCGCATCATTGATCGGTCCTGGCGAGTGCCCTTCGCCCGTGACCTCGGTGGTCACACCCTGCCGGATCTTCCCCTCGAGCTGCGGATCGAGCAGCACCGAAGCCTCGGAATGCCCGAGGAGATCGATGAATCCCGGCGTGACGACCTGATTCGTCGCCTCGATGGTAATCGTGGACGTGGCGTTCGACAGATCGCCGATCGCCGCAATCGCGTCTCCTCGGATTCCGATGTCGGCGCGAAAACGCGCCTTGCCGGTTCCGTCGATGACGTCGCCGTGGACGATGCGGATGTCGTAGTCGCGGCCGGCAGGCTTCGCCGTCTCATGGTTCCGCACCGGCGAGGACGACGCACCGGAGCAGGTGAGGGCGAGAAGAAGTGCGAGGGCGGAGCGCATGCAAGGCAGGTTCCGCTTCAGATGCCAAAACCGTGCAGAAAAGGAAGCAAGACGAAATCAGAATGAGTGAATACGAAAAATTAATGAGTGAATGGAAAATCAGAATGAGTGAACGGAAAACCAGAATGAGTGAACGGTAAATCGGAACGTGTGAACGGGAAATGAGAACGAGTCCTCGTTCCTCGGGCTTGTCTACCGCTCTGTTGCAGCGGGATACACGAAGAACAGCTCGTTCTTCCGCACGAACGCGTTGCGCAGCAGGAAGACGTACGGCCGCTGGCTCTTGTACGTCATCAGCAGATCGGTCTTCGTCTTCTGCACGGCGGTGGTCAGGCCGTATGTCGCCCACGAAAACGCCTGCATGCGCGTCGGCGGGAGGAGCGCGCGCGTCGGCATCTTCACGAACGCAGTGTGGATGCGGCTGCGCGCCGTGTGTACGAGGTAGCCGAGGCGTTTCGGATGAAGTTGAAGTTCGTCGAGCGCGACGTCGGTGATCTCCGCGGCCGCGCTGTGATCCGGATGCAGATCGAACGGCACCGGCGCGATGACCGTGGTCGGCTGCACCTGCTTGATCACCATCTCGATGTCGTTCATCAAACTCGCGTAGCTGTATTCGGCGCGCGGCGTCATCGCGTCGGCGTACGGCACGCTGTTCTCGCGCGTCGCTTTCGAGCGCACGATCGCGCCGGGGTTGTCGACCATCGTGCGCAGTCCCCGGTCGGGATAGCCGAGGACGAAGTAGTGATCGCGCGGGATGCCAAGGAGGTGCATGGCCGCGCGCGCCTCACCAATGCGCGCGTTGCCGACGCCGAGGTAGTCGGACGCAGTCGGACCGAGCGTCTTGTACATCAGGCGGGCGGAGAAGCGGTTGCAATCGCCGGCAGTCAGGAAGACGACGTAGACGTCCGCGCCGTTCGCCAGCGCATCGATTGCGTACCCGCCGGCGCCGATCGCCTCGTCGTCGATATGCGGCGCGACGATGAGGACACGGTCCTTCCGCGCCGCCGCATGCAGGCGCGGATACTGATGAACTTTCGCATCATGGGTGCGAGCCGGATTGAGCAATAACATCGTTGCGAAGGTAGCGAGCGTGAAAAACATCGGGGAACCGAGCCGGGGATTATACGGTGAGTTGGGGAGGAGGGTTGCGCGATGGGGAGCCGCGGGCTCGAGCAATGGAGCGCTGGCGTCCTCGCCGGCTGGCGTGGCGGCGTCTCGCCGCCACGAGAACGAGGTTCTAAGTTACATCCTCGTTCGCGTCACAGAACGCAGGCGCGGGACGCCTGCGGGCCAGCCGGCGAGACGCCAGCGTT
>DASYJY010000246.1:0-1628 GCA_035995985.1 Thermoanaerobaculia bacterium | reverse complement strand
CACCGCATCTACTTCGAAACACTTTTCGGCCAGCCGGTGTACGGCTCGGTAGTCATCCCCGGAATCGGCGCGGAGCACTTCGACGTCCTTCGTGAGCTGCCGCGACTGATCGGATTCGGAGCGATGCTGCTCGACGAAGTGGATGACAACAATCGCGTGGAGTGGAACGAGGCCGACGGCAAGCCGCGCATTCATTACCAGTTGAGCGACGGCGATCGCGTTCGGTTGCGTTTCGCCGCGCAGCGCGCCGTCGAGATCATGTTCGCGGCCGGCGCGCGCAGCGTGCTGCTGCCGTCGAGCGAGCGCGTCGGACCGCTGCCGCGGCCAAAGTTCAGGACGGCCTCCGAAGCTGCGTACTGTTCCGATCTCCGTTTCGAGCCGTACCGCACCACGCTCACCTCGGCGCACGCCCAGGCGACGACGAAAATGGGCGAGGACGAACGGCGGACGACGACGAACTCGCGCGGCGAATCGCGTGCGATTCGCAATCTGGTGATCTGCGACTCATCGTCGTTCCCCACGTCATGCGGCGCGAATCCGATGCTGTCGATCATGACCATGGCGCGTTATCAGGGACGCCGAATCGCAGCGGAGCTGGCGCGCTATGACCTCTAAGCGCGCAATCACAGTCCTCTGTTTCATCGCGGTGACGACCGCACGCGCCGACGATCTGAAGGTCCTGACCGCCGCGGTCTTGTACGAATCGGGTCTGGCCGCACCGTCGATCGAACTCCGTTCCGTCGCGGCGGACGGTTCGCTATGGCGCGCCGGAATCAACGGCTGGTCGATCTCCCTCGGACGCGAACGTCTGCTCACTCACGACCGCCGCCTCATCTTCGAAATGACCGCGACGCCGTACGACGCGCACAGCAGCAAGAGGATTTACCGCGACGGCGTTCGCAGACGCGATCTCGAGTTTGACGATGCCGCGCTCATCGCTCGCGCCGCTCTACGTTTCCGCGAGAGCGAGCACGCGTTCATCGAGCCGGGAGTCGTCATCGGCAAGGAGATCATCGGAAACAACGCTCCCGCGGCGCTCCGCGATGCGTGGCGTTCTCCTTATGCCGGCGTCACCGTCACGCAGCGCGTCCGGTTCATTACCGCCGAGGATCCATTCACGAATCGCATCGACGGAATCGACGTCGCCGCGACCGGCGAGGCGTACCACGGCAATCGCACGTGGACGCGCGCGATCGTCAGCGAAAACGCCGGAAGATCATTTGGCCGAATCCATCTTCGTCAATCGCTCGCCGCATACCGAGGGAGCAGTCTCGACACCGTGAGCGCATTCCTGATCGGCGGCTCGTGGGACCTCCTCGGGTCGACCGCCGTCTACGGCCGCCGCTACGCCGAGTTCCGCGTCAATCGCGGAATCAACGCCAACGGCGGAGTCGACTTCTCCGTCACGCGCTCATTGGATCTTGGCCTGCGAGTCAGCGCGTTTCGGTCCGGTCCTACGCACACGACCGGCACGATGCTGCAAGTAACGCAACGCCTCGGCGGATATCGCTTGACGGCCGGCGTGGGGCGTTCAAACCACCGAACCACCGTCGTGGCGACCGTCGCCGGCGCTGTGTTCCTCCGTTGACGACCGGAACGCTGGCGTCCCGCCGGCTGGCCCGGCGGCG
>DASYJY010000245.1:0-46208 GCA_035995985.1 Thermoanaerobaculia bacterium | reverse complement strand
AACTCCGCGTCGCTCGTCGCGGCGCCGGTCAGCACGCGCACGAATTTTCTGGCCACCGCGGAGCGCAGCGAAAAGGTTTACTTCGTGACGTTCGCTGCGGGCGCTACCCCGGACAATTTCGTCGGTCCGCTCGTATCGACCGATGCCACGAAACCCACCACGCAGACGCTGCAAATCCGCCATCTCGATCCCAACGTCTCGGGCGCCAGGGTTACCGTCGACCTGCAGGGGTCGAGCGATATCGGATCTGAGGGTGAACACCACGTCGTCGTATCGCTCAACGGTCAACACATCGGCGAGATGACCTTCGCGGCGTTGTCGCGCGCCTCGGCCACCTTCGACGTCGCCACGTCGTTGCTCACCGAGGGCGACAACACCATTGCTTTCGCGGCGTTGAATGGCGATGCGGATGCGAGCGTCGTCGTCTCCGTCGCTGTCACCTATCCGCACACGCTCATGGCCGATGACGACCGGTTGCTCGCGGTCGTGGACGGCGGCGCGCAGACTTCGATTTCGGGGTTCGATACCAGCGACATTCAGATCGTCGACATCACCGACGAGCGCACCCCGATTCGCATAGTTCCGTTGCATGCGGAAAACGGGCAGGTCACTTTCATCGCGCCGCCCAACGGTCCACGAACGATCCTGGCCATCGCGTCATCGAAGCTCGCGCCGCCGGCGTCCATCGTTCGCAACGAGCCGTCGTCGCTTTCCACCGCGCCGGGCGCCGATGTCGTCATCATCAGCCATCCATCCTTCATCGCCGCGCTCGATCCGCTGGTGAAATTGCGGCAGTCGCAAGGACTCAGCGTCATCGTCGCCAACATCGACGACGTTTACGACGAGTTCAACTACGGCGCGAAGGACCCGCAGGCCATCCGCTCATTTCTCGCCACGGCGAAGCGCTGGCAATCGCCGCCGCGGTACGTCCTCCTCGTTGGCGACGCCAGCTTCGATGAACGCGTGTACCTCGGACTCGGCGATTTCGATTTCGTTCCGACGAAGCTCTTGATGTCCGATCTGCTCCTGACCGCCTCGGATACCTGGTTCACCGATTTCGATGACGATGGCGCGCCTGACATCCCGATCGGCCGTCTCTCCGCGCGCGTCGCCGGCGATGTGAATGCCGAGGTTGCGAAGATCGTCGCGTATGAAACGAATCCGCAGCCGGCGTCGCGGAAGGTCGTGCTCGTCAGCGATGCCGATGCGGCTCTCGACTTTCATGCAAACACCGTGGCGCTTGAAGAGAGCGTTCCGCCGGGTTTCGACATCGTCGACATCAACGTGGCGGCGAGTGGCGCATCCGCTCGGCAGGAACTCCTGAGTACTTTCGATGACGCGTTGCTCGTCAACTACATCGGTCACGGCTCTGTCGAGATCTGGAGCAACATCGCCTTCTTTGGTCGCGCCGACGTCGCCACGCTTCCGGCTGGACGCACGCCGATCGTCCTGGCGATGACCTGTCTGAACGGCTACTTCCACGATCTCTACACCGACAGTCTCGCCGAGATGCTGCAGCGTGCGCCCAACGGCGCGGTCGCGGTGTGGGCGTCGTCGGCGCTGACCAGCCCCGAGGCGCAGCTCCCGGCCGACGAAGCGTTGCTCCACGCGCTCCTCGCCGGCGGCGACATCCGCCTCGGCGACGCCGTCGCCGCCGCGCAGAAGAGTTCCTTCACACCCGACATCCGCCGCACGTTCATTCTCTTTGGCGATCCGGCGATGCGCGTGCGCACGCGGTAATTACAACTGCCCTTCGAGCAGCGGCAACACCAGCCGCGCCGCCCACGCGCGCAGTCGCCACGCGCGCGGCGCTTTCGGACGCCGTTCGCGCGCGCCGACGGCCCATGCGTGATCGATGTGCTGATCAATCGACGCGAGAAGTTGCCGCGCCAGTGTTTCGTCCTCGGCCACGCACATCACCTCGGTGTTCAGATTCGCCGAGCGCGGGTCGATGTTGTACGAACCGACCAGCATCGTCTTTCCGTCGATCACCAGCGTCTTCGCGTGCAGCGTGTCGGGGCCGCGGTACTCACGCAGGTCGATGCCGTCGCGCACCATGCGCCGGCGATATTTGATGTAGCCCGCGAACGGAAGCGCGCCGTCGCATGAGCGGAGCGAGTTCGTGACGATGCGAACCCGAACGCCGTCGTGCAGTTTTTGCTCGAGCAGCGTGAGCATCGATTGCGATGGGACGAGGTACGGCGACTCGATCACGATCTCGTTCTTCGCCGTCGCGATGACGTCCGCCAATTGATCGGCCACGCGTTCACCAGGCTGGCCCGCAAGCGGATCGTGGAGAAAGTGGACGGCCTCCGCGTTCTTCTGGCCTTGCGACCAGTTCCGGCCCGTGTTCAGCGCGATGAATCCGTCGAGCGCGTTGCCGGTCGCCGCATCATCGAGGAGCCGCGACGCCTTCACGTTGTCGGCCGCAGAAACGCGAACTCGAAGATCGCTGACGTCGCTGCTTTCCCACAAGTCTTCGAAACGCTTCTGCGCTTCGGTGGCCGAGGGACCGTCGACGTAGACATCGCGATCGACGAAGTTGCGTTTGCGAAGTCCGAAATACTCCTCGCCGAGATTGCGTCCGCCGGCGATGTAACGCTCGCTGTCGACGACCACGACCTTCTCGTGCATCCGGTGAAAGAGCCAGCTGGGATGGCGGAACGTCAGCGCGTGATAGACGCGAACCTCGACGCCTTCATCGCGCAGATGCGCAAGGACGGCGCGCGGGATGTGCTGAAAATTTGCGTCGACGATCAGCCGGACGTTGCCGACGCCGCGCCGTTTCGCGTCACGCAGCAACGCCAGCGCGGTGATGGTGATGCGATCGTTGTGGGCAAGAAAGTAGACCGCGGCGATCTCCTTCCGCGCCTGCTGGATGATGTCGACGCGCGCCTGGGCCGCGTCGCGGTCGTCATCGAGAACGCGGAAAACGTCGGCGTGCGCGGCCGCTGCGATGGTGACTGCGAGGAGAAGCGCGGCAATTCGCACGATCACGCGCACTGCATGAGGTGAACCACATCGCGCAATACTCCCGACGGTTATTTGTTATCATCCGCGTCCAAATCCAATACGACCGGAAACCCCAATGAAGCGACTGCTCTTATTGATCGCCGTAGCCTTCGCGTTTGCTGTGCCGATGCGCGCTGCAGACTCATCCGCCGCCGAGATCACCTCGCTCGTGACGCAAGCTCCCGGTCTGCGCCCGGACGTCCTCAAGCTCGCGCTCGCCGCGGCGACGAAAGCTGAAGACAGCGGCCTGATCCCGAAGCGCAACCTGCTGACGGTTATCGATTACTCGCTGCCGTCATCGGAGCCGCGGATGTTTATCTTCGACCTTGCCGCGCACAAACTCCTCTTCCGCGAGCTAGTCGCGCATGGCAAATCGAGCGGCGGCAACATCGCCAACTTTTTCTCCAACAGCCCCGGCAGCCTCGCCACCAGCCTCGGCCTGTTCGTTACGGCCGACACGTACAACGGCGGCAACGGCTACTCGCTGCGCCTGCGCGGACTGGAAGAGGGCGTGAACGACATGGCGTGGGATCGAGCGATCGTTCTGCATGGCGCGTCGTATGTCAGTAACGAGGCCGTCAAAGTCCTCGGCCGCCTCGGCCGCAGCTGGGGATGCCCGGCGGTGCGTCCGGAGATTTCGCAGCAGATCATCGACACGATCCGCGGCGGCAGTCCGATCTTCGCCTACTACCCCGATCAGAGCTGGCTTTCGACCTCGGCGTTCCTCAAACAGGTCAAGCAGGTCACGGGCGTCCTCGCCAACGCGCTGCACTAATCACGCGCCGAATTTCCCCGCCTGATAGTCGCGAATCGCCTGCACGATTTCTTCGCGCGTGTTCATGACGAATGGACCATGCGCGACCATCGGCTCGCCGTACGGTTTCGCGTGCCCGAAGAGGATGAGCGCGTCGGTCACTGCTCCGACTTCGATCTCGTCGCCGTCATCATTCCAATCGAGGAGATGGAAGGCGTCGCCAATTGCCAGCGTCCCGCGGACGACGTAGAAGAAGACGTTACGTCCGCGCGGTGCCGGCAGCACGATGCGGCTTCCTGCCGTCAGCGCGACAGTCATCATGTGTACGTCGGTCAGCGACTCGATCGGACCGCGATGTCCGCTCCAGCCGCCGGAAATCAGATTGACAGTCACGCCGCCGTTAGCGAATGACGCGATCTCGTCCTTCTGCAATCCAACGTAGCGCGGGTCGGTGAACTTCAAGCGCGACGGCAGATTGATCCAGAGCTGCAGGATCTCCAGCGGCCCGCCGCGTTCGAGAAACTCCGGCGGCGAAACCTCTTCGTGTTCCAGCCCGCGTCCCGCCGTCATCCACTGCACGCCGCCCGTTTCGATCACGCTCTCGTGTCCGCCGGTATCGCGATGCGTCAGCGATCCTTCCACGATGAACGTCACCGTCTCAAACCCGCGATGCGGATGCGGCCCAAACGGCAACCCGCCATTGCCCGGCGGATACACCTGCGGCCCGTGATGATTGAGAAAGAGAAACGGATCGATCTGCTCGATCTCATCGTTCGGCAACGGCCGCCACGTATGCAGCTCGCCGATGTCATCGCGAAGGGCACGGTATTGCTTGCGAATGGTGCGCATATCTGGGTGTGGGGAGTAGGGGGTGGGGAGTTGGAGAAAGACGCTCAAGCATCGTTGGTCCTATCTCCCACGCCCCACACCCTACCCCCCACTCCCCGTTACTTCACAAACCGCACCCGGTGATTGGCGGGATCGAACGTGACTACGTAATCCTTCAGAAAGCGGAAGCCGAGGTTGGCGACGGGGAAGAGGTCGACGAAATCGACGCGTGGGTCGGTGAGGGTAATCGCTCCAACGCGTACTTCGCCCTTCATTGGCGCGGAGTAAATATCGAACTCGTTGCCGACGGTACGTCCGTGGCCGACTACCTGCGGCTCGCTCGCGAGCGGCAGCGACTTCGCGAGCGAGAGCGGCATCGAAAGGAGCGCGGGACTGCCGCTGTCGATGTCGGTCTTCACCTTCTGACCGGCTACGTCGATGTCGATATTGGGGACGCCGTGGTCGACGCGGTAGGTGAGGATCTTCGCGCCATCTGCAGCCGGCAGCGCGCCGCCGTCGACATTGAAGCGGCTGTTGGGATAGTCGAAGGTCACGATCAAACTGTTGAAGAGCTGCAGACCGATGACGCCGTCGATCCCTTCGAAGTGCGGACCGCCTTCGACGGCTTCGACCTGACCGAAATGCGCGTCGCCGACGTCGACAGATTCAGCGCTGTAGACGCGCATCGTGCGCTGGTTCTTGCCGCTCGGATCGCCGCCGATCGATTCGCCGATCACCGGCAGCGCCAGTGTCTTCGCCACCGCTGGCGTGACCTGGATCATGCCGCCAAAGCCGGTGTCGACCTGAAAGCGGAACGGGCCTTTTCCGTTGACCTTCGCCTCGATGACCGGCACGTGGCGCGTGAGATCCATCGGAAGCTGCACCTTGCCGTGGATGATGACTTCGCCCGGTCCTTCCGGACCGCGGCGCTGCCTCCGTTCGCCGCCGCCGATGCCGAGGATTTTGCGTACTTCCGCGCCGATCTCCATCGCCGCCGGCGGATCGAAGTTCGACATGACGATGACGGTGTACGGCGGTTCGATTTCGAGGACCGCGTTGACTCCCGGCGATCCGCCGGCGACGCCGATGTTGCGCTGACCGGCTCCATCGAGCTTGCCGCTGAAGATCCAATCGGTCCAGCGTTTCGGCAGCAGTTTGTCGGCGAGCAGCGCCTGCGAGAAGCGCAGCAGGTCGGCCGCGGTCGAGTAGCCGCCGCCGGCAGAGCTGCCGCGGGCCGGCAGCGTGTTGATGTTGTTCTGCCGCTCCGGCAGCGGACCGTCGGGACCGCGCTTCGTCAGGCCGCTGGCGCGGTTGGGCACGTTTTCATCGACGGCGTAGGACGCGGTGTCGGTCATGCCCGCGGGTTTGGTGATGTGATCGCGGATGTAGTCGTAGTAGTTCTGGCCGGAAACCTTTTCGATGATCAGCCCGAGGATGACGAAGCCGGCGTTCGAGTACTTCTGATCGGCGCCCGGCTCGAACTGGAGCGGCGCTCCGGCGAAGAGCGGGACGTAGTCGGAGAGCTTCCGGATCGACGCGTGCGAGTCGATGAACTTCGGTCCGAAGATGTCGCCGAGTCCCGAGCGATGCTGGAGCAGTTGCTCGATGGTGATCTTGTCGGTGGACGGCACCGGAAGATCGGGCAAGTGTTTGGCGATCGTGTCGCTGATCGACAACTTGCCCGCCGCGGCCAGCTGTCCAATCGCGACATGCGTGAAGATTTTGTTGATCGATCCGAGGTTGAATTTCGTGTCGGCGCGGTTCGCGATTCCTTTGGCGGGATCGGCCATGCCCCACGCGCGCGACAGCAGCGGCATTCCATCCTTCGCGACGAGCACCACGCCCGAGAACTTGTCCTCGGCTGCGGCTTTGTCGACGGCGGCGGTGATCTGATCGATCGGTGTTTGTTGCGCTGCCAGCGTCGAAGCGATCAGCAACGCCAGTGTACAGATGAGTGTCTTCATGATTGCCTCCAGTCAGCAACGTACGCGGCAGTTGTGAAGCGATGATGAAGATGTGTGGCACAGACACTCCTGTCTGTGCTTTGGCCGGCTTCCGCGGCTGAATTTTTCAGCTCTCCCGAGCCTCACCAGCACAGACAGGAGTGTCTGTGCCACATAAGCCGCGCGAGATTTTCAGAGATGGGTTTCCCAAGCTGGTAGCGTGAATGAGAACGTCGAGCCGACACCGACTGCACTCTCCGCCCACACACGACCGCCGTGGGCAGCGACGAGTTGGCGGACGATGGAGAGGCCGAGGCCGGCGCCGCCGGTGGTGCGGGAGCGGGAGATGTCGACGCGGTAGAAGCGTTCGAAGATGTGCGGGAGCTCGTCAACCGGAATGCCGACGCCGCTGTCGATGACGCTGACAACGGCCTCGCCGTCGGTTCGCGTCCACACGATGCGGACTTCGCCTGGCTTTTCCATGTGCGCAACGGCGTTCGCGAGCAGGTTCGTCAGGATCTGGACGGCGCGGCGTGTGTCGGCGAGGACGACGACGTCATCGTCGCCATCGACCCGAATCGTGACGCCGCGCTCGCGCGCTCGGATCTCCATTCCCGCGGCGGCGCGTTTCGCCAGCGCGGCCACCGCCACGGGTTGAGCGTCGATTTCCAGCCTCCCGGCTTCCGCCAGCGCGAGGTCCTGAAGGTCGTCAACGAGATGCGCGAGGTGCATCGTCTCCTCGTGCAGTGAAGCGATCCGCTCCGGCGTCGGCGCCGTGAGTCCGTCCTGCATCGATTCCAGTTCGCAGCGGATATTCGTCAACGGCGCGCGTAGCTCGTGGGCGACGTCGCTGACCATGCGTTTGCGCTGCTCCTCGTTTCGATCGAGCGCGGCGGCCATGGCGTTGAAGCCGCGCGCGAGCTCGGCCAGCTCCGCGCCGCCGGCCGGTTCGACACGCACGGCCAGATCGCCCGATTCCATTCGCCGCGCGGCCGCCGTGAGCCGCTCGACCGGGACGCTGATCCAGCGTGCGATGGCGATGGCCATGAGGATGCCGAAAAGTGTTGCGCCGAGGAACGTCCAGAAGAAGGAGCGGTCGAGGGAACGCGTCGGCGGCGGCAGCGCGTCCTCGTGCCGCGGGAGGATGAAGATCGATCCTGCGATACCGCCGTTCGCATTGCGCACGATCATCTGCGGTCCGCGAATCAACTCGCGCGTTCGCCCGCCGGCGATCGTGCGCGTGATGGTGAGCGTTCCGTCCGGCGCGAGATCGAGCGTCGCACCGCGAAGCGCGTTCGACTTCGCGGCCAGACGATTGTGTTCGTCGAAGAGGGCGATGTCCGACCCGGCCGCGCGTGCCATCGCCTCAACCGCGGGTTCTACGCCCGGCCACGAACGATGCGCGCGGTAGTAATCGGCGACGGCGTTCGGCATCAGCGGCCGCCGCCCGGCGTGCACTTCGACCTCGAACTTTCGGATCTCGTAATGAGCGACGCGCGTGGAAATGATCGCTGTCGCTCCGATGGTGACGGCGACCAACGCCGCGACCATGGCGATGAGGCGACCGCGCAATGTGGTGACGATGCGCATCACGCCACCAGTTTGTAGCCGATGCCGAAGACGGTGGCGATCATGTCCGCGCCGACTTTGCGGCGCAGGTTTTTGATGTGCGCGTCGACCGTGCGCTCGAGTCCTTCGAAGTCGTCGCCGAGGGCGAGGCGGGCCAGCTCGTCGCGGCGGAAGACGCGGCCGGGCGCGCGCGCCATCGCCAGCAACAGGCGCAGCTCGGTCGCGGTGAGTGTGACCGGCGCGTCGCCGACGGTGACCTCGCAACGCTCGGGATCGATCGTCAACGCGCCGGCGATCACGCGCGGCGTTTTCTCCGTCGTCCCGCTGCGGCGCAGGACCGCTTCGACGCGCGCCACCAGTTCGCGCGGACTGAACGGCTTGGTGAGGTAATCGTCCGCGCCGAGCGAGAGGCCGGTCAGCTTGTCATGCTCCGTTGTCTTCGCGGTCAGCATGATGATCGGGATCGCCGATGTCTCGCGCAGCATCCGGCAGACTTCCAGGCCGCCGATACGCGGCAGCAGCAGATCGAGGACGACGAGATCGGGTGCAAATGTCTGCACCAGCTCCAGCGCTTTCGCGCCATCGAGCGCGGACGCGGTCGCGTAGCCGGCGTGCGAAAGATAGCGATCGAGCGTCTCGCACACTTTTGGATCGTCATCGACGATGAGCACGCGCCGCATCCGATCATCGTACGGGGAGTTATGAAGTTTTCATGAAGGGCGGACGGCGACCGCGGCACCCACAGCGGCCACGGCTTCGGCTTCGCGCCGACGAACGAGCGCATCGACGTCTGTGGCACGACCTGGCTTGTCGTCCGCGGCGACAAGATCGTGGAGGGGTGGGACACCTGGAACCTGGAGGGGATGCTGTCGTCGCTGCGCACGGCGGCGGAGAAGGCGCGCGCTTGACCAGAGTTGATGCGGGCGTATCCTTCGGCGTCATGAAACGAGCGCAGATCGTACATTCCGATCCCGAGATTCTCGGCGGCACTCCCGTCTTCGTCGGTACGCGCGTCCCCGTGCAAACGTTGTTGGTCTATATCGAGAGCGGAGAAACGATCGAGGAGTTCCTCGACAATTTCCCAACAGTTTCGAAGGCGCAGGCGGTGGCCTTTCTCGAAGAAGCCGGACGAGCGCTGCTCGCTGAAATCGCGTGAGACGCGTTCTTTTCGACGAGAACATGCCGCGCAAGCTCCGTCGTGAGCTCGCGGGGTTTGCGGTCCGAACTGTTCAGGAAGAGGGTTGGGCAGGTCTCAAAAACGGCGAGCTGCTTCGAGCGGTCACTCTGTCATCGTCGTTCGACGTTTTCGTGACGGTAGATCAGCGTCTGCGATATCAGCAGAACATTGGCAAATTGTCTGTTGGCGTCGTCGTCATCGAGACGTTTGACACCACGCTCGCGAATCTGCGAACGATGTTGCCACAACTTCGGGCTGCGATTGAAGACACGGCTCCCGGCGCGATTGCTGTTGTAAAGCCTGCATAGACATCATCCCGCTCTACAATTCCGCGCATGCGGATTCGACTTACGGGCGTCCTCCTGCTTCTCGCCGTGCTCACCGCCTGCACCGAACGGCAGGAAGCGGATCAACTCGGCGCGGCGCGGAAGCATTTGCATAGTGCGCCGTGCGGCGCGGCGACGGCGGTGGCCGGCGCGGCTGGTGTCAATGCCGATCCGCGGCACGTTTACCTCGGCGACTGGGTAGTCGTTTCCGTTTGTCATCTCGATGCGCTGGTGCATAACGCGGAGGCGCAGCAGCAGTCGATTACGTTGTTCATCGAGGGGCTAGATACGGGCGTCCAGCCGTCGGGAATCGATATCCAGAACGGCACGCTCACGTTCATCCTCGAGCGGAACGCGCAGAACAAGGAGATCTGGCGGCAGTTTCTGTACGACCCGCTGTTCGATCCCGACGCGACGATGCACATCAGTGCCGGCATTCGTGGCGACCGGGCTTTACCGCGTGCGGCCGGCGCGAACATGTCGCTGCGGCTCGAGAAGCTGTACCTCGACTATTGGTCGATGACGTGGCTGGCACTACTCATCGCCGTCGCCATCGCGCTCGTCATCTACGCGCGGCGGAGCGACATGCTGCGCGAAGGAGCATCGGTCGACGGCGTGTACCAGCCATACAGTTTGGCTCGCGTGCAGATGGCGTGGTGGTTCTTCCTGCTCGTCGTCGGCTACGTTTTCATCTGGCTGGTCACGGGCGAAGCCGACTCGATCGCGCCGTCGCTGCTCGGCCTGGTCGGAATCAGCGCCGCGACCGCGCTCGCGGCCGTCGCGGTGACGCCCGCATCCGCTGCCGTGCGGCCGAGCGCCGGTTTCATGCGCGATCTTGTTTCCGACGATCGTGGCGTGGTCGCCCTCGACCGATTGCAAGTCGTGGTCTGGACCCTTGTCCTCGGCGGCATCTTTCTGACCTCGGTGTTGTGGGACCTGACCATGCCCGAGTTCAGCGCCACGATGCTGGCGCTGATGGGCATCAGCTCCGGCACATACATCGGTTTCAAGCTGCCGATGAAGAACGAAGAGCGAGTTCCGCCGCCGGAGCAGTGACGGCACCGATGGCTAGAATGAGGTCGCTGAGCTCGTACGGTTTCATCAGCGCGACGATGCGGTTTTCTTCGTTGGAGAGATTCAGTTCCACGTGACCCGTGGAGAAGACGATGGGCAGGTCCGCATGCTCGGCGCGGAGCAGCGGAATGAGATCGACTCCGTTGCCGTCGGGCAGATTCACATCGATGATTGCTACCTGCGGGCGCGTGCGGCGCGCGGCGGCGCAGGCGTCTCCCGCGGCTTTCACCCAGGTCGCCTCGTATCCCTCCGAGTTCAGTAGCTCTTCCAATCCGCTGCCCACCGACAGGTCGTCTTCGACGAGCAGGATGCGCGTCACTCCGGGCGTCCCCCACGCCAGCGGTTGCGTCGACACGGGCGGCGCCTCGGCGGCCGGAACCAGGAGATGAAAGGTGGATCCGCCTTCGGGAAGGTTCTCGCACGTGAGCATTCCGCCGTGGCCTTCAATCAGGCGCCTCGCGATGGCTAGGCCGAGACCGGTGCCGTTGCGCTTGGTGGTGAAGAGCGGTTCGAAGACGCTGTCGATGATTGCCGGCGCAATGCCGGGGCCGTCGTCGGATACGGAGATATGGACGAACTTCGCTTCGGTACCGCTGAGGCCGGGCGAGGCGGCCGGCGCGACGGCGACGTGGATTGTGCCGATGCTTTCGATGGCGTCGCGGGCGTTGAAGACCAGGTTGGTGATCACCTGCTCGAGATGTTCGCGATCGCCTCGAATGAACCGCACTTCGGGATCGATCGAGCTGCTGAGTGCGATCGAGGAAGGAAGCGCCGCCACCAACTGCCCGAGGAGCGACGGGAGCCAGACCGACGCGTCAAGCGCGAAGAGCTGCGGCTCTTTGGGATTGACGTACCTCAGGATTTCCTGTGAGGCGCGCTTTCCGCGGCCAACGGCTCGGGTGATGTGGCCGAGGGCATCGCGGACAACGGGTGCAGGATCGTGGCGGCCGATCACTTCGACAAACGGCTGGATGCCCATGAGCACGTTGTTGAATTCATGCGCGAGAGACGCTGCGACCTGTCCGAGGCTGCTCATCCGCTTCGATTCCTCGAGCTTGCGCGCGATGTTGCGGTGCTCGGTTACGTCTCGCGCGAGGCCGATCGCTCCGGCCACGACGCCTTCGACGTAGCGTGGCTGCCACGACACTTCCACGGTGACCACGGCTCCCGACTGTGCACGGACGTTGTACTCGGGGATGATCCGTTCGTGACCGGACAGCGCCTGGTCAAAGTCATGGAGGGCGGCGGCCACGGAATCCGGCAGCAAAAGTTCGGCGAACGGGCGGCCGATCCACTCCTCGATTCGATAACCGGTGCTGCGCTCGAAGCTGCGATTGAGTGAAACGAAGCGGCCGTCGCGATCCACGGTGAAGAGGATTTCGGTGACGTCTTCGACTAGCTCGCGATAGCGCTGCTCCGATTCTTCGAGAGCCTGCCGGGCCCGCAGTTTTTCGGTGATATCGCGGGCGATGACCTGAACCGCGTCGCGGTTTCCGTAGCGCAGCGGCAGCGCGGCGACCTCGACGTCGAGGGGGGAGCCGTCGACGCGACGATAGGTTTCGCGGATGTACGGCACGCTCCGGCCGGCGCGGAGCTGTTCCAGCCGCTCGCTCACGCTGTCGCGCGACGTGGCATCGAGGAATGAAAAGACGTTGCGGCCCACCACCTCGTCTTCGCTGGTAGCACCGAGGAGCTGGACGAAGGCCTGGTTGACGTAGACGTAGCTCTCATCGACGTGAACGCCGATGCAGTCCGGGGAAAGCTCGACCATGCGCCGGAAGTTTTCGCGGTCTGCGAACGCTGCCTCTTCGGCCTCGCGCTCGCGGGTGATGTCGACCATGACGCCGAACAGCTCGACCGGGATGCCGTCGACTTTGTGAACGTTGACGTAGTCGCGCAACCAGACCGTGCGGCCGTCTGCAGCGATGATGCGGTAAACCAGTTCGTGATTCCGGCCGGCCACCGTTTCGTTATGGCAGAGCGTGGGCACGTGCTTGTCTTCGGGATGAATGTGATCTGCCCAGAAGTGCGGTTCCTCGATCCAGCGTGAAACCGGGTAGCCGAGGAGCGTCTCCGCCGCGGGATTGACGTACGTGAAGCGGAAGGTTTGCGCGGAGGCCGACCAGGCAATGGCCGGCATGGCGTCGAGGAGACGGGACCGGCGTTGGTCCTGACAGTCGAGTGCGTCATTCATTAGTGATGGCGTTTAACAGCCGTTGGCTCGCTGTATTCCTTAAAATAACGTCGAGTTTGGCAGTCAATACCGAAATAAACACGTACACCTTCGCCTTGTTTCTGTCCGTGCGATGGAGAGGCCTGAGCACACAACATAAGGAGACTCAGACATGCCGTATGTAGCCTTGGAGTGGGACCACAAGATCGGACGTCCGGTCATTCAGTGGCTGGTCGTGAAGTGTTCGAGCGTCGGACATAAGTTCGGCGGGCCGCAGGCCATGCCGCCGCGCCGCGACGTCGCGTATTTCGTCAACGAAGAAACTGCCGAGCAGGATGCGAAGGCATTCGCCGACTACAAAACGCGGATGGGCGACGGCGGAAGCGCTTCCGACCGGGAGATGGGAAAGTCCGCGGCGTACAGCAGGAAGCACGCGGCCTTCGCCTGGGACCACAACATCTTCAACCCGCTCGTGAATTGGGCGGTGCTGGAGTGGAACGGGGAAAATCCGGAAGGCGAGAGCTTCCGCAATGACGTCGGATACTTCCTCGATCCGGAGACCGGCGAGGCGGATGCGCGGGCCTTCCGCGTGATTCGCGACGAGCTCCTTTCGAAAGTCGCAAAAGCCGCGGCGTAGTTTTCTTCAGACGTGCGTCTCGCGGTGAGTTCGCCCGCGAGACTGCAATCCTTCCCTTTTCTCCCTTCTGAAACCGCCCTCATCTGTGGTCTGGATTCTGCATTTCCAGTCCGGATTAGCAGGCCAGCTTCCAGCCTGACCACGATTCAGCACAACTGAGAGTTCCTTTTTTTCGGAGGACGAGCGCGTCATGACGACCGGAATCGGCATCGATAAGGCGACGGAGATTTCGCCGAAGGATTTTGAGCGGATGCTGTTGCGAACGCTCACGGCGATGAAGAAGGGCGATTTCAAGGTTCGGATGCCGGTGGAGTTCACCGGGACGGCCGGCAAGATTTCGGACACGCTGAACGACATCCTCGACCTCAGTCAGAAGACCGCCGACGAAGTCGAGCGGATCGCGAACGTGGTCGGCAAAGAAGGGAAGCTTACGCAACGAGCGCAGGTCCCAGCCGCCGGCGGCGAATGGGCCGTGATCGCCGAGTCAGTCAATTCGCTGGTCAGCGATCTCGTGCAGCCGACGAACGAAATCTCGCGCGTGATCGGCGCCGTGGCGCGCGGCGACCTGTCGCGGACGATGGCCATCGAGTTCGATGGACGTCCGCTGAAGGGAGAGTTCCTCCGCACCGCCAAAACCGTCAACACAATGGTGACGCAGCTGGCGTCGTTCGCCTCCGAGGTCACGCGCGTAGCGCGCGAAGTCGGAACGGAAGGGAAGCTGGGCGGACAGGCGGACGTGAAAGGTGTCGCCGGTACGTGGAAGGACTTGACGGAATCGGTCAACTCGATGGCCGGCAATCTCACCGCGCAGGTGCGCAACATCGCCGAGGTCACCACGGCAGTTGCGACCGGCGATCTATCGAAAAAAATTACTGTCGAAGTCCGCGGCGAAATCCTCGAACTGAAGAACACGATCAACACGATGGTCGATCAGCTCCGCTCGTTTGCCTCTGAGGTCACACGAGTTGCGCGCGAAGTCGGTAGCGAAGGGAAGCTGGGTGGACAGGCCGACGTGCAGGGCGTTTCGGGCACGTGGCGCGATCTAACCGATTCGGTCAACTACATGGCCGCGAACCTGACGAATCAGGTGCGCAACATCGCCGCGGTGACGACGGCGGTCGCGAACGGCGACCTTTCGAAACAGATTACGGTCGATGCGCGCGGCGAGATTCTCGAGTTGAAGGAAACCATCAACACGATGGTCGATCAGCTTCGTTCGTTTGCGTCCGAGGTCACGCGCGTGGCGCGCGAGGTCGGCACCGAGGGCAAACTCGGCGGGCAGGCCGATGTCAAGGGAGTCTCCGGTACGTGGAAAGACTTGACTGATTCGGTCAATTACATGGCCGCGAATCTGACCTCGCAGGTGCGCAACATCGCGGAGGTCACGACGGCGGTCGCGAACGGCGATCTGTCGAAGAAGATCACCGCGGAAGCGTTGGGCGAGATCCTCGAGCTGAAGAACACGATCAATACGATGGTCGATCAGCTTCGCTCGTTTGCGTCCGAGGTCACGCGCGTGGCGCGCGAAGTCGGAACGGAAGGGCAGCTCGGCGGACAGGCGGAAGTGCCGGGCGTCGCCGGCACCTGGAAGGACTTGACCGACTCGGTCAACGCCATGGCCGGCAATCTGACCGCGCAAGTTCGCAACATCGCCGACGTGACGACGGCCGTTGCGAACGGCGATCTGTCCAAGAAGATCACTGTCGATGTCCGCGGTGAGATTCTGGAGTTGAAGAACACCATCAACACGATGGTCGATCAGCTCAACTCGTTCGCCTCCGAGGTCACGCGCGTGGCGCGCGAGGTCGGCAGCGAAGGGAAGCTCGGCGTTCAGGCGGAGGTCCGCGGCGTCGCCGGGACGTGGAAGGACCTGACCGACTCGGTCAACGCCATGGCCGGTAATCTGACGGTGCAGTTGCGCGACGTTTCAGGCGTGGCCAGCGCCATCGCCAGCGGCGATCTGACGCGCAAGATCACGGTCGAGGTCCGCGGCGAGATCCTGCAGATCAAGGAGACCATCAACACGATGGTCGATCAGCTGTCGTCGTTCGCATCCGAGGTCACGCGTGTGGCGCGCGAAGTCGGGACGGAGGGAATGCTCGGCGGCCAAGCGGAGGTGCCGGGTGTCGCTGGGACGTGGAAGGATTTGACCGACTCCGTGAACTCGATGGCGTCGAATCTCACCGGGCAGGTGCGCAACATCGCCGAGGTGACGACGGCCGTGGCCATGGGCGATCTGTCGAAGAAGATCACCGTCGAAGTTCGCGGCGAGATTCTCGAACTGAAGAACACGATCAATACGATGGTCGATCAGCTCAACTCATTCGCGTCGGAGGTCACGCGTGTGGCGCGCGAGGTCGGAACGGAAGGAAAGCTCGGCGGCCAGGCCGAAGTGAAGGGCGTGGCTGGCACGTGGAAGGACCTCACCGACAACGTCAACATGATGGCGTCGAATCTGACGGCGCAGGTACGCAACATCGCCGACGTGACCACCGCCGTCGCGAACGGCGATCTGTCACGGAAGATTACTGCCGAGGCGCAGGGCGAGATTCTGGAGCTGAAGGAGACCATCAACACGATGGTCGACCAGCTCTCGGCCTTCGCCTCCGAGGTCACGCGCGTGGCGCGCGAAGTCGGCACCGAGGGAATGCTCGGCGGACAGGCGGAAGTGCGCGGCGTGGCCGGGACATGGAAAGACCTCACCGATTCGGTCAACTACATGGCCTCGAATCTGACGGGTCAGGTGCGCAACATCGCCGACGTCACCACCGCGGTCGCGAACGGTGATCTGTCGAAGAAGATCACCGTCGAGGTGAAGGGCGAGATTCTGGAGCTGAAGAACACGATCAATACGATGGTCGATCAGCTTCGCGCGTTTGCCTCCGAGGTCACGCGCGTGGCGCGCGAAGTCGGAACCGAAGGAAAGCTTGGCGGCCAAGCCATGGTGCAGGGCGTGGCCGGCACGTGGAAGGATTTGACCGACTCCGTGAACTCGATGGCATCGAACCTCACAGCGCAGGTTCGCAACATTGCGGAGGTCACGACCGCCGTCGCACTCGGCGATCTGACGAAGAAGATCACCGTCGATGTTCGCGGCGAGATCCTGGAGTTGAAGAACACCATCAACACGATGGTCGATCAGCTCCGCTCGTTCGCGGCCGAGGTCACGCGCGTGGCGCGTGAGGTCGGAACGGAAGGGAAACTCGGCGGCCAGGCAGACGTCCGCGGCGTGTCGGGCACGTGGAAGGATCTGACCGACTCGGTTAACTCGATGGCGTCGAACCTGACCAATCAGGTCCGCAACATCGCGCAGGTGACGACGGCGGTTGCGAACGGCGATCTGTCGAAGAAGATCACCGTCGCGGTTCGTGGTGAGGTCCTCGAGCTCAAGAACACCATCAATACGATGGTCGATCAGCTCAACTCATTCGCGGCCGAGGTCACGCGTGTGGCCCGCGAAGTCGGAACGGAAGGGAAACTCGGCGGCCAGGCGCAGGTGAAGGGCGTGGCCGGCACCTGGAAGGATTTGACCGACTCAGTCAATTCGATGGCCGGCAACCTCACCGCGCAAGTGCGCAACATCGCCGACGTCACGACGGCCGTGGCCATGGGCGACCTCTCCAAGAAAATCACCGTCGATGTCAAGGGCGAGATCCTCGAGTTGAAGAACACGATTAACACGATGGTCGATCAGCTCAACTCGTTCGCGGCCGAGGTTACGCGCGTGGCGCGCGAGGTCGGAACGGAAGGCAAGCTCGGCGGCCAGGCGCAGGTGCGCGGCGTGGCCGGGACGTGGAAGGACCTGACCGACAACGTCAACTTCATGGCTTCGAACCTGACCAATCAGGTGCGCAACATCGCGCAGGTCACGACGGCCGTGGCCATGGGCGACCTCTCCAAAAAAATCACGGTCGACGTCAAGGGCGAGATTCTCGAACTGAAGAACACGATCAACACGATGGTGGATCAGCTCAACTCGTTCGCGGCCGAGGTCACGCGCGTGGCGCGCGAGGTCGGCACGGAAGGGAAGCTCGGCGGCCAAGCCGAGGTCAAAGGCGTAGCCGGCACGTGGAAGGACCTCACCGACAACGTGAACATGATGGCCGCGAACCTCACCAACCAGGTGCGCGGCATCGCCAAGGTCGTGACCGCGGTCGCGAACGGTGTCCTCAAGATGAAGTTGAGCGTCGAGGCTCGCGGCGAGATCGCGGAGCTCGGCGACACGATCAACAACATGATCGATACGCTGGCCACGTTCGCCGATCAGGTCACGACCGTTGCGCGCGAAGTCGGCGTGGAAGGAAAACTCGGAGGCCGCGCGAACGTGCCCGGCGCATCGGGAACGTGGCGCGATCTGACGGACAACGTCAATCAGCTCGCCGCGAATCTGACTACGCAGGTGCGCGCCATCGCCGACGTCGCCACCGCCGTGACGAAGGGCGATCTGACGCGCTCGATCACGGTCGAGGCGCAAGGTGAGGTCGCCGCGCTGAAGGACAACGTCAACGAGATGATCCGCTCGCTGCGCGAAACGACGCTGCGCAACAACGAGCAGGATTGGCTGAAGACGAACCTGGCCAAGTTCACGCGCATGATGCAGGGGCAGAAGAATCTGACCAACGTCTCGCAGCTGATTCTCTCGGAGCTCGCGCCCGTCGTCGGCGCGAAACACGGCGTCTTCTACGTGATGGATGCGAACGGCGGCGGCGAGCCGGTGCTGAAGCTCGCGGCAACCTACGCGTACAAAGAGCGGAAGCATCTCGCCAGGCAGTTCCACATCGGCGAAGGGCTCGTCGGCCAGGCGGCGTTCGAGAAGCAACGCATCCTTCTCCAGAACGCGCCTGAGGACTACATCACTATCAACTCCGGCCTCGGCGAAGCGAGGCCGATGCAGATCGTGGTGCTGCCGATCGTCTTCGAAGGCGCGGTGCTGGCGGTGATGGAGCTGGCCACGTTCACGGCCTTCAGCGACACGTATGTCTCGCTCCTCGATCAGCTCACGGAGTCGATCGGCGTCGTGCTCAACACGATCCAGGCAAACATGCGGACGGAAGAGCTGCTGACGCAGTCGCAGTCGCTCGCCGAGGAGCTGCAGGCGCAGCAGGAGGAGCTGACCGAAACCAACAAGCGGCTCGAGCAGCAGGCCAAGTCCCTGCAGGCGTCGGAAGAGTTGCTGAAGACGCAGCAGGAGGAGTTGCAGCAGACCAACGAAGAGCTGGAAGAGAAAGCGCGCTTGCTGCAGACGCAGAACGAGGAAGTCGAGCACAAGAACCGCGAAGTCGAGAACGCGAAGCGGCAACTCGAGGAGAAGGCGCGCCAGCTGGCGCTGACGTCGAAGTACAAGAGCGAGTTCCTGGCGAACATGTCGCACGAGTTGCGGACTCCGCTGAATTCGCTGCTGATTCTGGCGAAGCTGCTGGCGGAGAATCCGGACAATAACCTCTCGGGCAAGCAGGTCGACTTCGCGCGCACGATCCATTCGTCGGGCCAGGATCTGCTGACGCTCATCAACGACATCCTCGATCTGTCGAAGATCGAGTCGGGCATGATGACGATCTCGCTCGGCGATCTGCCGTTCACGGAGCTGGCCGAGTCGATGGACAAGACCTTCCGCCAAGTGGCGAACGACAAGCGGCTCGACTTCAACATCGATCTCGATGCGAGCCTGCCGCAAACGATTCACACCGATGCGACGCGCTTGCAGCAGGTGCTGAAGAATCTTCTCGGCAATGCGTTCAAGTTCACGGAAAAAGGTGGCGTGACGCTGCGCGCGGCGAAGGTCAGCGAGGGGTGGACGCAGGGCCACGAGACACTGGAGCGCGCGTCGTCAGTGATCGCGTTCAGCGTTTCGGATACGGGAATCGGCATCCCCGACGAGAAGCAGCGAATCATTTTCGAGGCGTTCCAGCAGGCCGATGCCAGCACGACGCGCAAGTTCGGCGGCACCGGCCTCGGCCTCTCGATCAGCCGCGAGATTGCCCGCCTCCTCGGCGGCGAGATTCGCGTCGAGAGCTCGGAAGGTTCCGGTTCGGCGTTCACGCTCTTCCTGCCGCAAAGCTACGTCGCGCCGACGCGCCGCCGCGATGAAGACCGCAATGGTTCGACACTGGAAACGCCGATGGAGCCGGCGATCTCGCTACGCCGTGCGGAGGATTCCGATACGCGAGCGCGCGCGGCATCGCCGGAGGTGACGAAGTTCGAGGCGCGCCGCACGCGCCGCGAGGACGAGAGCCGCGGCGAGGAGACGCAGATCGTGGTCGAGGAGCAGGTCCCCGACGATCGCAATTCGATCGCGGACGGCGACCGGCTCGTGCTGATCGTCGAAGACGACGTGACGTTCGCGAGCATCCTGCTGGACATGGCGCACGACAAAGGATTCAAAGCCGTGGTCGCCACGCGCGGAGAGAGCGGCCTGCAACTGGCCAGACGTTATCGTCCCGACGCGATCACGCTCGATATCGCGCTGCCTGACATGGAAGGGTGGACGGTCCTCGACCGACTCAAGCACGACAAGGCCACGCGCCACATTCCGGTCCACATCATCTCCGGCGACGACGAGACCGCGCGCGGTCTGAAGCTCGGTGCGTTCGCACAGGTCCAGAAGCCGGTGACGAAGGACGCGCTCGACGAGGCGTTCGCGAAGATCAAGGGCTTCGTCGAGCGGCCGAACAAGTCGCTGCTGATCATCGAAGACAACGAACAGCAACGTTCAGCGATCTCGGAGCTGATCGGCGGCGATGGCGACGTCGACATCACCTCGGCCGCGAGCGGCGAAGAGGCGCTGCAAATCCTGCGCGACCGCCGTTTCGACTGCATGGTCCTCGATCTCGGCCTCCCCGACATGAACGGCTTCGAGTTCATCAGCCGCATGCGCAATGAGCTCGGCATCGATGACATCCCGATCGTGGTCTACACAGGCCGCGAGCTGACGAAGAAAGAGGAGACGGAGCTGAAGCGGATGGCCGAGGCCATCATCGTGAAGGACGCGCGCTCACCGGAGCGGCTGCTCGACGAGACGGCGCTCTTCCTCCATCGCGTCGAAGCGAACCTGCCGGAGCAGAAGAGGCAGATCCTCGAGCAGTTACACGAATCGGATCCCGTGCTGGCCGGAAAGAAGGCGCTGATCGTCGACGACGACATGCGCAACATCTACGCGCTGACGTCGCTGCTGGAACGCCACAAGATGAACGTGCTCTACGCCGAGAGCGGCGCCGACGGCATCGAGCAACTGCGCAGCCATCCCGACATCGACGTCGTCCTGATGGACGTGATGATGCCCGAGATGGACGGCTACGAAGCCATGCGCCGGATCCGCGCCATGGACGAATACAAGAACCTGCCGATGATCGCCCTCACCGCAAAAGCAATGAAAGGCGACCGCGAGAAATGCATGGAGGCCGGAGCCAGCGACTACATCACCAAGCCGATCGACGCGCAGCAGTTGGTGTCGTTGCTGCGGGTTTGGCTGTATTTGTAGGGAACCAGCGCCGGCGGTTCGCCGCCGGCGCGATTGGCTAATACCAGTTTTCAACGCGGAGGCCACGGACGCGTTTGAAATGCTGCACGTTGCGCGTTACCAGCGTGGCGTCGACGGCCATCGCACTCGCGGCGATCATCGTGTCGAGATCTCCGATCGGCGTTCCTTCTTTGGCAAGAGTGCTGACGATCACCCCGAAGTGCCGCGCGCAGACCTCATCGAATGGAATCACTTCCATGATGGCGATTAACGTATCGATCTTCGCGTGAAGCTTGCTCGACTTGCGTTTATCGGCGCCGAATCGGAGCTCGGCGACTGTAATTGCGCTGACGCACAACTCCGAAGGGCGGTGCGCAACAACTCTGGCGACGACTTCTCCTTCGCCTCGCCAGGAAAGGCTCACCGTATCGGTATCGAGCATGAAGCGACCGCTGCTCAACCGAACGGATCCTTCATCTCGCTGATGTCGCGCTGCGGCGGCCGTTCGATTTCGTCGGGCCAGGAGCCTAGAAGTTCGAGGAACTCTGGCGGCCACTCGTCGACAGGTTCGAGAACGACCTTCTTGCCCACGCGACGTGCGACCACTTCGCGGTGTCCCTCAGGAAAGCGACAGCTTTTCGGCAGCCGCACCGCCTGACTGCCTCCGTTGTTGAAAATCTTTGCGCGGTCCGGCATTGGGTTCCTCCGTATAGACAACGAGTCTATACGAACGCCAGCCCCTTATTTCTTCTTCCTGCGCGTTTTCCCTTACCCACGGTTGAGCATGCCGTTTGCTCTTACTGACGCAACGTGGTTACGCGGGCGGTGACTGAAGCGGAAGAGCAGGAGAAGAGCGATCTCGAGGGGATCGAGGTGCATCTGCTCACCGAGGGGATTTACCAGCACTACGGGTTCGATTTTCGCGACTACTCGCTGCCGTCGCTGCGCCGCAGGTTGTGGAAGCGCGTGTATGCCGAGGGGTTGGCCAGCATCTCGGGGCTGCAGGACAAAGTGCTGCACGACTCCTCGTGCATGGAGCGGTTGCTGCTCGACCTCTCCATCAACACGACCGCCATGTTTCGCGATCCAACCTTCTACCTCTCGTTTCGGCAGAAGGTCGTTCCCATGCTGCGCACGTATCCGTTCGTGCGCATCTGGCACGCCGGCTGTTCGACGGGTGAAGAGGTTTACTCGATGGCCATTCTGCTGCAGGAGGAAGGGCTTTACGACCGCTGCCGGATTTACGCGACCGATATCAACGAGGCCGTGTTGCAGCGCGCGAAGGATGGCATTTTTCCGCTGAACACGATGCAGGAGAATACGGCCAACTACATCGCCGCCGGCGGGAACGGAACCTTCTCCGCGTACTACACGGCGCGCTACGACTACGCGATGTTCCGGCCGTCGCTACGGGACAACGTTGTTTTCGCGCAGCACAATCTGGTCACCGACGCGTCGTTTAATCACTTCAACGTCATCTTCTGCCGCAACGTCCTGATCTATTTCAACAACCGTTTGCAGGACCGCGTGCAGGACCTTTTCCTCAACAGCATGGAGATGTTCGGCATCCTCGGGCTCGGCAAGAAGGAGACGATCCGCTACACGAAGGTTGCTTCCAACTACGACGAGATCGATGCCGAAGAGCGGCTGTATCGGAGGATCCGTTGACCGCGGTGGAGCGGCGTCGCAACTGGTCGCCGGTCACCGAGCGGCGCGATCGTGCGATCGTGAAATCGCGCCAGCCCAGCCCCGAGCTCATCGTCATCGGCTGCTCGCTCGGTGGCATGAACGCGCTGCAGGTCATCCTCAGCAATCTCACGCGCGATTTCTGCGTGCCGATCGCGGTCGCGCAGCATCGTCATAAGAAATCGAACGAAGGATTGCCGGCGTACTTCCGTCGGCAGACCGATTTGAAAGTCGTCGACGCCGAGGACAAGCAATGGATTCAGCCGGGGCACGTGTATCTCGCGCCGGCCGATTACCACCTCCTCATCGAACGGAATGGTGCGCGCGGAGAGTTGAGCCTTTCCGTCGACGAGGCGGTGCGCTACTCGCGGCCGTCGATCGACGTGCTCTTCGAATCGGCCGCCGATGCGTACAAGGATCGCGTCGTCGCCGTCGTTCTCACCGGCGCGAATGACGACGGCTCGCGCGGCGCGGCGCGGATCAAAGCCCGCGGCGGAATCGTGATCGCGCAGGAGCCTGAAACCGCCGAGGCGCCCGCGATGCCGAAGGCGGCCATCCAGGCGGTTCAGGTGGATCGAATCTTGCGTTTGGAAGACATTGCGCCATTCCTGACCGAGGTCTGCCATCCCACCGTGAGCCACTCATGACCGCCATCGCCGAAGAGAAGGTGAACATCCTTCTGGTCGACGACCAGACCAGCAATCTGCTCGCCCTCGAATCGATCCTGGACGATATGGATCTGAATCTCGTGCGCGCGGAGTCAGGCCGCGGCGCGCTGCGGGCACTGCTGGAGCGCGAGTTCGCGGTCATCCTTCTCGACGTGCAGATGCCCGACCTCGACGGATTCGAAACGGCCAGTCTCATTCGCGAGCGCGACAAATCGCGCGGCACGCCCATCATTTTCCTGACGGCCCTCAGCCGCAGTGAGACGCACGTATTTCGCGGCTACGAGCTCGGCGCGGTCGATTACATCTTCAAGCCGTACCAGCCGGAGATCCTCCGCTACAAGGTCAACGTCTTCGTCGAACTGTTCCGGAAAACGCAGGCCATCACGCGCCAAGCGCAGGAGCTGGCGCGGCTCAGCCGGCAGAATGAGTTGATCCTCAACGCGGCTGTCGAGGGCGTCTTCGGTGTGAACCTCGCCGGCGAAGCGACGTTCGTCAATCCGGCTGCGGCGCGGATGATCGGCCGCAATGTGTCGGACGTCATCGGCCACGAAGTGCATCCGCTGCTTCATCCGTCGTTTCCCGGCGTAGCCACCTGCGACGTCCGGCACTGTTCGCTCAACGTGGCGCTGCACGGCGACCGCGTGCGCGACGAGTTGGCCGACACGTTCTTCCGCGATGACGGTGCAAGTTTCCCGGTCGAGTTTGGCGCGTCGCCGATGCACGACGAGGACGGCCACACGATCGGATCGGTGATCACGTTCCGCGACGTCAGCGAAAAACGCGCGGCCGCGCTGGCCGCCGAAAACGAACGTCGCTATCGCGAAGCCGAGGCCCAGAATCGCGCCAAGGACAACTTCCTGGCCACGCTCTCCCACGAGCTGCGCACGCCGATGACCTCGATCCTCGGCTGGGTGCAATTTCTCCGCTCCGGCGATTACACGCCCGAGGAATTGCGCGAGGCGCTGCACATGATCGAGAACAGCGCGCAACTGCAGAAGCGCCTCATCGACGACATGCTCGACGTGTCGCGCATCATCCTCGGCAAGTTCCAGGTCGAGCTGCGGCCGACGCATCTCTCCGACATCGTCGACGCGGCTGTTTCGAATGCGCGTCCCGACGCCGCCGAACGCGGTGTGCGCCTGACCTCGGACGTCGTCCGTCCGCCCGACGACGTCGTTGAAGCCGACGCCACGCGCTTGCAGCAGGTCATCGGCAACATCCTCTCGAACGCGATCAAGTTCACGCCGCCGGGCAAGCAGGTGGACCTGCGTCTCGAACGCGTCGATCACAAGCTGCAGATCAGCGTTCACGACGAAGGCGAAGGGATCGAGCCGTCGTTCCTCCCGCACGTTTTCGAGCGCCTTCGCCAAGCCGACGCCTCCGCCAAACGCAGCGGCCTCGGACTCGGCCTTGCCATCGCACGCCACATAATCGACCTCCACCACGGCGACATCCGCGCCGAATCCGAAGGCCTCGGCAAAGGCGCGAGGTTCACGGTGACGCTACCGGTAATCGGGCATCCCCAAGTGATCAGCTCCGACGCGATGCTGTCGTCGCGCGCTTAATCTGCGTAAATCTGCGCCATCTGCGGATTCGCTGCTCTGTGGAAAATCACAACAGCGTGCACGCCTCCTCGAACGTCAGCCGTGGATTGCGGGGATGCAGTTTCGATGGATCGCCGTAGCCGAGGTTGATGAGGAAGTTCGATTTGACGTGGCCCTCGGGGAAGAACTCCTGATCGCAGTTCTCGCACTCGCGGCCGGCATCGAAGAACTCCATATCCAGTTTCGCGTTGTCGAATCCTGAGAGCGGACCGCAATCGAGGCCGAGGCCGCGGGCGGCGATGAGCAGGTAGGCGCCCTGGAGCGTCGAGTTGCGGCGCGCTGTGGTTTCGACGAGCTGCGGAGTTTGCGCGAAGTGATCGCCTATCGCGGGCGCGTGCGGAAAAAGGCGCGGCAGCTTCTCGAAGAACTTCAGGTCGTAGGCGACGATCACCACCACCGGCGCGGACATCGTCTTCTCAATGTTGCCTGGCGCCAGCGATGGCTTCAGACGCTCCTTCGCCTGCTGCGTGCGCAGGAAGACGAAGCGCGCCGGACTGGCATTCGCGCTGGTCGGCCCCCACTTCATCGCGTCGTAGAGCTGCCGCAGCGTGTCGTCGCTGACCGGTTTGTCGAGCCACGCGTTGTGCGAGCGGGCGTTGCGGAAGATGAGATCGAGACAGGTTTCGTCGGCCATGCGGTCCTCCTGCTTATACTCCGCTGCAAAAGGAGAGCACGGATGACGAACGAGCGATCGGGCTACCCCATCGGCAGGATCATTTTCGCCTCGGGTCTCGGCACGATGATCGAGTGGTACGACTTCTACATTTTCGGCAGCCTGGCCGTGATCATGTCGCAGCTCATGTTCCCGAAGGATCAGCCGGCGTGGGCGCTGATTCAAACGTGGGCGCTCTTTGCGACCGGCTTCGTAGTCCGCCCGTTCGGCGCGATCGTGTTCGGACGCGTCGGCGATCTGATCGGACGCAAGTACGCGTTCCTGGTGACGCTGACGATCATGGGCCTATCGACCTTCGTGATCGGCCTGCTGCCGACGTACGCCTCGGTCGGATTGCTCGCGCCGTCGATCCTGCTTCTGCTTCGACTGCTGCAAGGTCTCGCCCTCGGCGGCGAATATGGCGGCGCCGCGGTGTATGTCGCCGAGCACGTGCCGGACAACAAGCGCGGCTACTATACGAGCTTCATCCAGGTCACGGCCACGCTCGGCCTCTTCGTCTCCCTCGGCGTGATCCTCGCGGTGAAGAAGATGATGAGCGACGCCGATTTCAAAGCGTGGGGCTGGCGCGTGCCGTTCCTGCTCTCGATCGTGCTGGTGATGATCTCGCTCTGGATTCGCATGACGCTGAAAGAGTCGCCGCTCTTCGCGTCGATCAAGGCGCAGGGGAAGGCGTCGATCGCGCCGCTGCGCGAGAGTTTCGGCAACTGGGCCAACCTTCGCATCGTCCTGCTCGTGCTCTTCGGCGCGACGGCCGGACAGGGCATCGTCTGGTACACGGGCCAGTTTTACGCGCTCTCGTTCCTGCAGACCGTGTTGAAGATCGACCTCGCCAAGGCCAGCATCATCGTGGCTGTTGCGCTGCTGCTGGCGATGCCGTTCTTCGTCGTCTTCGGCGCACTCTCCGACCGCATCGGACGGTTGAAAATCATGATGGCCGGCAATCTCATTGCCGCGTTGACGTACCTTCCGATCTACCACGCGATGAAGGATCACGCCGGCGATCCGAAGAATCCGAACATGGTCATCCTGATCGGCCTGGTCTTCATCCAAGTGATCTACGTGACGATGGTCTACGGCCCGATCGCCGCGTTCCTGATCGAATCGTTCCCCGCAAAGATCCGTTACACGTCATTCTCATTGCCCTACCACCTCGGCAACGGCTGGTTCGGCGGCACGCTGCCGTTGATTGCCGGCTTGCTGGTCGTCAAAACCGGCAACACCTTCGCCGGTCTCTATTGGGTGATCGGAGTGGCGTTGATGACGTTCATCGTCGGATCGATCTTCCTCAACGAACGCCATCGCGTAGAGATTTGGGCGGAGGCGGAAGAGGCGCGGCCGACATAGCTACCAATACGACTCGACTCCGATCAACTTCATCTTCTTCATCATCTTTCGATCGAAGGTGGCTATGGCGTCGTACCGGTTCGAGACGGCGATGGCGACAATCGCCGCATCCGCGAGCGCAGGTACCTGGTCAGGCCAGTACTCAAATACCGTTTTCCACGAACAGGGATCGATGAGGAGCACTCCGGGTAGCGCGATAAGCTCACGGAGGAGCGTCGCGATCTCGCGCGCAGGGGTGCCGTAGAAACTCTGCAAGACGTAGGCGATTTCGAAAATAACGAACTGGGTGACTACAGCGACAATGTCGCCTTCTTCGGCGCTGACAAGGAGAGCTTTTGCCGATTCGCGCTGGCTTGCGTTGCGTTCAACGAGGAACGATAGAAGGACGTTCGCGTCGACGACTACATGGCGCGGACTCACACGCGGCCGCGCCGTTTCCGCGCCTCGGCGATCTCTTCAACGACGTCGCCCGACGATGTCTTGATGAATCCTTCCCAGCGGAAAAACGAGGGCCGCTCCGTGGTCACAGCGACCTTGCCTCCTTCGACGCGCCACGACAACTTGTCGCCGGCGTCGAGGTCAAGAGCATCGCGCACTTCTTTGGGTACGGTCGTCTGTCCTTTGCTTGTCAGTGTCGATGTCGCCATGGGACGCTCCTTACGAGAGGATAACTTCGTAAGGCGCAGAATATGCCATTACTCCGCCGCCGCGATCTGGTACTGCTCGATTTTTCCGTCTGGCATGATGAACGTCGTCAGGCGCAGTGTCTTGGCCGGGAACTTGATTCGATAGCGGCGCAGCGTCATGCCGCCGCGCAATGACTGACCGGATTGGACGAACTCCTGCGGCGTTCCGAGAGGAGCGAGGCTGGACGCGAAATCCTTGATCGCCTGATCGTCGAAATACGCATTCGCGTTTGATGTGAATTGCGAACGGTCAATGCGTCCTTTTTGCAGCTCGTCGAAGATCTTGCGCATCTGTTCCGTCGTCTTTGGCGTCGCGGGATCGGTGGACGCGAAGATCGTCTTCGAGATGCTGCTGGCGATCTGTTCCGGAGTGCCGGTGGCGTCCATGTTCGTCAGGACGACGATGGCTACGTGGTCGTCGGGATAGACCTCGTTGCGCGCGGTGAAGCCGGAGACTTCGCCGCCGTGCGAGATCACGCGGCGGCCGTCGCTGGTGCCGATGCTGACGCCGAGGCCGTAGCGTGAGCCGACGCCGTTGTTCAATTCCACCTCGGTTTCCATCGTGCGATACGACGACGGCTTTAGGATGGTCTGATCGATCATCGAAATGTCCCACAGCGCGAGATCGTGGGCGGTCATGGCCAGCTCGCCGGCGGCGAACATCCAGCCGCGGCCTTCCTTCGGCGCGGGGCGCACCGGCCCGAGCGCGTAGCGGAGGTAACGCGTCGGATCTTCGGGGCCGAGGGGCGCGGCGTCGGTGTTGGAGACGGTGGTCATGTGCAGCGGCACGAAGACGCGCTTCTGCAGGAAATCCAACAGCGGCATGCCCGCGACCTTCTCGGCGATCATGCCGGCGGCCACGTAGTTCGTATTGCTGTACTGCCACTTCGCGCCCGGCTCGAAATCGAGCGGCTTCTTCGCCCAGCCGGTGAGGATCTCCGGCGCCGTGACCGGCTGCATCATCATCGGCATCACGTAGTCCTGCGGCCAGAAATCCTGGTAACCGGAAGTCATCGATAAAACCTGGCGGATCGTGACATCGCCGGCGCGCGTGAGGTCGGGCAGCCAGCGGATCACCTTGTCGTCGAGCGAGAGTTTGCCCTCCTCGGCGAGCATCAGCAGCGCGGCGGCCGTGAACTGTTTGCTGATCGAGCCGATCGAGTAGCGCATTTGCGGCGACGCCGCCAACTTCGTCCCGACGTTCGCCAGTCCGTACGCGTGCTCGTACGCGATTTTGCCGTCGCGGACCACTGCCACCGAGGCGCTGGGGACGCCGTTCTTGGCGAGGATGTCCGCGGCGGACTTATCGATGCTGGCCCGCATCTCGGCGGGCAAGTCCTGCGCGTGCAGGGCGGCGGTAAGAGTGACGATGGCGGCGAATGCGATGACGGTCTTGCGCATGGCCGCGCATTCTAACGGAGTGGCGCGGACTGATCCGGGCCGCCGATTTCGGCGGCCCGGCAAAGCAATTACTTGCCCGGTTCTTCTTTCAATCCGCGCTCGAGCAGCAGCGGCTCGACGATCGGATCGCGGCCGCGGAAGGCGCGGTAGAGCGCCGCCTCATCCATCGTGCCGCCGCGCGAGAGGATCATGTCGCGGAAGCGCTGGCCGTTCGCGCGCGTCATCCCGCCGTTTTCCTTGAACCAGTAGAACGCGTCGTCGTCGATCAGCTCCGACCAGAGATACGCGTAGTAGCCCGCCGCGTAGCCGCCGCCCCAGATGTGCGAGAAGTACGTCGTGTGATAGCGCGGCGGGACTTCCGTCATGGCGATGTTGAAGCCCTTCAGCGCCTCCGGCTCGAAGGCGTTGACGTCACGCTGCCCGGTGCCGGGAGCCTGCGTGTGCCAGGCCATGTCCAGCAGCGCGGCGGCGAGATACTCCGTCGTCGCGTAGCCCTGATTGAACGTGCGCGACTTCTTGATGCGCTCGACGAGGTCCTGCGGCATCGGCGCTCCGGTCTGATAGTGCTTCGCATAGTTGGCGAAGACTTTCGGATCGAGCGACCAATGCTCGTTGAACTGCGACGGGAACTCGACGAAATCGCGCGGCACGTTCGTGCCGGCCAGCGTCGGGTACTTCACGTTCGAGAGCATGCCGTGCAACGCGTGGCCGAACTCGTGGAAGATCGTGGTGACGTTGTCGAACGTCAGCAGCGCCGGCTGCCCGGGCGCGGGCTTGGTGAAGTTGGTGACGTTGAAGACGGCCGGCTTCGTGCCCATGAGGCCCGACTGATCGACGAAGCTGTCCATCCACGCGCCGCCGCTCTTGTTCGGACGCGAGTAGTAGTCGCCGTAGTAGAGCGCCAGCGATTTGCCGTCGGCGTCGAACACTTCGAACACACGCACGTCCGGCTGGTAGACCGGGATGTCGTGGCGCTCCTTGAACGTGAGGCCGTAGAGCTGGTTGGCGGCGTAGAAGACGCCGTTCTGCAGCACGTTGTTCAGCTCGAAGTACGGCCGCACCTGCGCTTCATCGAGGTCGTACTCGGCCTTGCGAACTTTCTCGGAGTAGAGCTGCCAGTCGTACGGCGCGAGCTGAAAGCCGCCCTTTTCCGCGTCGATGATGGCCTGCATCTTCGCCACTTCCGACCGCGCCTTGGCGGTCGATGCGGGAACGAGTCCGGTCAGCAGCTTGATGGCGTTCTCGGGAGTCGAGGCCATCTGGTCGTCGAGAGAAAACGCGGCGTAGGTCGGGTATCCGAGGAGCTTGGCTTTGTCCGCGCGGAGCTGGGCGAGGCGGGTGGCGATGCCCTTGGTGTCGTTCGGACCGCCGTGATTCCCGCGCTGGATCGACGCGTTGAACAGCCGCTCGCGCAGCGCGCGATTCTGCAGATAGGTCAGTGCCGGCTGCTGCGTCGTGTTCTGCAGCGTGAGGACGTACTTGCCGGGGAGCTTGCGCGACTTGGCGGCGTCGGCGGCAGCGGCGATGTCGGAGTCCGGAAGTCCGGCCAGCTCCTCTTTCGTGTCGACGACGATGGCGGCTGCGGCGGTGTCAGCGAGGACGTGCTCGCGGAACTTCGTGGTCAGCGACGACTCTTCCTGATTGAGCGCGCGCAATGTCTTCTGATCGGCGTCATTGAGCTGCGCGCCGGCGCGGACAAAGAACTTGTAGTAGCGCTCGATGAGGTACTGCGACTCGGCATCGAGTCCGCTGCTGGCGCGCTTGTCGTAGAGTGTTTTGACGCGCGCGTACAGCTTCGGATTCATGAAGATCGCATCCGTGTGCGCCGCCAGCTTCGGCGACTCCTCAGCCTCGATCTTCTGGAACGTGTCGTTGGTATTCGATCCCGTGAGCGCGAAGAAGATCTTGGAGGCCCGCGTCAGCAGCGCTCCCGACTTTTCCATCGCCTCGATGGTGTTGGCGAAGGTCGGCTCGGCCTTCTGATCAGCGATGACCTTCATCTCGGCGAGTTGCTGCTTCATGCCCGCTTCGATGGCCGGCTTGTAGTCGGCGGTCTTGATCTTGTCGAACGGCGGCGCGTGGAACGGCAGCGCGCTGGCCTTGAGCAGCGGATTCTGGCGGGCGGAGGTGGTGGTCTTAGCGTGCATTGCGAAGGAAGCCAGGACGATGGCTGCCGAGAAAAAACTCATACGCATCGTTTTCATGACGGTGCGCAACACAGGAGGCAGGCGCCGTCATCCCGCCTCGGAAATCAGCGATTCGAGTGCCACGCGGATGACAGCGACGACATCTTCATCGACGTTCTCATCGCGCACTTTTTTCGGCGACGACCAGGTGCCGGTCACGCGCCAGTTCATCGTCGTCAACGTTTCGACGAGTGAGTCGCGTGCGAACTCGCCGCCGAACGGCGAGGCGTTGATCAGGGCGATCGGCTTGTCGACGAGAGCGCCGTCCGACACCAGCCAGTCGAGCGCGTTCTTCAGCGATCCGGGAACTCCGTGCGCGTACTCCGGGGACGAGATGAGAATGCCGTTGGCGTCGGCGAGTAGCTTGCGAAGTGCGGCGACGGCGGCCGGGGGAGTCGCGCCTTCGAGGTCGTCATCGGGATTGAAGTGGGGGAGGGATCCCAATCCCTCGTAAATCTGAACGTCGATCCCGAGCTTCGCCGCAGCGCGCAGCAGCGCCAGATTCGACGATTGAGCGCGGAGGCTGCCGCAGATGGCGATGATTTTCATTCGGCAACAAAAACGCGGGCTCATGGCCCGCGTTTGGTTTGCATCGATCGGATTGCGATTACGCCGTCGCTTGCTTCGCCGTGGCAGGACGCTTCGTCGACGTTTCTTTGTCGAGCGCGGTGCGGAGCTGCTGCTTGTTCAGCGCGCCCTTGGCGGCTTCGGCGAAGGCCGTGAACGCGGCGGCATCACGGACGGCGATGTCGGCCAGGATCTTCCGATCGACCAGCGAACCGGAGGCCTTCAGGCCGGCGATCAGCTGCGAATAGGAGATTCCGTTCAGGCGGGCGGCGGCGTTGATGCGGGCGATCCACAGCGTGCGGAAATCACCTTTGCGATCTTTGCGGCCGGCGAATGCGGAGTTCAGGCCCTTCTCGACCTGCTGCTTCGCGATCCGGTGACCGCGCGACTTCATTCCCCAGTAGCCCTTGGCGAGCTTCAGGATCTTCGCGCGGCGGTTCTTTCTTTTTGGACCTCGTTTGACTCTCGGCATCTTGTCTCCTCGTTTGAATCGTTCTGAGCGGGCGGGTCAGGAGTGGTGATTACCGCGCCTCGCTCGGGTTTGTGGCGGTCGATGAACGACGGCCGTCTACAGGTACGGAATCATCCGCTTCACGGTCTTCTCGTTCGCCTTCGAGACCTGAGTCTCTTTACCCAACTCCGCCTTACGGCTGGCTGACTTCTTGGTGAGGATGTGCGAGTGGAAGGCGTGATTGCGCTGAATCTTGCCCGTTCCTGACTTCTTGAACCGCTTGGCGGCTCCCCGATGCGTCTTCATTTTCGGCATAGCTTGGCTCCTAACTCGCTGAGGAGAATGTGAATTCCTGCGGAACGCTCAGAGGCTACTTCACCGGTGATATCACCATCGTCATGCGATTCCCCTGAACGTCGGGATGCGCATTCTCGGGAGCGCCGAACTCCTTGATCTCGTTCAGCAGGCGGTCGAGCACGGCCCGGCCGAGCTCCATGTGAGTCATCTCGCGTCCGCGGAAGCGGATCGACGCTTTTACCTTGTCGCCGTGCTGCAGGAAACGAACGATGTTGTTCTTCTTGAAATCGAAATCGTGCTCGTCGATGCGGGGGCGGAACTGCACCTCCTTCACCACGATCACCTTCTGTTTCTTCTTGGCCTCGGTCTGCTTCTTCTTCTGCTGGAAAACGTACTTGCCGTAATCCATGACCTTGCAGACGGGAGGGTTCGCCGTCGGCGAAATCTCCACGAGGTCTAGGTCTTTTTCTCGGGCCATGTCCTGCGCCTGCTGCAGCGGGACGACTCCGATCTGTGCTCCGTCGAATCCGATGAGGCGAACCTCAGCGATGCCGCGGATCATGTCGTTGATTCTGGACTCAGGTTCTGCCGGTCTACGGTCGAATCGCGATCCTCGTCGTGGTGGGAAAATGCGGAAATCCTCCTGTTAAGCGTTACGCGGAAGCGGGAAATCTACGAATAAACCTCTACAAAGTCAACGAGCGCCCGGCGATGACCCGCCTGGCCTCGGCCACGAATTCATCGATCGACATCGTCAACTGCTCGCCGCCCGTCCGCTTCCGGACCGACACCGTTCCCGCCGCCACTTCCTTCTCACCGACCACCAGCATGTACGGGATTTTCTTCAACTGCGCGTCGCGGATCTTCGCGCCGAGCTTCTCATTCGACTCGTCATGCTCGACGCGCAAACCGGCCGCGCGAATCTTCGCCGCCGTCTTGCGGCCGTAGTCGAGAAACTTCTCCGACAGCGGCAGCACCGACGCCTGCACCGGCGCAAGCCACAACGGAAACGCTCCGGCAAAGTGCTCGATGATGATGCCGATGAACCGCTCGATGGAGCCGAGTATTGCGCGGTGAATCATGACCGGCTGGTGCTCGCTGTTGTCGGCGCCGATGTAGCGGAGCTGGAAGCGCTCCGGCAGCGCGTAGTCGAGCTGGATCGTGCCGAGCTGCCACGGACGGCCGATGGCGTCGGTGACCTGGAACTCCAGCTTCGGACCGTAGAACGCCCCCTCGCCGGGATTGATGTGGTACTCGACGCCATTCTTCTTCAGCGCGTTCTCGAGCGCGTTCTCCGCGTTGTCCCACATCGCGTCGTCGCCGAGGCGCTTCTCGGGGCGGGTGGAGAGGGCGATGCGGACTTCCTTGAAGTCGAAGATGTCATAGATCTCTTTGATCAGGCGCAGCTCGCGGTCGATCTCCGACTCGATCTGGTCTTCGGTGACGAACAGATGCGCGTCGTCCTGCGCGAAGGAGCGGACGCGTACGAGGCCGTGCGTCACGCCCGAGCGCTCGTAGCGGTGCAGTCGCGCGAAGTCGGCGTAGCGGATCGGCAGATCGCGATACGAGCGCCGCTCCATCGCGAAAATCTGCGTGTGGCCGGGACAGTTCATCGGCTTCACGCCGTACTCCCGCTCATCGACCTCGGAGAAAAACATATTGTCTTTGTAGTTGTCGTAGTGGCCGGAGATTTTGAAAATCTCGGTGTCCCAGATCAGCGGCGTCACCACCTCGCTGTAGCCGTCGCGCAGGTAGAACTTGCGGACGAAGTCGACCAGCTCGTTGTAGATCGCCGCGCCCTTCGGCAGGAAGACCGGCATCGACGGCGCGAAGTTCGAGAACATGAACAGGCCGAGCTGCTTACCGAGCTTGCGGTGATCGCGTGCGTGCGCCTCTTCGATGCGCGTCAGATACGCGGACAGCTCGTCCTTGTCCGCCCACGCCGTGCCGTAAATGCGCTGCAGCATCGCGTTGCGCTCATCGCCGCGCCAGTACGCGCCGGCGACGGAGGTCAGCTTGAACGCGCCGAGGCGGCCGGTGGAGGGGACGTGAGGCCCGCGGCAGAGATCGAACCACTCGCCTTGGCGATAAACGGACAGCGGCTCATCGCCGGGGATCCCTTTGATGATCTCGACCTTGTATTTCTCCCCAAGCTTCTCGAACATCTCGATGGCCTGATCGCGAGTGAGCACTTCGCGACGCACCGGCAGATCGGCCTTGACGATCTCCGTCATCTTCTCTTCGATGCGGCGAAGATCGTCGTCCGTGAACGGCCGGTCGGTGCCGAAGTCGTAGAAAAAACCGTTGTCGATCACGGGCCCGATGGTGACCTGCGTCCCCGGAAACAGCTCCTGCACCGCCATCGCCATCAGATGGGCGGTGGAGTGGCGGATCGTATCTAGTCCGGCCTCGCTCTTCGGCGTGACGATCTCGATTTTGGCGTTGTCGGAAACGGGCGTGTAGACGTCGACGACTTTCCCATTGACCTTGCCGGCGATTGCGGCTTTGGCCAGGCCGCGTCCGATCGACGCGGCCACGTCGGCGAGCGTGGCGCCGTCGGGAACTTCGCGTTTTGATCCGTCTGGTAATTCGACTTGCATCGTTCTCTCCAAAATCAAACAGGGCCGATTGCTCGGCCCTGTCGCATGTTCATTTCGAGTTCAGATCATCGACAGGGCGGAGGAGGCGTCTCCGTCGTTCGCGTGGTGGCGGTCGTCGATGACGTTCGCATGGAGCCGTGGATTGTAGCAGAGCGAGGGTAGGTAAACGAGCCGCTGGATGCTCTCCTAATGTGAGAGGAGCCATACCTATGTCAAGCATCGTGATTTGTTGCGACGGAACCTGGAACAGCGCCGACCAGGAGAAGAAGAAGGTCATGGTCAAGGGCGTCGAAGTCGAAGAGTTGTGCGTGACCAACGTCCTCAAGATCGCGTGCCGGTTGTGCAAGAAGAAGAAAGACGGCTCGCTGCAGATCGTCTATTACGATCAAGGTGTGGGAACAGGCAACCTTGTAGACCGGATCGGTGGAGGCGCATTCGGCGACGGGATGACGGCGAACATCAATGACACCTATCGCTTTCTGGTCGCGAACTATGAGCCGGGCGACTCCATCTATCTCTTCGGATTCAGCCGCGGCGCGTACACGGCTCGCAGCATTGCCGGGATGATCCGCCGCTGCGGCATTCTGCGGCGCGATGCGGTTCGGCAATACCCCGAGGCTCGGGCGTTGTACGCGAGCGGGACCCCGGCCGCCGATCCGGTCGCGGTCAAGTTCCGGGAGGCGAATGCCATCGAGGCTGAGACTCCCATCCAGTGCGTCGGCGTGTGGGACACCGTCGGCGCCCTCGGCGTTCCGCTCGGCGTGTTCGAGGGTTTGAATGAGAAGAAGTACGAGTTCCTCGACACGAGCCTCAGTCACGTCGTCAAGTTTGCATTTCACGCCCTCGCCGTCGACGAACATCGCAAGCCCTTCCTTCCAACGCTCTGGGCGACCCAGCCGGCTGCCGGGCAGACGCTCCAACAGGTGTGGTTCGCCGGTGCTCACAGCGACGTCGGCGGCGGCTATCCCCAGCAAGGACTCTCCGATCTAGCGCTGGATTGGATGATGGATTCGGCGAAGACCGCCGGGCTCGAGGTCGACGACGATGTGCGCCGGACCCTTGGCACCGCTCCGGATCACAAGCAGGACGTCCACATCTCGTTGCACGGGGCGCAGGTCGTCCTCGGTGCAGCCGATCGCCAGGTCGGCGCCACGAAGTTCGGATCCGAGTACTTCCATCGATCTCTCGTCGAGCGGTGGCGCGACCGTCCGGATTACCGGCCGAAACCGCTGCAGCCACATGCGGCCCGATTGGATGCTCTCGCCAAAGGACCACTCAATGATGAGATCTATTCAATCTAGCTGCTAACCGCGGCGCGGCGGCGCGGTCTAAGCGAGCATGAGAAAGCTCGCCGTCGCCGCCGCGCTCGTCCTCTTCGCCGTCACTGCCTTCGCGCAACATCCGCGCATCGTGCACGGCACCGTTGCCTCCGTCGCCGCCTCATCCGACCTCGGCGCGCAGATTCGCGCGTCGCGAACGAAGTACATCGGCTACTCGGTGCCGCAGATCGAAGGGGAGCACGTCATGTGCTGCTTTCAGAACTACGGCGAGTTCCGTTCCGGCGGCACCTGCACGCTCGATCACGAGAGCAACTTCTTTTCGAACGACGACCGCGACGAACTGCATCCGGTTGGTGCGGGGATGTTCGCGGTTCTGTCCACCGTCATCAACGGCGAAATCGAACGGGTGCGCAGCTACTCGATGGAGTGTGTGCTCGACGCGAACGGCAACGCGGTCACCTGGATCGACGGTGTCGATCCGCGCAAGAGCGTCACGCTGATCGCGTCGATTCTCAATACGCCCGGACATCACTCCGACTCGCTCATGGGCACCCTCGCCCTGCACGCCGATCCCTCGGCGACGACGGAGCTGGAGCGGCTGCTGCGATCGGCGAACGAGACCGACGAAACGCGTGGCCACGCCGCCTTCTGGCTCGGACAGACGCGCGGCCGCCGCGGCTACGAGGATGTGCTGTCGATCGCGCGTTCGCAATCGGCATCGCCGCATCTGCGCGAGAAGGCGGTCTTCGCGCTGTCGCAATCGAAGGAGCCGGGCGCGATCGATGAGTTGATCAATCTCGCCAAACACGATCCGACCGCGCACGTTCGTGGCCAGGCGCTGTTCTGGTTGTCGCAGCAGGCGGGGAAGAAAGCCGCCGGCGCCGTCCGCGAAGCACTCGATGACGATCCCGACGCCAGCGTTCGCGAGAAAGCGGTCTTCGCTGTCTCGCAGCTGCCGGATGACCAGGGCATCCCGATGCTCGTCGAATTGATGAAGACGCACCGCGACCGCAACGTGCGCAAGAAGGCCGCCTTCTGGCTCGGCCAGAAGCACGACCCACGCGCCCTTGCCGCCATCGAGGAGGTATTGAGGAAGTAAGGTTGCGGGCGGCGTGACGCGGCGCTACCTTGTCGGGATCCACGCGACAAGGAGATTCCTTTGAGACGACGCACGCCCGCGGTCTGCGCCTTCTTCCGCCGCACATCCTTCGGTCGATCGCGGAGAACACCGACGATCCCGGTTTGCGTGAGCGTTGCCACGACGCGCTGGAAACGTCCGCGCAGTTTCGCGGCGCGCGCGCGGCGACGGGTCGGGCAGAGGGATTGATCGCGTATTCACTGCGCCGGACCATTTACGACGCGCAGCGAAAGACGACGCTTCCCGGAAAACTTCTGCGCAGCGAAGGGGCGGAGCTGGTCGCCGACGTCGCTGCCGGCGAGGCTTACGACGGCGCCGGAATCACCTACGACTTCTATTCGAAAATCTACGGCCGCAACTCCGTCGACGGACGCGGCCTCCCGCTCGACTCCTCCATCCACTACGGCCTGCACTACACGAACGCGCTCTGGAACGGGCGGCAGATGATCTACGGCGACGGCGACGGAAAGCTCTTCAACCGCTTCACCGGATCGCTCGACATCATCGGCCACGAGCTGACCCACGGCGTCACGCAGCACACCGCCGCCCTCGTCTATCAGGATCAGCCGGGCGCGCTCAACGAGCATTTCTCCGACGTCTTCGGCATCCTCGTGAAGCAGTACGCGCTGAAGCAGACCGCCGCAAAATCCGATTGGCTGATCGGCGCCGGCATTTTCACGCAGGCCGTTCACGGCGACGCGGTCCGCTCGATGAAAGCCCCCGGCACCGCCTACGACGACAAGCTCCTCGGCAAAGATCCTCAGCCTGCGCACATGCGGCACTACCAGGCGATGACGGCCGACAACGGCGGCGTCCACCTGAACTCCGGCATCCCCAATCACGCCTTCTACCTCGCCGCCACGCTCCTCGGCGGCAAGGCTTGGGCGATCGCCGGCCGCATCTGGTACGACGCGCTCACGACGCTCCTCAAATCGAAAGCCACCTTCCGCGACTGCGCCCGCGCGACGCTCACCGCCGCATCCGCGCGCTACGGAGCGCACAGCGAGCCGGCACGCGCGGTGGTCGAGGCCTGGAAACAGGTCGGCATCGACCTTGGCGCGATCGTCACCTCGGGACCCAAACTCGCAATCGCCGACTTCGAACCGCCGGCTGCTGCCGCTGAGATTCCGCCGTTCGAGCACCGCCCGCGGCGGCGCGTCACGAAATAGCTCACGCGGAGGCGCGTGAAAGCCTTTGGGTTCCTTTAACGTTGAACCCAATCCGTGATCGAAGTCGACGAAGCCTTCCGCCGTCTTGCTGCGGCGCCATTCCGGCGCAAGTTTCGGTTGGCTGGACGCGAGCGCGCCTACGTCGAGACGTGGGGATTGCCGGCGGTCATGAAGCATGGCGCGAAGTTCATCGCCGAGCGGTTGGCGCCGGCGTTTCCGCGGAATGATGGCAAGCAGACGCCGTGGCGGAATCATCCGATCTTTGTCGCGCAACATGCGACGGCGACGTGCTGCCGCGGATGCCTGGAGAAAGTTCACGAGGTCGCGAAGGGGCGGGCGTTGACCGAGGTGGAGTCCGCGTATGTGTTGCGCGTGATCGAGCGATGGATTGCGGAGCAGGTAAACTCGCAGCATGCCGACGCACATCAAGCAGCCCTCCGTCATCGAAGCGGCAGGTAACAAGACTAAGCGCATCGAAGAGTTCATCGGACGCGTCAACTCGAAGACGGCCGCGTGCAGTATCGCGAGAATGAACAGTCCGAGCGGATGGGTCGAGCCGGGACAGACGCCGGAGTTCGACGAATACACCCTCGTCCTGCGCGGATCGCTGCGCGTCACCACGCGCGATGGCGTGATCGACATCGGCGCAGGCGAGGCCGTCATCACGCACAAAGGGGAGTGGGTGCAGTACTCGACTCCCGGTGCCGAGGGGGCTGAGTACATTGCTGTGTGTCTGCCCGCGTTCGCCATGGACACCGTGCATCGCGACGCGTGATGCGCGAGTGGGATCCGCGGCGCCTGACTACCGCGGCGGAGACGCCGCGATCGTTCGTGGCCGCGGTCGTGGCGGCGTTCGCGGCACTGACCGCATTCGTGGCTGCGCATCACGAGCCGTGGCGCGATGAAGCCGATGCGTGGCTGGTCGTTCGCGACATCCATTTTTCGCAGTTCTTCGACTGGACGCGTCACGCCGGAACGCCGGCGTTCTGGTACGGGCTGCTCGCGCCGCTGGCGCGCGCGGGACTTCCGTACGAGAGCCAGAAGTGGCTACATCTCATCATCGCCACCGCCGCGATGACGATCTTTGTCGCGTGCGCTCCGTTGTCGCGGCTGACGAAAGTGCTGACCGTCTTCTCGTACTACTTCGCGTACGAGTACTCCGTCATCGTGCGCAGCTATGCGCTGGCGATCCTGCTAACGTTTGCCGCCGCGGCGTTGTGGCATAAGCGCTCGGAGTGGCCGCTCGCGCTCGGTGTCGTGCTGGCCCTGTTGTGCAACACGAACGCGCAGGGATGCGTGATCGCGGGCGCCTTCACGATCGCGTTGCTGGCGGAGTGGGCTTTGAAGCCGGCGGCCATCGCCGCAATCGGTGCGGTCGCGGCGTGGTGGCAGGTGCGAACGCCGCTCGATCCCGCGCGCGAAGGTGCTCGACACGTGTTCAACGCCGCCGCGATTCCGTGGACCCTCGGCAACGCCTTCACGCCGACGCTGCCAATCATCGCCGGCTGCGCGATCGCAGCGGCGGTGCTCGTCGCCATCACCCTTGCGATCCGCCAATCGCGCACCGGCGTCGTCGTTCTATGGAGCACCCTCGCCGGACTGCTGACGCTTTACTCATTCGTCTGGTTGGGCGGACTGCGGCATGCCGGATTCATCCTAGTCATCGTTCTCGTCGCGATCTGGATCGGCGATCGAGTCGACCTTCGTTTCGCCTCGGCCGCGGCGCTCCTGCTCAACGGCGCGCTCCTGCTTTCCGTCTGCGTGGCCGCCGAGCATTGGATCAAGGACGTGCGCGAGCCGTTTTCGGGCGCGAAGGAGATGGCCACGTTCATCCGCGGCGAAGCGATGACCGAGATCGCCGCCCACAATCTCACTCAATGCGAGGCGCTGCTGCCGTACCTTCCCCGCACCCGTTTCTGGTACGCGGGCCTCGGCGCGTACGGCACTTACCTGAAGTGGGATGCCGCGCAGGAGTGGGCGCTGGAGATGCCGTATCCGATCGCCGAGGAGCGCGCGAGGCGGGAGTTTGCGGCGAGGAAGTGGCTGCTGCTGTTCAACGTCGAGATGCCCGATCCGGCCGCGCATGGCTTCCGGCTGCTGCACGTCACCGCCGAACCGTTCGAGAAGACGGACGAGCGCTATTGGTTGTACGCTCCGCTTCAATGAGCAAGATGCTGATTCTGAACGAGCACGAGGTCGAGCAACTCCTCACGATGCGCGAGTGCATCGAGGTGATGGAGCAGGCGCTGGCGTCGCTGGCGCGCGGCGAAGTCCACAACCCGTTGCGAAGCGTCATGCGCGCGGCGGAGGCGAGCGGCTTTCTCGGACTGATGCCGGCCTTTCGCGGCGGCGGCGTCCCGCGATACGGGTTGAAAGAGGTCTGCATCTTCCCGAACAACCCCGCGCGCGGCCTCGACACCCACCTCGGCGCGGTGCTTCTGCACGACGGCGAGAACGGACAGTTGATGGCGGTCATGAACGCGTCCGCGATCACCGCGATCCGAACCGCGGCGGTTTCGGCGGTCGCCACGAAGCTGCTGGCGCGCGAGAACGCGCACACGCTGGCCATCATCGGCGCCGGCGTGCAAGGGAAGAGTCACCTCGAAGCGATCCCGCTCGTCCGCGACATCGACGACGTCCGCATCGTCAGCCGGACGCGCGAAAAGGCCGATGCGCTGCTCCGCAAAGGCGTTCGCGTCGTCGATTCGGTCGAAGAAGCCGTGAAAGGCGCGGACATCATCGTCACCGCCACCAGTTCGCGCGAGCCGATCATCCGCCGCAACTGGCTCGATGACGGCGTACACATTAACGCTGTCGGCTCGAGCATCGCCTCCGCCCGCGAGCTTGACAGCGACACGGTGGCCGCGTCGAGTCTCTTCGTCGATCGTCGCGAATCGACGATGAACGAGTCCGGCGATTACCTTTCCGCGCTGCGCGAAGGCGCGATCACCGACGGCCACATCCGCGCCGAGCTCGGCGAGATCCTCCTCGGGCGTGCCGAAGGGCGGACGTCACCGACCGAAATTACTCTCTTCAAATCACTTGGACTGGCGGTTGAGGACCTCGCCGCAGCCCAGTTTCTGTACGAAAAAGCAAGCCGCGACGGCGCCGGGACGTGGGTCGACTTTTAGGGCGGCGCCATCACCACGAACTTTCCGGACGTCCTCGCAGGCGGCGAAGCAGCGATCGAAGCGGCACCGTGACCGATGGGAAGCTGTGCTCGATCCGATAGCGCAAGTCAGCAAGAACGGATGCAGTGCCCGATTTCGGCCGCGCCACGATGACCGCGTGGAAGTGCGGTGCTCCGGCGCCGATCATCGACTCCTCGGCCGCGATCATGGTACGTACCTGCTCGTCCGTCAGCTGCTCCACCACGCAATTGGGAAAGAGCACGGCCATGATGTTGCCGCCATACCCTCGAAACTCTTCGATCGAAAACCCGATCAGCAGCCGCGAGAGAATCTCCGAGGAACGGATTGCCTCAGACGGGTCCTCTTTCTGGATCGGGATCGCCAACTGGTCAAAGTAGCGCACGCTTCTGGGAAACGTCTGATAGAACGCGCGATACCAGCGGACGGTGTACTCGTTCCAGAATGTGCGAGAAGGGCCGACGAATTCGTCGAGGTACAACATGCCGCCTGGTTTCAGCGCGCGCCGGACCTGCAGAAGAAGATGCTCCAGAGCCTCGACATGATGCAGCGACTGATGGAAGCAGATCAGGTCGAACCGCGAACGTTCGAGAGTGACCGCGTTGAAATCGGCGATCGAATAGTGGATGGCGCCGGAAAAGCCCTCATCGGCGGCCAGCTTTCGGGCCAGGTCGATCGACGCGGGTGAGGCGTCGAAAGCTTCCACGGAAGTCGCGATCCCGCGCCGGACGAGATCGCGTTCCAGCGCACCGGAACCGCATCCGATGCTGAGGACGTTCGCGAAGGTCTGACCTGGATACCGCCGCTGGAACCAGTCCATCGGCCAATCCGCCTCCTGTCCGCCAATCGAACGATTGATGTAGTGACGAACGTCGGGATGGGCCATCCAACTGTGCGACGGTGGGTTTACGGGAGCGGTGACCTCGCGGTCCCAGAATTGAGCGGGTTGGAGCATGAAGCAATTGTACGGACCTGCGGCCGTTTCCGCCTACCCTGTGATCGCGGAATACAGGCTAGGAGGGCGCCGTTAGGTCGCCGGCGGGGCTTGATGTCGCTTGACAACGGCTCCGGCCGCGCTTAGAGTGCGCGGGTTTTTCCCCCAGCGGGAGTCCTCTTTCGCTCCACGTGTCTTCAAAAGGATAGGACAGGAATGCCAACGATCAACCAACTCGTCGCCGCAGGCCGTGACAAGGTCGCGTACAAGACCAAGTCGCCGGCGCTGCAGTCGAGCCCGCAGAAGCGCGGCGTCTGCACGCGCGTCTACACCTCCACACCGAAGAAGCCGAACTCGGCCCTCCGCAAGGTGGCCCGCGTTCGTCTGACGAACGGAGTCGAAGTCACGACCTACATCCCGGGCGTCGGACACAACCTCCAGGAGCACTCGATCGTGCTCATCCGCGGTGGCCGTGTGAAAGATCTCCCGGGAGTTCGCTACCACGTCATCCGCGGAACGCTCGACACGGTCGGTGTCGCCAAGCGGATGCAGAGCCGCTCGAAGTACGGGGCCAAGCGGCCGAAGAAGGGTTAATCCAGATGCCGAGACGCAGAGAAGTTCCGAAACGCGAGATCCTGCCGGATCCCGTCTATAACAGCCAGCTCGTGACCAAGTTCATCAACTCCCTGATGTCGCAGGGGAGGAAATCGGTTGCTGAGCGCGTGTTCTACTCCGCCCTGAAGAAGGTCGAAGACCGCGCCAAGGACGATCCGATCAAGCTCTTCAAGAAGGCCGTCGACAACGTCAAGCCGGCGCTGGAAGTGAAGAGCCGCCGCGTCGGTGGATCGAACTACCAGGTCCCCATCGAAGTCCGTCCGTCGCGCCGTACGGCGCTGGCCATCCGCTGGCTGATCTCCTACGCCAACAGCCGCGGAGAGAAGACGATGATGGACAAGCTGGCGGGCGAGATCATGGACGCCGCCAACAACCGCGGCAACGCGATCAAGAAGAAAGAAGACACGCACAAGATGGCGGAAGCGAACAAAGCGTTCGCTCACTACCGCTGGTAATATTTTTCGAGTAGTCTGAGTTCTACCAGTTTCACGCAGCAAGCAGTCCGCAACACCATCGAGATTTCCGTAGCTCCGTCTCGACCGGATAACACAGAAAGAGTTCTGCGGTTCCGGACCGAGCAACGGGAAAACCAACAATCTGAGTTTTTAACGCCCGGCGGCGGCCTGCCTTCGCTGAGCGTTTGTTGTCGGTCGCGAAAAGGTAAGTCACGTCATGCCACGTCAGGTACCACTGGAAAAAACGCGGAACATCGGGATCATGGCTCACATCGACGCGGGTAAAACCACGACGACGGAGCGCATCCTGTATTACACCGGCCGCACCCACAAGATTGGTGAGGTGCACGACGGCACTGCAACCATGGACTGGATGGTCCAGGAGCAGGAGCGCGGCATCACCATCACGTCCGCTGCCACCACGGCGTTCTGGGGCGACTATCGCGTCAACATCATCGACACACCCGGCCACGTCGACTTTACCGTCGAAGTGGAGCGCTCGCTGCGCGTCCTTGACGGCGCGGTCGGCGTTTTCTGCGCCGTCGGCGGCGTCGAGCCGCAGTCGGAGACTGTGTGGCGCCAGGCCGACAAGTACGGCGTGCCGCGCATCGCCTTCATCAACAAGATGGACCGCATCGGCGCGAACTTCGAAGCCGTTGTGAACCAGATCCGCACCAAGCTTGGAAAGAATGCAGTTGCTCTTCAACTCCCCATCGGAGCGGAAGACAAGTTCCGTGGCGTCATCGACCTCGTGTTGATGAAGGCCCTGATCTTTAATGACGAGTCCCTCGGCGCGAAGTACGAGATCGAAGAGATTCCGGCGGCCCTCCGCGAAGAGGCCGAGCATCTCCGCGAGAAGCTCGTCGAGTCGATCGCCGAAACGCACGACGAGCTGCTGGAGAAGTACCTTGCCGGCGAGCCGATTGAGCTTGCCGAGTTGAAGGCAGCGATCCGCGAAGCGACCATCGCTCAGAAGATCACTCCGGTCATGTGCGGCTCCGCATTCAAGAACAAAGGCGTCCAGCCGCTGCTCGACAGCGTCGTCGATTACCTCCCGTCTCCGGTGGACATCCCGCCGGTCAAGGGCGTCGATCCCGACGATGAGTCGTTCATCGAGCGCAAGGCCTCGGACGATGAGCCGTTCGCCGCCCTCATCTTTAAAATCATGACCGACCCGTTCGTCGGACAGCTGGCGTTCTTCCGCGTCTACTCGGGCCACGTCGAGTCGGGCACCTCGGTGCTCAACACGACGAAGGGCAACACCGAGCGTATCGGCCGCCTGCTGCAGATGCACGCGAACAAGCGCGAAGAGATCAAGGAAGTGTGGGCGGGTGACATCGGCGCGGCCGTCGGCCTGCGCAGCGTCACCACGGGCGACACGATCTGCGACCGTGACAAGCCGATCGTCCTCGAGACGATGACGTTCCCGGAGCCGGTCATCGCCGTCGCCATCGAGCCGAAAACGAAAGTCGACCAGGAAAAGATGGGCGTCGCTCTCGCGAAGCTCATGCAGGAAGATCCCACGTTCAAGGTCCACACGGACCCTGAAACGAACCAGACCATCATCCGTGGGATGGGAGAGCTGCACCTCGAGATCATCGTCGACCGCATGGTTCGCGAGTTTGGCGTTGCCGCCAACGTCGGCAAGCCGCAGGTCGCGTATCGCGAAGCGATCACGCGGAAGTCGGAAGCCGAGGGCAAGTTCGTGAGGCAGTCGGGCGGTAAGGGTCAGTACGGCCACGTCAAGATGCGCTTCGAGCCGATGCCGGAAGGCGGGTTCGAGTTCATCAACGAAGTGGTCGGCGGCTCCGTCCCGCGCGAGTTCATCAAGCCGACCGAGCAGGGCATCAAGGAAGCGCTCGAGCGCGGAATCCTGGCGGGCTACCCGATCACCGGCGTCCGCGCGATCCTGTACGACGGCTCGTACCACGACGTCGACTCGTCCGAAATGGCGTTCAAGATCGCCGGCTCGATGGCCTTCCAGGAAGGCGCAAAGAAAGCCGGTCCGATCCTTCTCGAACCGATTATGGACGTCGAAGTCGTGACGCCGGAAGACTACGCCGGCGACGTGATGGGCGATCTCTCCCGCCGCCGCGGCAAGATTCAGGCGATGGAAGAGCGCGCCGGCGCGAAGGTCATCAAGGCCCATGTGCCGCTGTCGGAGATGTTTGGTTACGCAACCCAGGTGCGCTCGATGTCGCAGGGACGCGCCAGCTACACGATGCAGTTCAAGGCTTACGAGCCTGCACCAAAGACAATCTCGGAAGAAGTGATCGCGAAGTCCGCGGGCACGACACAACGAATCTAAAAGAAACGAAACCAGCTTTCGTCCAAGTAAAAAGAACAAGCAGGAGAG
>DASYJY010000244.1:0-26658 GCA_035995985.1 Thermoanaerobaculia bacterium | reverse complement strand
AAGGCCACGCCGAAAACGGACAACGCATCGTCTCCGATGGCGTCCGCGCCGCAGTCGCAACAGCCGCAGCAGTCCGATCCCGCGCTGCAACAGATCGAAGCCGCAGTTGCGAAATCGCCCGACGATCTGGAGATGCGCAATCAGCTCGCCAAGGCCTACCTCGAACGCGAAAACCTGATGGGCGTCTTCGAACAGACGAAGTTCATCCTGGCGCGCACTCCGGACGACGCCCGCGCGCTAACGTATCAGGCGCTCGTGCGCATGTCGATGGGCCAGCGCGATCCCGCCGCCGAGATGTTGCAGCACGCGATCAAATCCGACCCGCAACTCCTCGACGCCTACGTCGCCCTGGCGTGGGACAACATCCAGCGCGGAAAGACGGCTGAGGCCGAAGCACAGATCGCCGAAGCCACGCGCCGGCATCCCGAACAGAAGGCGCGCCTCGACGACGTCTTGGCGAAAATGAAAGAGCAGGCAAAGAATCCGGCGCCTGCCACCGCGGCCGCGTCGCCAACTCCCGCCTCCGGTCCGTCGGTCCACGTAACGCTGACCCTCGCCGGAGCCGCGCCGTCGCCGAACGCCGTCCTCTTCGTGATCGCTCGCGCCGCCGGCCAAACCGCCGGTCCACCCGCCGCCGTCAAACGAATCGCCGGCCCAACCTTTCCCCTCGACATCGACCTCAGCACCGCCGACTCGATGATGGGCCAGCCCCTCCCCGCCACCGTCCGCATCGAAGCCCGCATCGACTCCGACGGTGACCCGCTGACGAAAAATCCGTCCGATCCGCATGCGGTTCAGGATGGCGTGGCGACGAACGGGACGAAGGTTTCGCTGGCGCTGCAGTAGAAAATCATTTCAACCACGGAGACACAAAGGGCACAGAGAAATCCTTCTGTGTTCTCTATGTCTCGGTGGTCCATCACATACAAGAACATTATCTGAATCGTGGTTCCTTGTACGCGCGGCCTATAATCGGCCACCATTCCGCCGTTGGTCGTCAAGCTACAAAAAGAAGCAGACTGGTTTCCGAAGGCGTATTTGCAAAGGGAGGCGAACAATGGGCTTGTTCGGACCGAGCCGCGAGGTACGGGAGCTACGAGAGAAAAGAGCCAAGGCTTTTGCAAAGTTTCAGGACCTGATCCAACAGTTGCGCCCGGAGTGGACGCTCACTTTTGGCGATTCAGTAGCTCTCCGTGCCACCTGCCATCATGCGCAAGAAACATTGGAGCTCCATATTCACTTTTCGTCTGGGTCAATTACAGACTCTGGTGATCTCAGGCCTGGTTACTCCGTGGACTTCGGTGTGCGAAGTCCGTCGGTCAATCAGTACCTTCTCGTGGAGTGGTGGAACACGGGAGACCACAAAGAAGCGTGGAATCAGTCGGCGTTTGATTGGTTTGCAGACTACGTACAGAACTCCCCGCCGCTCATTGCGCTGACAGAGCGGAGACTCAAGTTGAAGAGGAATCTGGGTTTCTAAGAGATTTTGCGAACAAAGTCGGCGAATCGCTCCATCTCTCTCGCTGAGGTGGTGAGAGCGGGCGGCGTAACTCCATCTTGAGCAATTCGCCCCGTACTCTGGCTCTCGAGCCAACTTCACCACCCCAAAACGTACGCGAACATCAGCGGCGCCACGATCGACGCGTCCGATTCGATCACGTGGCTTGGTGTGTCGACGCCGAGCTTGCCCCAGGTGATCTTCTCGTTGGGAACCGCTCCTGAATAGGAACCGAAGCTTGTGGTCGAGTCGCTGATCTGGCAGAAGTAGCCCCAGAGCGGGACGTTGGTGCGTTGCAGGTCCTGGTGGAGCATCGGGACGACGCAGATGGGGAAGTCGCCGGCGATGCCGCCGCCGATCTGGAAGAAGCCGATCGTGCCGGACGCCGAGGTCTTCGTATAGTAGTCGGCAAGCTCGATCATGTACTCGATGCCGGTGCGGACCGTGTGCACGTTCTTCACGTCGCCGGAGATGCAGTGGCCGGAGTACATGTTGCCGAGGGTCGAGTCCTCCCAGCCGGGAACGAACATCGGGAGGTTTTTTTCGGCGGCGGCGATCATCCACGAATTCTTCGGATCGATCTGGTAGGACTCGGCGATCGAACCGTCGCGGAGGATCTCGTACATGAACTCGTGCGGGAAGAGGCGCCGGCCTTCCATGTCCTTCTGAACCCAATGCTTGAGCACCGCCGATTCGATGCGGCGCATCGCCTCGCCCTCGGGGATGCAGGTGTCGGTGACGCGGTTCATGTGCCGGTCGAGCAGCGCCTTTTCATCCTGGGCTGAGAGGTAGCGGTAGTGCGGAACGCGTTCGTAGTGATCGTGCGCGACGAGGTTGAAGATGTCCTCCTCGAGATTCGCGCCGGTGCAGCAGATCGCGTGGACTTTGTCGCGCCGGATCATCTCGGCGAGCGAGATGCCCAGCTCCGCCGTCGACATCGCGCCGGCCAGCGTGACCAGCATCTTGTTGCCGCCGTCGAGGTGCTTGATGTAGTCGTCCGCGGCCGCGCGCAGGGCCGCCGCGTTGAAGTGGCGATAGTGGTGTTGGATGAACTCCGTGATCGGTCCGGGCATGGTCGTCAGCTCCGCAAAAACGCGGCGAAGATTACCATCACCATGCGATGGGGCGGCGGTCGCGGAAGTAGCCGCCGGTCGGTCCGTCGTCGGGCAACGTGGCCAGCCAGACGATCGTCTCCGCGCCCTCCTCGACGCTGCGCGTGGCGTTCCGCCCGCCCATGTCGGTGCGCACCCATCCGGGATCGACGCAGTTCACGCGCGCGTGCGGCAGCGCGTGCGCGAGCATGACCGTGATCGCGTTCAGCGTCGCCTTCGAAATCGAGTAGGCGGGCGCGTAGCTGGTCATCGACGAAATCTGTCCCGCACCCGAGGAGACATTGACGACGCGCGCGGCCTTGCTGCGGCGGAGGAGCGGCGCGACGGCCTGCGTGACCAGCAGCGGACCGAGCGCGTTCGTGCGCAACGTTTTTTCGAACGTTTCCGGCGGCGTATCGAGGATCGTCATCTCCTGGCCGAGCAGAATCGCCGCGTTGTTGACGACGACGTCGAGTTGGGCGAACTCCCCCTTGATCCACGCGGCAAGCTCGCGGATGGAAGCTGCATCGGAGGTATCGAGCGCATGCGCGATGGCGTCGCCGCCGATTTTCGCCGCGGCGGCGGCCGCGGTCGTTTCGCTGCGGCTCGTCACGATGATGCGATAGTCGCGCGCGGCGAGTTGCTTCGCCACTTCGAAGCCGATGCCGCGGCTGGAGCCGGTCACAAGTGCGATTGGATTGATTGTCATGCTGTGGCCCTTTTTCGTGCGAAGCACTTTGGAGTGCGGTGGCGACCGAGCCACCGCTTTGGGAGGGCGGTGGAAGCCTGACAACACGCGGCGTGTGATGCTTGCGCGATCATCGTGATGACTCTCGTCCTCCTCCCTCCCAAAGCGGTGGCTCGGTCGCCACCGCACTCCAAAGCTTCGCGAAATGTGCTGCGAGTCGTCGTGTGCGACAGCCGTGCCGCGCTTAGAATGATGCAACTCGCCGTCCGAAAGGCCCCCACAATGAACGTCTGCCGCCTCGCCGTCGCATCGATACTCTTGTCTTCTGTCGCGTTTGCCGATGAACCGCAGCTACGGAAGGACGTCACCTTTCTCGCGGCGCCGGCAACCGAGGGCCGCGGAATCGCCACGAACGGAATCCACAAAGCGGCCGACTACATCGAAGGACGATTGAAAGGCATCGGGCTCAACCCGGCGTTCGAAAAATCCTACAGGCAGCAGTTCCCGATCAAGACCGGCGTCGCGCTCGGCAACGGCAACAAACTCGAAGGCGTCGCGGACGGCGACTGGACTCCGCTCGGATTCTCGAGCGCGGGCGCGTTCGCGGGGCCGGTCGCGTTCGTCGGTTACGGCATCGACGCCACTCCGATCGGCTACAACGATTTCGACGGCATCGATCTGAAGGGAAAAGTCGCGGTGATGCTGCGCTACGAGCCGCAGGAGAAGGACGACGCCTCGAAGTTCGATGGCCGCAAGCCGAGCCGCTGGTCGGCCATGCGCTACAAGGTTTTGCAGGCGCGCGAACGCGGCGCCGTCGCGGTGATCTTCTCAACCGGTCCGCTGCAGGACGAGGGGAAGGACAAGGTTCCGCCGCTCGTCAACGACGGTCCGGAGAGCCCGGCCGGAATCCCGGTGCTGCAGGTCAAGACGTCGGTCGCGGAGAAGTGGGTGGGCGATCTGACAGCGTGGCAGAAAAGTGTCGACGCCGATCTGAAGCCGCGTTCGCGCGTTCTCGACGCGCGCATCAGCGGCGTCGCCGATGTGAAGCCGCAGTTCGTCGATGCGGAGAACATCGCCGGCATTCTTCCCGGCCGTGGCGCTCTCGCCAACCAAGTCGTCGTCCTCGGCGCGCACTATGACCACCTCGGCTACGGCGGTCAGGGCTCGATGAAGCCGAACGAACACGCCATCCATCCCGGCGCCGATGACAACGCGTCCGGCGACGCCGCGGTGATGGCGATCGCCGAGCGGCTGAAGACGCAGCTGGCCGACGTCACCAACCGGCGCACGATCGTCGTCGCGCTCTTCTCCGGTGAGGAAGTGGGCTTGGCCGGATCGTCATGGTTCGTCGGCCACTCGCCGCTGATTCCGCGCGTGGTGGCCATGATCAATCTCGACATGGTCGGGATGATGCGCGACAACCGGCTGATCGTATTTGGATCCGATTCCGCGCCGCAATGGAAAGAGGTCGTCGACACGGCCACGTCGTTCGCGAAGATCAACGTCACGTCGAGCGGCGACGGCTACGGGCCGTCCGATCAGACGAGCTTCTACGCGAAGCAGATTCCGGTGCTGCACTTTTTCACAGGCGCGCACGATCGCTATCACACGCCCGAGGATGTGGCGGAGAGCCTCAACTACGAAGGCATGGAGCACGTCGTCGATTTTGGGACGAGTGTGATGATGCACCTCGGCTCGGGACGCGTGACGCCGCAGTACGCGCGCGCCGCTTCCGCCCCCGCCATGGAAGGCGATTCGCGCGGCTACGGCGCCTACCTCGGCTCGGTCCCCGACTACAGCGCGATGGGCGAGACCACCGGCGGCGTTCTCCTCGCCGACGTGCGTCCCGGCTCGCCCGCGGACAAAGCGGGGATTCGCGGCAAGGACCGCATCGTGTCGATCGGCGGAACGCGTATCGAGAATCTCTACGACATGTCGTACGCGCTGCAGGATCACAAGCCCGGCGACACGGTCGACATCATCGTCGTGCGTAGTGGCGAGCGGAAAACGTTGCGCACAACGCTGACCACGCGCGGCGGCGGCGCTGCACCCGCGGCCGCGCCGAAAGTTTCGTCGCTCGTCATCAAAGCGGGCAAGCCGTACGAGAAGACGTTCGATGGCGAGAAGCACCTCAAAGACATTCGCCAGCTCACGTTCGGCGGAGAAAATGCCGAGGCGTATTTCACTCCGGATGGGACGAAGATCATCTTTCAGGCAACACGGCCCGGCGCGGGATGCGACCAGGAGTACACGATGGATCTCGCCACCGGCGAGACGAAGCTGGTGTCGAGCGGCAAGGGGCGGACGACGTGCGGCTACTTCAAGTATCCGCAGGGCGATCGGATCGTCTATGCGACGACCGAAGGCGGCGCGCCGGAGTGTCCGCCCCGGCCCGATATGTCGAAGGGATATGTCTGGCCGGTCTATTCGAGCTTCGACATCGTCGAGGCGAATGTCGATGGAACGAACGCGAAGAAGATCACGGCCACGGCCGGCTACGACGCGGAGATGACGTGGTGCCATCAGGGCGGGAAGGCGATCTTCACCTCGATGCGCGACGGCGATCTCGATCTGTACGAGATGGATGCCGCGTCAGGAAAAGTGAAGCGGCTGACGAACACACCCGGTTACGACGGCGGCGCGTTCTACAACGCCGACTGCACGCAGATCGTCTGGCGCGCGAATCATCCGACCGGTCCGGCGCTCGTCGAAGACCGTGCGCTGCTGGCGAAGGATCTCGTCAAGCCGCTGCACATGGAACTCTTCGTGATGAACGCCGACGGCACGAATCAGCGTCAGATCACGAGCAACGGCGCCGCGAATTTCTGTCCGTACTTTATGAACGACGGCAAGCGGATCATCTTCGCGTCGAACGTGAATGCGAAGGGATTCGACTTCGATCTCTGGACGGTCGGCAAAGACGGTCAGGGATTGGAGCGCATCACCACCGCGCCCGGCTTCGACGGCTTCTGCGTCTTCAGTCCGGATGGCCAGTACCTGATCTGGGCCTCCAGCCGCGCGCAGCCGGAAGGGCATGAGATGAATCTGTTCATCGCGAAATGGGTGGAGTGAATTATCCGGCGCGCCGAGCCTCACCAGCACAGACAAGAGTGTCTGTGCCACACCGATCGCTGGTACTTGGAGGAATGTCGCTCGACGGGGAGCCAGTGTGGCACAGACACTCTTGTCTGTGCTTTGGCAAGCTTCACTGCCTGAACCTCGAAGCCTAGTTTTCGATTTTCGTCGCCTCTTCGAGCCGATCGACGCGCGTCTGTAACCCCACGAAGCGGTCTTCCAGCGTTTGCAGCGTCTGCTCCATGTAGCGCACGCGCCGATCGAGCTCGGCGTGGGAGAACTTGATCATCGCCTGCGTGTCGGCGAAACCGAGGTCCATGCGCTGCTCGATGGCGTTGGTCTTGCCGTCGATGGCGCTCTCGATGCGCGCGGCGTTCGCTTCCAGCAGCCGTTTGAGGTTGTCGTCAGTCATGGCTGCAATTCTATGGAACGGACCGCTTGCCTCCTAACTTCTGGACCGAGACGGGCGTGGTCGTGGTCGTGCGAGAGCCGTTGTCGTCGATGCCTTCCACGCGGATGTCGCCATAGACGGACGTGAAGAGGGGCGCGTCGGGGACGTCTTTGCGTGGCGCGAAGTGGTAGTGAATCTCTCCCTTCGCCGGGACCGCGGTGGCGAAGCCGAGGGACTGGATCTTTGCGGCGTCGAAGGACTCGGTGGCCACGGGGATTCCGCCGGCAGCGAAGACGTTCGCGGTCACGCGCTCGATGGTGACGGGATGACCGCCGGTCTCCCTGATCACCGCGTCGAACGGAAACTCGTAGGTGAATCCGCCGACGCTCATGGCTACGACCGGATTCGGCGTGATGGTCAGCTTGATCGCGCCGTGGCCGGGCGTTGATGTGCTCTTGTTCGTGCCGGCGCGGTGACTTGCACAAGCGAGGGGCAGCAGGACGAGCGCGATGATCGCAATACGCTTCATGATGAGTTTTCTCCGGTGAGTTGTGTGAGCTCAGTCTTCACTACATGCCGCTACGGTGCGGACCACCCGAAAAACCTTCGGCACCGCTTGCCATATTCATCAGCGTCACGACGCCGCATCCGATGCGCGGTCCGGCATTGCCGGCCGGCTGCGAGACGAGATCGTCGGGATTGCCGTGCAGGACGACTGCGTGGCCGACCACGGCATTCGCGCCGGTGTTGATCGTGATCGAATGCGTGGTGAACCGAGCGTGGACTTCACCCTTGTCGTCCGCGGTGACGTTGCCGAAGTCGCCGGCGTGATGCGAAACGGCATCGGGCGCGCCGTGAACCATCGTGGTCGGATTGAAGTGGCCGCCGGCATTGGTGGCGTTGTTGCCGCAGTCGCCCTTTTCGTGAACGTGGAATCCGTGAACGCCGGGCGGAACGCCGGTCAGATCGGCGACGACTTCGACGCCGCTCTCGCCAACATCCTGAAAGTGGACGGTCCCTTTCGCCGTTGAGCCGCTCGTGGAGTCGAGGGTGGCCATCGCCACCGGTCCTCTGCTATGCGCGCATGCCGCGAAAACGAGCGCGAACGGGATCACCATCAGTTTTTTCATGTTGCCTCCGAACGCGGATTCTAGTGCCAATGCCGTTCCCGCTGCGCTACTGCGACCGCTTCGCGATCCATTTGCCCACCGATCCGAGCCAGCCATTCGCTACGTCCTGGTAGTACAGCGAGGCCGCTTTCTGCAGCGCGTCCGCGAGCGACGGATACGGCGAAACGAGTTGCGCGAGCTGCGCCACGGTCACCTTCTTCTTGCGCGCCAGGACCAGCGTTTCGATGAGCGTCGACGCGTTGGCGCAGAGCGCGTGAGCGCCGAGGATGCGCCCTCGTTTGTCGCAGACGAGTTTGAGGAATCCGGTCGTGGTGCGATCGACGACGGCGCGGTCGACCTCGATCATTTCCACGCTGTACGTCCGAACGCCGTCATGCTTTCTCCTGGCTTCGGATTCCGTCATCCCGATGTGCCCAACCTCGGGATCGGTGTAGAGCCCCCACGGGATGTCGTCATACGTCACGGCGGAGCGTCCCGGAAAAAGCATGTTGCGCACGAGTTTCACCGCCTCGTATGCCGCCACGTGCGTGAACTGCATGCCGCCATGAACGTCGCCGCAGGCCCAGATGCGCGGGACGGATGTCTGCAGGTATTTGTCGACCGTGATGAACCCCCGATCGGTTTTCACGCCGACGGCTTCGAGTCCGAGGTTGTCCGTATTCGCGCGGCGTCCGCTGGCGACGAAGATTTCGTCGGCGCGCAGCTCCATCGTTTCGCCGAGCGCGTTCTCGATGCGAACGGCTTTCTTGCCGCTGTCGACGCGCACCGACGTCGCCTTCCAGCCGCTACGAATCACGATCCCTTCCTCGGTCAGCATCTTCCGAACGCGGTCGATGACATCTGCGTCTTCCGTGTGGATGATGTTTTCGCCCATCTCAACGACCACGGCGTCGCTGCCGAAGCGGCGGAACATCTGCGCGAACTCGATTCCGATCGCGCCGCCGCCGAGGATGAGAAGCGAGGCGGGGAAAGCGTCCTGATTCAGGAAGCTGGCGTGATCGAGAAAACCGTGTTCCGCGAGTCCCTCGATCGGCGGCACAGCCGTGCGCGTGCCAGTGGCGATGACGATGTCCTTCGCCGCGAGCCTGCGTCCATCAACATCGACTTGGCTGCGCGACGCGAGCTTCGCATTGCCGAAGATCACCTCAATGCCGAGTGCGCGAAACTTCGCCGGATCATCGTGATGTTCGATGGCATGCCGCTGTGCGCGCATCGAATCCATGATCGCCTTCGGCGTGACGCGCAGTTCCTGCCGTTCGAGCCCATACGCATCCGCGTGCGACATCTGATGAATGAGCCGCGCCGTCGCCACGAGCGCTTTCGTCGGTACGCACCCGGTCCAAAGACAATCGCCGCCGAGCTTCTCACGCTCGATCAACGCAACCTTGCGCCCGAGGCGCGCGCAGCCGGATGCCGTCACCAGTCCGGCCGTCCCGCCGCCGATGACGATGACGTCAAAGGTATCCGGCATGCCGGTCATCCTTTCACGACGACGACCTGCTTCAGCGTATGAACGACGTCGACGAGATCGCTCTGCGCCGCCATGACGGCATCGATCGATTTGTACGCGGCGGGCGTTTCGTCGATGACGTCCGCGTCCTTGCGGCACTCGATGCCCTCGGTCGCGCGCATGTGGTCCTCGATCGTGAAGCGCTTCTTTGCGGCGGTGCGCGACATGGCCCGTCCCGCGCCGTGGCTGCAGCTTTCGAAACTCTCCGGATTTCCCTTGCCGCGCACGATGAACGACTTCGCGCCCATGCTGCCCGGGATGATGCCGAGGTCGTTTTTGCCCGCGCGCACGGCGCCTTTGCGCGTCACGAAAACGCGCTGACCGTAGTGCTCTTCCACCGCCACGTAGTTGTGATGGCAGTTCACGACCTCGGCGTCGGCGCTGAACGGCGGCAGCAGGTTCGCGGCGCGAATCGCGTCGAGGATCTCCTCCATCATCAGCACGCGATTGGTCATCGCGTACGACTGCGCCCACTGCACCGCGGTCACGTAGTCATTGAAGTTTTCGGTGCCTTCCGGCAGATACGCGAGGTCCTGGTCCGGCAGATTGATCATGAACTTGCGCATGTCTTTCTTGGCGAGCTCGATGAAGAACTGGCCGATGCGATTGCCGACGCCGCGGGAGCCGCTGTGCAGCACGATCCAGACGTTCTGCGACTCATCGAGGCAGACTTCGATGAAGTGATTGCCGGTGCCGAGCGTGCCGAGGTGGTTGGAGTCGTTGCCGCGCCCGAGGCGCGGATGCTTCTCCACGATCTCGTTGTACTTCGGCGCGAGATTCGCCCACGCCGCCGCAGTGCGCGCCGGCGGCTGACGCCACGCACCGCGATCGTTCCGTCCGCCGTTGTCGGTCCGCCCGTGCGGAACGGCGCGCTCGATGACGCTGCGCAGCGCATGAAGATCGTCCGGCAGATCGCGCGCGTTGAGCGACGTCCGCACGGCCATCATTCCGCAGCCGATATCGACGCCGACCGCTGCCGGAATGATCGCCTTGGTCGTCGGAATGACGCTGCCGACCGTTGCCCCTTTGCCGAGATGCACGTCCGGCATCACCGCGATCCAGCGGTAGATGAACGGAAGCGAGGCGATGTTCAACAACTGCTGCTTCGCCGCGTCCTCAACCGGCACGCCGCGCGTCCACGCTTTGATCGGGACGCCGTGCTCAGGAGAGAAAACTTCGTAGGTGTGATCGTTAGCCATTGCGGGTTTGTTAGCGAAGATTGAACCACCGAATGACCTTCTTTAGCGCGATCCGCGGCAACGCAACGGAACGCTGGCGTCTCGCCGGCTGGCCCGCAGGCGTCCCGCGCCTGCGTCCTGTGACGCGTCGCGTCACGTAACTTGCGTCCGCGTACGCGCGGCAGCGAGACGCAGCCGGGCCAGCCGGCGAGACGCCAGCGTTCCGGCCGCGAGCATCCACGACTTGAGTGATGGATTGAACCACTACTTCTTCTGAGACTGACGCGGATCGATCGCCTGCGCTCGCCGTCGATCGGCGATCGCGTCAGCCTCGCGGCCGAGTGCGGTGAGCACGTCGGCGCGCAGCATCAATGCGGCGACGAGGTTCGGACGCAGTTCGATTGCTCGCGTCAATGGTGGCAACGCCTCGGCGTCGTGTCCGGTTCGATGCAGCGCCTCGGCGTAGTTGAGCTGGAACTCGGGAATGCCGGGATCGGCCTCCATCGCCGCGCGCAGGTCGGCGATGCCCTCGGCGATTGATCCTGTTCCCGTCAGCGCCGTTCCGCGCCAGCTGCGAACGCGGGGATCGGTCACGCCGATTACTCCGATCGCCGCGAGGGCTGCGGCGAACTGGCGTTGCTGCAATTGCGCGGCGATGAGATCGAGCCACGGCACGATCGACGGCGTGGCGTCGAGATGCTTGCCGAGAAAATTCGCCGCGTCCGAATCGAGCGGCGTCGTGCGGAGGACGGCGACAGCTTTGTACAACGCGCCCAACGTCCCCTCTGGTGCGCTGGCTCGGTCGAGAAACTCGACGCGATCGATCGTCGATTCATGCTCGGCGATCGGCGCGGTGAGATTCGCGAGCGGCCGACGCTGAATCTTGTGATCCGTCATCACCACATGCACGACGTCCTGCGCGCGGCGCGACGGCATGTGACAGCGCACGCAATCGTTCGACGCCGTGTGCCGCGTGTGGCATCCGAGGCAGATGGAGACGATGTTGGCGAGCCGCGGATCTTTCTTCAGCGGCTGATGCGGATCGTGGCAGGTGCTGCAGGTGATTCCGCCCTTGATGTAGCAGAGGCTCTGCCGCAATCGGTACGCGTGATGATTGATCTCGAAGCGCTGATCGCGCGGATGTCCCGGCTCGTCGATGTCGACGTGCAGCATGTAATCCGAAAGCGCCTCGCCGGGACGAAAGGAAAAATCGCCGCGCTCGAAACGCCGCGGACCGATCATCGCCACCGCCGGCTGCAGATGACATTGAAAACAGACGGCGTCGCGCAACGCCGGCGGAAGCCGCGCGGGATTGATGATGGCGGCGCGCACCGCCGCGTTTCCGTCGCCATCCAGCGCCGCATCCACATGCTTCGCGCCCGGCCCATGACACCGCTGGCATCCGGTCCCCTCGGGCATCACCGCCGGAAAGCGCTGCGGCGACCAGTGTGCATCCGCGGACACTTCCGGATACGCGTTGTGGCAGAACATACATTCGCGTCGCACCGAGCGCGTGACGCCGTCGTGGTCTGCGCGGTCGTACCCCGGCGCCATCCTCCACGCCTTCTCTTGCGAATACCACGCGACCGGCAGCTGAAACAGCCCGCCGCTCGGCGTCCGATAAAGATAGACGCGCGATCGATGTCCTGATCCGACGATCCAATCGACCTGCTGCTCGATTTCGTTGATGCGATGTCCACTCGCATCGACCTGCCATCGCCGGAAGAGCAGTCGCCCATCCTTCCAACCCATCTCGAACCAACTCTGCGATGGCTTATGAAAAAACCGGGCGTGGCGAAAGTCCTCGATCAGCACATCCGCAGCCGGCCGCCGCATCGACTGCGCCATCCCCACGCCCTGATACGACGCGTACTTCGCTTGATGGCACCTCGCGCAGGCGGAGTCAGGGACGTAGTCGCTTGCGCGAAGGGCTGGGGCAATGACTATTGCAACAACGAAGAGAGAGACGCGCACGATCTCGACTAATGATAGGGCCGTCCGTACGGCGCACTCTGAGTCCGGTCTTTGAGGTCACAAACTGTGACCTCAAGGCAGAGGTGGTCACAGGTTGTGATCACCTCCCGAATTGAACCGCTCACTTCCCATCGCACTCAGCACGGAAGCTTTCGCTACCGCCTGTAGAGAGGGTTGAGGACGCGCCTCAGGAATGATCGAGGCGCCTCGGGGGCGCCCGGTATCCGAGGTATACCTGTGGCATGACGACAAGAACGAAACGCTCTGCATCCGGGAGGAAGATGCTCGCGCCGCAACCACCCGATCCTCCGATTGTTGAGATTCGCGGGCAGAGCGTGATGCTCGACATGGATCTCGCTGCTGCCTATGGTGTCCCCACAAAGGTGCTCAATCAGGCCGTCACCCGAAATTGCGGCCGGTTTCCGGAGGACTTCCGGTTTGTTCTCACTGCGAAGGAGGTCGACGGTTTGAGGTCACAAACTGTGACCTCAAAGAAGGGGCGCGGCGGCCGGCGTTATCTCCCCTGGGCATTCACCGAGCACGGCGCCCTCATGGCGGCCACCGTTTTGAACAGCCCGCGTGCCGTCGAGATGAGCGTCTTCGTGATCCGCGCCTTCGTTCGCTTGCGCGCGTACGCCCGCGGGCACGCCGAGATCGCGAAGCGCCTCGACGCCCTCGAACGGCGAGTGACCGATCACGACGACGACCTGGGCGAAATGTTCAAGGCGCTACGCGCGCTTCTTGCGCCATCCCCGAGCAGCGCACGCGAGATCGGCTTCGCGAAAAAGTGATAATGCCGGACTTCGCAGGAGGCGCCGCATGACCATCGCAGGTGAGTGGGAATCGTTCTACGTCATCGTCGGATCATCCGCCGCGGCGTTGACGGGACTGCAGTTCGTAGTGGTCGCGCTGAGCGCGGATACCGAGGGGCTCAGCACCGGATCCGATGTCTTCGCCACGCCGACGGTCGTTCACTTCTGCGCAACGCTGCTGATCGCGGCGATCCTCTGCGTGCCGCGGCAAACGCCCGCCTCACTGGCCGCGTGTTTGGCCGCGGAGGGCTTGGCCGGAATTGTCTACGCCACGATCGTCATGCTCCGCTTCGGCAAGGAGATGCACTACAAGCCCGTATTCGAGGACCGCATCTGGCACATCGCCCTTCCGTCAGTCGCATACCTGAGCCTCTTCGTCAGCGGAATCGCAGCGTACCGGTACGAAGTGGGAGCGCTCTACGTCGTCGCCGCAACGGCGCTGCTGCTCCTGCTGATCGGCATCCACAACGCCTGGGACGCCGCGGTCTACATCGCGATGAGAAAACGGGATCGGTGATCCTCTCCCTATAATCCGCGCATGCGCAGACTGCTCGCCGTCTTTCTTGCCGTTGTCGTTTTCGCCTGTGGAAAGAAGGAGGCGGCGGTTCCAGCATCCACCAGCACTGCCGCAACCGCGACGGCAGCATCGACCGCGACTGCATCGACAACTACAGCGGCAACCGCCGAGACGCCGAGTCTGCTCTCCTTCTCTTCCGGCGCGCTCATCGTCCAGAAGCCGCAGGAGTACTCCGAAGGGTGGTCAGCCTTCTGGCTGCTCGACGACAAGGCAACAAGCGGTTGGGCTACGCCCGAGAATTCGATCGCGCCGCAGACGATCGTGATTGCACTCCCGGAGCGGACGCAACTCGATCGGCTCTCCTTCGATACCGCCAGCATCGACGGCGACGGACGAGGTGCGAAAGACATCGCCGTCGAGATGTCCGACACGAGCGCCACGTCCGGCTTTCAGCAGATCGCCGCGGTTTCGTTGCAGGACAAAGCGGACAACCAGAGCTTTCCTGTATCAGTGCAGGTCCCCGGACGCTGGCTGCGTGTCGTGGTGAAGAACAATCACGGATCGCCGCAGTACATCGAGCTGATGGAGATCCGCGGCTTCGGCAAGCAGCTCACGCAGACGCCCTTCGCCGATGCCAGCGGAACCTATGAAACTAACTACGGCAAGTTCCATCTCAAACAGGAGGGAACGTCGGTGACCGGCTGCTACGAGCACGGCGACGGTCTCCTCAATGGCGGGATCGAAGGGCGCGTCATGAAGTTCATGTGGAGCGAGGGGAAGGACAAGAACGGCCCGGCCCTCATGGTCTTCAGTCCCGACGGCAAGCAGATGTTCGGCCTCTGGTGGTACGAAGGTCAGAGCGACGCGAACGGCAGCGTGTGGAACGGAACCAAGATTTCGAACGAGGTCGGCTCCTGCCCGCATTGGTCCGGTACGGGCGCCGAAGCGCAGATGACGAAAGATCTCGAAGAGCTCGGCCGCACACGCATCTACGGCATCAACTTCGACACCGACTCCGACATCATCAAGCCGGAATCCAAACCGACGCTCGACAAGATCACCACCCTCATGAAGGCGAAGCCTGACTGGAAGCTGCGCGTGGAAGGCCACACCGATTCCAGCGGCAACGACGTCCACAATAACGATCTCTCCGCGAAGCGAGCCGCCTCGGTGAAAGCGTACCTGGTCACCGCCGGCATCGCCGACGCCCGCCTCACCCCCGCCGGCCTCGGCTCCACCCAGCCGGCCGCAACGAACGCGACGGTGTCCGGACGCGCGCAGAACCGGAGAGTGGAGCTTGTGAAGGAGTAGGGCCGAGAATAAGCGCCGTGGCATTGCACATCGCTGTGTGTCGTCCCTTATCATCGGCGAATGATCCTTCGTGTCGCTGCTCTTCTGTCCATCGCCGTCGTCAGAACGGCATTCGCAGCTGATGAGGTCGATGCTGCCGCCTATTCGCGCTGCACCGAGGCGGCGAGCAATCCGAAGACGGAGCCGAAGGAGGCGCTCGCTGCTTGTTCGGGGTCGGCGGGTCAGGGCGTGCCGGGCGCGCAGTACGCGATGGGAGCCATTTTGCTGAATTCGGCGAAGGGTGAAGTTTCGCAGGAAGCGTCAATGTGGCTCGAGAAAGCAGTCGCGTCCGGCCACGCAGGCGCCGCCTATGTTCTTGCGCGACTCCTGGCGAACAAGGGGCAAACGGCGGATCGCGCGCGGGTTACGCAGCTCATGATCCTCTCTGCGTGCGGTGGCTATAAACCGGCACTCGCGGATTTCGAGAAAGTCAAAAAGACGAAAGAGCAGTTGCAGTGTTTACCTCGGGCCGATACCGACTTTTCAGGCGAGTGGAGCGGCGCAGTGAAATGGTCGAAGAGCGGTCCGGTCTCTGCCGCCGATGCGTCGACCGATGTGAGGATCGTTATCGGACAAGGCCAGCCACGTGTTTTCATGAAATATCGCGATTGGATAGAAGTGAAACCGGGCAAATGGCGTGTGTCGCAGCTCGAAGAGACGGTGATTCTGTCGTCGCTGGATTCCGGCTCCGACTTCGACGGCATTTGGATCGAAGCTTGGGATTTTCATCTGCTGCGTCTGAATGCGGACGAGGCAGCGGTCAGCTATATGCGCACAGTCAACAATCGGGACATGCCCGCATCGTTGAGCTGGCGGACATTTACGACGACAGCGCAGGGGCATATTCGACGGTCGTCGAAATGAGTTGCGCTTCCGCTCGCCGGGCCCGAGGGCCCGGCGGTTGGTGTCAGCGGAAAGTAGTGGTCTCGGAGGGTGCCGTCGTAGTGGCCGGACTGCATGCAGCAGTTCTTGAAAACGCCTCCCGGAGCGGCAGGGGCAGGGGTCGTTGCGGCCTAGTTTCTCGAGCAGCTCCTTGTCGCCGTGGACGATCCGCACTCCGCGTTTGACGCGCGTTTCGGAGGGATAGCCTTTGCGGCGTTTGCTGCTTACTTCAAAAGCAGTGGTCCTCGTGGTGTTTGCTCATGATGTCCTCCTTCGCTCGGTTTGAGCGCGGCAGGATCGCACAGACATGAGTGTCTGTGCCACATCAATCCGACTCCCACGGCGCCGCGCGAATCTCATCAACTCTGCCGCCGACGAACGTGATGGTCGTGTCCATGCGGCGGACGTAGTCGGTGATGTAGCTCCATTCCTCGATCGAGATGCCGTCGAAGCGGACGTGGGCGTTGCGGCGTTCCGGGCCTTTGCCCATGATTCGTTCGACCTCGGACAACGTTTGGCCGATGCGCAGTTTGTCGATGTGCTTCTGGTTTTCGAGTGCGGCGTTGAAGGCGTAGCGCCGGACGTTCACCGTGCACGCGGGCATGGCGAGGAGAAAGAGAAGGGCGAGCGATATCCCCGCCGGAATGCGGCGGGGATGATTGCTCGTCGAATGCGACACCGTCAGAACCAACCGTTACCCGCGGGATTGACGAGCGCACGATAGACGCTGGCGTTCATGGCGTCGCGGAGGGCCGGGCCTTCCAGCTTGCCGCGCGCGACGACGTAGCGCATCGCAAGATCTGAGGGATGGAACTCCGAGTGATACGACAACCAGTTGCGGTCCGAGGCGACGGAGGCGTCCATCTGCGGATCGAGCATGACCAGGAAGAGCGCGTTCTCGTCGAGGTGCTGGATGCGGCCGGCTTCGATCGATGACGCGAGCAGGCGCTGCACGTCGAGGTCCGACACATCCTGCGTCGGTGCGCTGACCTGCTGCGAATTGACGCGGATGCCGAACGTGCGCACGCCGTAGCGATCGAGCTCGCGGAAGTTCGAATCCGCATTGATCTGCCGCACGGCCTGGATGACCGGCAAACGATGCGCGGCGTCCCAGTGATCGCCGACGAAGATCACGTTGATCGATGGATCTTCGACGACTGCGCCGCCGTGGAAGAGCGGGTCGCCGATAGCATCGCCGCCGCGATAGACGCGGATGCGGCCGCCGTCTTCGTCGCGGATCACGTCTGCCGGATAGCGAACGTCGTCGGCCGGATCGCGCGCGGGAAGTGCTTGAACTGCCTGCGCCATCGCAGCCGAGGCGCCGAAGGTGATGTCCATGACGGAATGAAGCTCGATGCCGTTCGGCGCCACGCCGGTCTGGCCGTGGAGGAAATCCCAGAAGCCGACGCCGCGAATCGTTACCGCGGTCGATGTCGTCTTGAAACTCGACGTGGCGGTGAAGCGCGCATCGAACTGCCGCCGCGCGTTGGCGACGCCCGGTCCGAACGGGCTGCCGGCGCCGACGCAATTCGGCGCGGGGATCTCCACGATCATCGAGCGTCCGGCGGAATCGACGACGACGAGGTGGTAGTCGGAGTCGCCTTCACGCGCGTACTTCGTCAGCGTTCCGCTGAGGCGGTACTGCGTCGTTTCGCGCGGCGCGACCCGGCTGTTGGCGGGGAGAGAAGCCGGATGGGCGGACTGCAGCATGTTGTAAATCGTGGTGGAAACGTACGAGCCGAGGTTGATGGAGGAGGCGCCGGAATCCGTGCCGGTCTTGACCGACCAGCGCTCGACGCCGCACTGCGCATGAAGGGAAAACGCCAGGAGCAGGATCACCGGAGCGGACAGGACACGAACAAAACGCATCGAAGGTCTCCTTTGTCGTGACTGCGCGGCAGAACGTGTGGGGGAGACCACCGTACGGGACGGCGGGGGAGGCGTCAAGAGTTTCTCAGCGATGCCAGCCACGTGACGCGGCGAGCGTTTCGGGCGATCATTAGTCGCCTTAGAAGCGCCGTCATGCCGACGGCCTGTATTTTCTACGGTGTCGTTATTCAGATGTTCGCAGGGGATCATCCGCCGCCGCGTTTCCATGCCCTGTATGCGGAACACGAAGCGGTGATTGACCTGCGTGACTTGCGATTGATGCGGGGTTCACTCCCTCGCCGCGCCATGGCGTTAGTACTTGAATGGGCATCGGATCATCGCGACGAATTGATGGAGGATGGGAAGTTATGCGAACGACTGCAGCCGCCGAAGCGAATCGCCCCGTTGAGGTAGTCCCGCCAGTAGAACCGCTCGCAATCTGGCGCATTCGAGATCTTCGGATCGTCGAACACGGCGTGCTGGCGGTTCGCTTCGTGGACGGTACTGAGGGGACAGTCGACATGCGCCCGTTGCTCAACAGCGACAACGTGATCGGTACTGTCTTCGAAACATTGCGCGACGCGACTCTTTTCTCACGAGCCGGGCTCCATCTCGGAGCTGTGGCGTGGCCTGGTGAGATCGATCTGGCTCCCGACGCGATGTACGACGAGATTCGCGCAAACGGCGTCTGGATCGTGAAGTGATTCGATTGAATGAAAAAGAAGACGGCCACCCTCGCGGGTGGCCGTCGTGATTTGGAGCGACATCGAAAACTACCAGATGTGAACGCGATCCTCGGGCTTGACGTACTCGGCGTCGCCTTCCTTCACGTCGAAGGCGGCGTACCAGGCGTCGACGTTGCGGAGCGGGGCGAAGGCGCGGACCTGGCCGGGGGAGTGCGGGTTGGTCATGAGCTGCTGGCGGAGGGCGTCGTCGCGCATCATCGTGCGCCACACCTGGGCCCAGCCGAGGAACACGCGCTGGTCGCCGGTGAAGCCGTCGAGGACGGGAGCCGGCTGGCCCTTCAGCGAGATGTGGTACGCATCGAGGGCCATCAGGATGCCGCCGAGGTCGCCGATGTTCTCGCCCATCGTCAGCTTACCGATGATGTGCTGACTTGGGAGCTGAGGGAAGTTCACGGCCTCGAACTGAGCGCCGTACTTCGCCGCCTGGACGTCGAACTTCGCGGCGTCCTCGGGAGCCCACCAGTCGCGCAGCATGCCGGTGCCGTCGGACTTGCGGCCCTGATCGTCGAAGCCGTGCGTGATTTCGTGGCCGATCACGGCGCCGATGCCGCCGTAGTTCACGGCCGGATCGGCTTTCGGATCAAAGAACGGCGGCTGGAGGATTGCGGCCGGGAAGACGACTTCATTCTTCGTCGCCTGATAGTAGGCATTGACCGTCTGCGGCGTCATTCCCCATTCGGATTTGTCGACCGGCTTGTTGAGGCGGGCGATGTCGTAGGCCCACTCGAATTTGCCGGAGCGCTCGACGTTGCCGACGAGATCCCCGTCCTTCACCTGGAGGGCGGAGTAATCGCGCCACTTCGACGGATAGCCGATCTTGACCGTGAAGTGCGCGAGCTTGTCGAGCGCGCGAGCCTTCGTTTCGGGACTCATCCACTGCAGGTTCTCGATGCGGCCCTTCATCGACGTGCGGAGGTCAGCGACGAGCTGCTCCATCTTCGTTTTCGACTCGGGCGGGAAGTAGTCGGCAACATACGTGCGGCCGATCGCTTCGCCCATCGAGCCCTCGGCAGCGCCGACGGCGCGCTTCCAGCGGGGGCGCTGCTCTTTCGCGCCGTTGAGGAATTTCGCGTGGAACTCCCAATGCGTATCGACGAAGCGCTTCGACAGCAGCGGCGCAGCGTCGTCGGCCGTGTGGAACGCTTCCCACGCTTTCAGGGTCGCGACCGGCGTGTCGGCGTAGATTTTGGCGATCTTCGGGAGCGCGGTGCTCTGACGAACGACGGCGTGGTCGACCTTGTCGAGGCCCGCTTCTTTGAACGCCACTTTCCACGGGAAGCCCGGAGAGTTTTTCTCGAGCTCCGCGAGCGTCATGAGGTTGTAGGTTTTGTCGCGGTCGCGGCTCTCGGCGCGCGTCCACTGCGCCTCGGCGATTTTCGTTTCGAGCGCGACGATGTCGGCCGCGTTCTTCTGCGGCTCATCCCAACCGGCAAGCGTGAGCATGTCGGTGACGTACTGCTGGTAGCGGTCTTTCTGCGCCTTGTATTTGTCCTGCAGGTAGAACTCGCGGTCGGGAAGTCCGAGGCCGGACTGCGAGAGATAGAGCACGTTCTTGTCGGGGTTCTTGGCGTCGTCGCCGATGCCGGCGTTGAAGAAGGAGCTGCCGAGGGCGCCGGCGGAGCGGCCCATCAGCGCAGCCACATCGTCGTACGTCTGCGCTTTCTTGATGCGATCGATGTACGGCTGGAGCGGCTTTGCATCGAGCTTCTCGGCGGTGGCGTCGTCGAGGAAGGTGCGATAGATCGCCGCGACCTTGGCCTCATCGGATCCCGCTTTCAGGCTCTTGTCGGCCGCCCACTTGTCGAGCAGCGCATGCACGCGCGCCTCGGAGAGATCGCCGAGAACGGCGAACGCGCCGTAGGCGGTCTTGTCAGCGGGGATCTGGGTCTTGGCGAGCCAGGATCCGTTGACGTACTTGAAGAAATCGTCGCCCGGTTTGACGGTGCGATCCATTCCCTGGAGATCGAAGCCCCACGTGCCGTAACGCTCGGCAGCAATCGGGGCGGCGGGTGCCGTCTTCGCGTCAGCGGCGAATACGGCGGTGGCGGAGAGGGACAGCAGTAGCAGCGAAAGCGCAGAACCAATACGTCTCAAGCTCATCAGTTAATTTTCCTCTTGATTGTTGGACGACGGGACGGGGTGGTGAGGATAGCAACCGCCGGTGATGGACTGGCAAAGGAAACCGTTACGGTGTGGGAACCAATTTCCCCACTTTGTTTGAGCCGAGCTCGGTAAACCACATGTTGCCGTCCGGGCCCTGGACGATGCGGTGCATGACCGTTTGCGTGGTCGGCACTCTGTAGAAGGTGACGGGAACCTTGGAAGTGTCGGTCGCGCTCACGATCGATTTGTCGAATCGGATGATGAAGTCGTTGCCGGCAGGACTCGGATTGGCGGGCGTCGGATCGTTCTGATTCACGTATTGCTGCACCCAGAGATTCTTGGCGCTGTCGAAGGCGAGGCCGGCCAGGATCACGTTCGCTGCCGACATCGGAACCGGGTACTCGGTGATGACAACGTTTCCGGTCGCATCGGGTCCGATGCGGCCGACACGATTGCCGGCTTCCTCGCTGAACCACATCGTGTTCGGGGTGCCGGGCTCGGGGACGATGGCGATGGGACGGCTGTTGTTCGTCGGGATCTTGAACTCAGTGACTGTGCCGTCCGCAGTAATGCGCGCGATGGCGTTGCCCACCAGTTCCGTGACCCACATTGTGCCGTCGTTGCTCGGCTTGACGTAGATCGGAACGCTGCCGACAGTGGGGAGAACGTACGTGGTGATCTTGCCATCCGCCGTCACGCGGCCGACGGTTCCGGTGGCCTTGCCGGTGAACCAGATGGTCTTGCCGTCGAGCGCGAAGCACATGCCGTGCGGATGCGTGTTGATCTTCTTGCCGCCCGGACAAGTCGGGCAATCGAGCCCGACGTCGATCCGCTGCGCGACGGTTCCGTCGGCGTTGAGGCGCGCGATCTCGCCCGTGAATTCGAACGTGACCCAAAGCTGGTTGGCGGAATCGAACTCGATTCCGTGCGGTCCGGTTCCTTTCGGCATCGCGTGATAGACCATCGCGCCGGACTCAGCGACGTTTACGACCTGGTCGTAGTTCTGGCCGGTGATCCAGAGCGTATTGCCGCCGTTCGCGTTGAAGGTGATCTCGTGCGTGGATCCTTTCGGAGCGGGATGACAGGCGCCGGTGGTCACCGACGGCTCCCCGGGATAGTTGACGGGATAGTCAGTGACCGACTGCGCGTTTGCCGACAGCGCGAGGCAGAACAGCAGCGGAGCTACCAGTCGATGCATGGGTTTCCTCCTGCGTTCAGTGTCGCATGCGGAGGCGGACAGGCGGAGCGAATTACTTCACGTCGTAACCGGCGGCCATGAGCGCTTCGCGGATTGGCTGCGGGCGGTCGGTGGTGATTGTTGTGACGCCGAGGCGAACCATGTCGAGCGCGATGAAGGGGTCGTCGACGGTCCAGACGATGCTGCGCAACTTCTGCGCGGCGAGGCGCGTGATCAGCGACGGCGGGACGGCGAAACTGGTGTCGATGCCGGTGAGGCCGTACTGCTTGACCAGCGCGATCAGGTCGTCTTCGACGTACGGTTTCGTGACGGTGCGGAAGCCGGGGCCTTCGTCGTACAAAACCTTCCATCCGCCATGGTCGTAGTCGGCTTCGAAGACGATGATGAGCAGACAATCGTTGTCGGGCATCTCCTGCCTGGCCAGCGCGATGGTGTCGATATCGAAGCTGATGAAGACGACGCGGTCCGCTTTGCCCGATTGCCGCACGATCTCCGCCGTTGGCGCGACGACCTGCGGTCCGTCTTTGAGTTCGATGAAAAGCTCGCAATCACCCGGCATGGAATCGAGAACGTCCTCGATCAGCGGAAGCCGAGAGCCGGCCCACGTCTGCGATTTCCAGCGGCCGGCGTCGAGCGTGCGCAGCTCCGCGGCGAAGTGATCGCGCACGTTCCAGCTGGCGTTGGTGGTGCGGTCGGTGGTGTCGTCGTGAATGACGATGACCTGGCCGTCCTTCGTCAGATGCACATCCAGCTCGCACGCGTTTGCGATTTTCCAGCCCTCGGCAAACGCCGGCAGCGTGTTCTCCGGTGGCGCATCCGGTTGGATAAAGCCTTGCCCCATGCCGCGATGCGCTACGACCTGAACCTTAGTCATTGACGTACACCGTCACCTTTCTCGATCGCGGACCATCGAGCTCGACGAAGTAGATGCCCTGCCACGTGCCGAGGAGGAGCTTTCCGCCGCGGTAGGGCCAGGAGAGCGAGCAGCCGATCAGCATCGAAAGAAAATGCGCGTCGGAGTTGCCCTCGTCGTGCGCGAACTTCACCTTCGGCACAAGTGCGCGGAGCGCCTTCGTCAGATCTTCCAGCACATCGGGATCGGCGTTCTCATTGACCGAAATCGCGCACGTCGTATGCGGCACGATGATGGTGGCGATGCCGTCACCCTTCGTGATCGAGCCGAGGGCGCGCTGGACTTCGGAAGTGATGATCAGAATCTGCTCTCGCGCAGTCGTGCGGATTGAGAAGGTTTCCTCACGAAGCATGCGCCGATGGTAGCGCTACTCGCGGCTATACTCGCCGGTCGTGCGATTTCCCTGTTTCATTCTTCTTGCCGTCGTTGTTGCGGCAGTGGCGTATGGCGCCGACAGCACCCTCGGCACGCCATCTGTCACACCGACTGCTGCCGGCCCTTACGGCGCTCGTATCGTGCCGCTCGGCGACGGCTTTCTGGCGCTGTGGGAAGAAGGGGAGCAGTGCCTGTACGAGGAACTGCACGGAATCCGCCTCGACCGCGATGGCCAACCGCGTGACAAGCGTGACTTCATCGTGGTGCCGGCGACGTCCTCGATCGTTATCATCGCGTCAGAATCCGACGGCGGCGATGTCTTTATCGCCTGGGTCCGCGCCTTCGATCACGGCATTCATCTGACACGCGTGAGCGCGGATACGGTGACGGTCCTGTCCGATTCGGTTCCCACGCCAAGTCGAAGCATCATGAGGGTCAGCAATGGCAACATCCTCTTTGTGGGTGTGGGCGAGCATCTGGGCGACCCGCTGAGCGCAACGTTGCTCGATCGAACGGGCGCGGTCGTGCGGAGCGGTGTGAAGTTAGTTGAACAGACGGCATCCATTACAGGAATGGACCTCGTTGCGGTGAACGGTGCATTTCTTATCACCTGGATGAGCAGCGATTCGCATCTGCGCGTCGCCAGAATCGCACCCGCTGATGTGGCGGCGAACGATGTGCGAATCACGCCAGCGGATCTGGGAGCCAGAGACTACGTGTACAGCATCCGGCTTGTGTCGGACGGCGAGCACGCGATGGTTTTCTGGGTCGACTATGAGGGCGTCAAGTACGGACTCCGGGCGCGTTCGCTCTCGAGCTCGGGGGAACTCCTGGGCGCGGGGACGCTGACGATCGGATCGGTCACGCCGAGTGGTTCACCCCTGGCTCCCCTTGCGGTGAGTGACGGATATGACGTGCTCTTTCAGGAGGTGGTGAACAACGTCGGTCAAATCGTATTCGTCCGCGTCTCGTTCGACGGGACGTTGCAATCAGTCAGCCGTCCAGCTCATCAGCAGATCGCCGCAACTCAAAACGGCAGCCGGACGATGGCGGTCTGGACGGAGAGCCGGTTCTCGATGCGCGATTTCTACAACTCCGCCGCCGGATACGAAGTCGTCACCGCGCCGCTCGCGGGCGATGGCAGCGTCGGCGTCGGGACGGTTGTCTCCCTCGATTCTTCGGTGCAGCACGTGCGCAAGCTCGTCCCGTTCGGAGGCGGAGTGGTTGCCCTTTGGACAGAAGGTCTGCCAAACGACCGGTTGGTCGTAAGCCGCCTGACCGCATCCGGCCAGCCGGCCGATGGCGGCCTGCGCCTCCGCGAGTCGCTTTTCCATCAGAGCCACAGTGCGATTGCGACGGACGGCGAGCGGCTCTTCGTCGTCTGGATGGAGGGCGACGAAGACAAACCGCAAACGTTGTATGGAGCGATCGTGTCGCCGGGCGCCCTCTCAGCGAGTGTGAAGGCGCTGGCCAGCGACGCCAGTGGCGAGAGCGACATCGCCGTGGTGTGGAATGGCCAGACGTTTGCGGTCGTCTATCAGCGCATTCGAACCGGCGGCCGCGATTTTGCGGCGTTGCGCATCGATCGCGCCGGCAACGCGGTCGACCCCATCCCCATCGCGCTGACACCTACAGCGTATTACGACGAAAACCCGCGGCTCTCCTGGAACGGCAGCGACTATCTTCTCGTCTGGCAGCGCTGGTATGACCCATTCATTTACTTCGGGGAGCAATGTTTTCCGAGGCCGTCTCCATTTCCGGCGGAACTCTTCGCGCAACGCTTCAGTAGCGCGTTCGCGCCCACGGGCGCGGAGATCCCCCTGGCGACGACGAACAACACCAACACCGTTGCGCTGAATGCGCAGCGCGTCGACGTGTCGTTCGCCGGAGGGTTGTGGCTCGTGTTTTGGTTCGACAAAGCTGCGTTCGAGCCGAGATTCGCGCGTATCGACGCGAGCGGCGCCCGTCTCGATCCATTGAACGGCCGGACGCTGCTCGGATCCTACGACGATCCCCTTCTCGTATCGGCGCCGGACGGCTGGACGATCGCCGCTCATGAGGGCTACGGAACATACGGACCGGGCCGCGGCCTGGCCCTTGCCCACATCAGCATCAACGGATTCGTGACGGTCCTGGACACGAATCAGCTTTCCGGGGCCAGCGCGGTCGAGGCATTCGTCCTGACGCCGTCTCCGCTCGTGGCCTACAAGCGCGCGTCGTCGTCCGCAGCGTTTGTCGCGCCTTTGCTGCAGCGTTCGCGCGCCGTGCACCACTGAACGCCCGTCTGCGCGCGGTTATAATCGCCGCACTCGTCTGAGCTCATGCCCTTCTTCTGCATCCACTGCAGGTCGGAAATCGATTCGAAATTCAAGGCGTGCCCCTACTGCGGGGAGCCGATCACCGATTTCCTTAGAAAACACCTCGAGCATCCTCTCGACGGCAAGTACCAGATCCTCTCGAGGCTCGGCGTGGGCGGGATGGGGGAGGTCTACAAGGTCCTCCACCTTCATCTGAACTCGATCCGCGTGATCAAGCTGATGCGGACCAGCATCGCCAACGAGCCGGGTGCGGATGATCGCTTTATCCGAGAAGCCAGGCTGGCCACGCGCATCAACCATCCGAACGTGGCCCAGCTCTACGACTTCTCCACGCTCGACGACGGCTCGCGCTACATGGTGTGGGAGTACATCGAGGGGACCAATCTTCATGAGCTGATCGAAACTCACGGTCCGCTGTCGCCGAAGTACGCGGCGCAACTGGCGATCGAGGCACTGCACGGGCTGGATGCCATCCATCGCGCCGGAATCGTCCATCGCGACATCAGTCCCGAGAACATCATGATCGACCGCGACGAGGACGGCGAGCAGCACGTGAAGCTCATCGATCTCGGTATCGCCAAGCAGGGCGACAGCACGGAGGCGAACAAGACCAAGACGGGCATGTTCGTCGGCAAGTGGAAGTACTGCTCGCCCGAGCACCTCGGCATTCTCGACGCGGGCGAGCGCATCGACGGCCGCGCCGATCTCTACTCGTTCGGCATCGTGCTCTACGAGATGCTCACCGGCGTTCCGCCGTTTCAGGCCGACACGCCGCACGCGTTTCTGATGATGCATGCGTCGGAGCGTCCGCGGGCGCTGCGCGAGGCCAATCCGAGCGTGGTGGCGTCGCCGGAGCTGGAGGCGCTGATTTTCCGGGCGCTGGAGAAGGACCGCACGAAGCGGTTCGCCTCCGCGCGCGAGTTCGCGCAGGCCCTCGAGAATCTGGCGCCGATGCTGGACGACAAGGCCGGCGCGCCCCCGCCGCTGCCGTTGACGGCGGAGATCACCGGCGAAGCGACGCGCGTGAGTGCGCGTCCGGC
>DASYJY010000243.1:0-2405 GCA_035995985.1 Thermoanaerobaculia bacterium | reverse complement strand
ATCGCAGGATGCCAGCGGTAGATCGAAGTCGAATCGTGCGCGCGCAAGCTTCAACCAAGCGGAGACGCTCCATGCGCCGGTGCAGAGCGCGATGCGCCAACGACGGACGAGGAGTTCCGCCAGGAAAGCGCGGGCGCCGGGGATTTCGTCGAGCGACGTCATCCGCTGATCGAGCAGTTCGATGAAACGCGTTCGATGAAGCGATAGCGCTTCCGAAGAGGCTTCAAGTCCGGTACGGAGTAGCGCCTCGGACGCAATGCCGCGATCCGTCGTGTGCTCGTACGTATCCCAATTCGTATCGATCTCGATTCCGAACACATCGCGGAACGCCTCCTCGAAACATTCCGAGTCGATCTCGTTGCTCGCCGTCAGCGTGCCGTCGATGTCGAAGAGTGCGGTGGACATGAAAAAAGGCCGCCGGTTAGGGCGGCCTTCAATTTACGCCTTGCGATCCGGCGCCGGTGTTGAAACCGGCGGCGCCGGCACCGGCGTCGAAACGTCGGTGGACGGACCCGAGCCGGGCGCGATGGTCATCGTTTCGCCGGGGCTTTGTTCGGGGTAGTACTCCTTCATCTTCAGGTAGTCGTTGCCGGTTTCCTCGCGGAGGATGTCATTGACTTCCCATCCTTCCAGCGTCTCGCGCTCGAGGAGCTTGCGTGCGATGCGGTCGAGGGACGACTTGTGCGTGGTGATGATTTCCTTCGCGTGGTTGTAGGCCTTATCGAGGATGCGTTTGACCTCGCGGTCGATCTCGACGGCCGTCGCTTCCGAGAAATCCTGGTGCTGCGCGAACTCGCGTCCGAGGAAAATCGCTTCTTCTTTTTTGCCGAAGGTGACGGGGCCGAGCTCGGACATGCCCCATTCGCAGACCATGCGTCGGGCCATGGCGGAGGCGCGTTCGATGTCGTTGCCGGCGCCGGTGGTGATCTCGCCGACGAAGATCTCCTCGGCCAGACGGCCGCCCATGAGCACGGCCAGCATTGATTCGAGGTAGCGCTTCGAATACGAGTACTTGTCCTCGGTCGGAAGCTGCTGCGTCAGGCCGAGGGCGCGGCCGCGCGGGATGATTGTGACTTTGTGCAGTGGATCGGCGGCGGGAAGCACGGCTGCCACGATCGTGTGGCCGGACTCGTGATACGCCGTGTTGCGCTTCTCACGGTCGCTCATCACCATCGACTTGCGCTCGACGCCCATGAGGACCTTGTCCTTGGCGAATTCGAAGTCGACCATCTGCACTTTCTTTTTGTCGTAACGCGCGGCGTTGAGCGCCGCCTCGTTGACGAGGTTGGCGAGATCGGCGCCGCTGAAGCCGGGTGAACCGCGCGCGATGATGACCGGATCGACATCCTCGGACAGCGGAATCGTGCGTGTGTGGACGCGCAGAATGCCCTCGCGTCCTTTGAGGTCGGGGAGATCGACGACGACGCGGCGATCGAAGCGGCCGGGACGAAGGAGCGCTGGATCGAGGACGTCGGGACGATTCGTGGCGGCGACGAGGATGACGCCGTCGTTCGACTCGAAGCCGTCCATCTCCACGAGCAGCTGGTTCAGCGTCTGCTCGCGTTCGTCGTGTCCGCCGCCCAGGCCGGCGCCGCGGTGACGGCCGACGGCGTCGATTTCATCGATAAAGATGATGCACGGCGCGTTTTTCTTGCCCTGCTCGAAAAGATCGCGCACGCGCGAGGCGCCGACGCCGACGAACATCTCCACGAAGTCGGAACCTGAGATGGAGAAGAACGGCGCGTTGGCTTCGCCGGCGATGGCGCGGGCCAGCAGGGTCTTGCCGGTGCCCGGAGGCCCCATCAGCAGCACGCCTTTCGGGATCTTGCCGCCGAGCTTCGTGAACTTCTGCGGCTCTTTGAGGAACTCGATGATCTCGTGCAGCTCGATCTTGGCCTCATCGACGCCGGCCACGTCTTTGAATGTGACCTTCTTCGCGTTGCCGGAGAGCAGCTTCGCCTTCGATTTGCCGAAGGAGAGGGCCTTGTTGCCGCCGGCCTGCATCTGGCGCATGAAGAAAATCCAGAGTCCGACCAGGAAGAGGATCGGCGCCCAGGTGATGAGGGCCGTGATGAACGGCGCGTCGGCGGCGTGCTCGACTTCCATCTTCACGCCCTTCGCGCGGAGCAGATCGATCATGGCCGGATACGACGTGAGCGCCGTGGTGTGAAACTCTTTCTTGCCACCGGGGAAGGTGCTCTTCGTCTCGCCGCGGATGTCGTCGCCGCGGATGATGACGCTCTCGACGGAGCCTTGGTTGACCCGGTCGAGAAACTGACTGAACGCGATCGTCTCCGTCGTGCTCGCGGTCGTCTTGAACAGGCTCCACAGCAGAAACACCAGAACGATGATGACGACCCAGAGGAGCGCCGTTTTAACCGTCGAATTCAATGATTGCCTCCAAG
>DASYJY010000242.1:0-6248 GCA_035995985.1 Thermoanaerobaculia bacterium | reverse complement strand
TAGCGTTGATGACCGAGGTCTCGACGTCGAGCTGCGCGGTGCCGCGACCGGTGCACGCATCCGGTCCGCCGCCAAGATCGCTGGCCCAGATGTAATCGAAGCCGCCGTACTTGATCAGCAGCGCGATCGAGCGGTCGTTCTCGTCGGTCACCGCCACCGATCCGCCGCCGATGATCGAGCCGTTGCGCGCGATGCAGGTGATGGTCGCGCCATTGCCGAGGGCGATCACGGTGCCGACCGGCATCGCGATCGGCGCGCCGGCGGTGGTGCCCGCGGACGCTGTGTTCCAGCCGTCGGCGCACGTCGAGCTGTACGACGATCCGTTGTTGTACTGCTTGATGTGGATGTTGTAACCGGCGTTGATCACTTCATCGAGACCTCCGATGTGATCGCAGTGCTGATGGCCGCCGATGACGTAGTCGATGCCATTGGCCGGCTGCACGCCGATCGACTTGAGATACGGAACGACGTACGAAGTGCCCATGCCGGTGTTGCCGGCTTCCATGAGCACGGTGATGCCGGTGGGACCTTTGATGAACACCGAGCCACCCCATCCAACGTCGATGTAGTGGATCTCGAGGTTCTGCGCGGCGAGCGGGAGGGCGACGAGGAACAGGAGCACCGGGAGCAGGGACCGGATAAGTCTCATCAATTTCTCCTCTATTTTGTGGCGATTGGAAGAGGAGCTATGCAAGGGACGTGACGTAACTGTCATCCTGAGCCGCCGAAGCCGCTGAGCCGAAGGCGAAGACGGCGGAGGACGGTCGAAGGACCCCCTGATCGGTAGCCCTGATGGGCGGCGGCGTGTACGAAGGAGCCGAGCACTTTGGGGGTCCTTCACCGTCCTGCGCCGCTTCCGCGCTTCGCGCTCCACGGCTCCGGCGGTTCAGGATGACAGCTACTTCTTCTTGATCGTCTTCGCCAGATACTCGCGGATGTGCGCATGCGTCTCCGGCGCCGCCCAGATCGCGTCGATTTCGTCGATCGATGCGACCGCGATCTCCGACGCGTCGCGCAGGTACGGCTCACGCAGCTGCCGCTTCGTGATGCGGAACGTCGCCCGTGGAACCGTCATCAGCTGCTCGGCGATCGACTTCGCGCGCGATAGCAAAGCGTCGGCCGCCACCACCTCGTCCACGATCCCCATCGCCTTCCCCGCCTCGGCATCCATCGTCCGACCGAAGTACACCATCGGCTGGAGATGCGGCTTCGGCACTGCGTAGCGGACGATCGCCAGAGCAAGCGGCGGAAACGGCACACCGACCAGCGGCTCTGGAACGCCGATGCGTCCTCCGCTCATGAGGCGATGATCGCAGGCAAACCCGAGGATCGCGCCGCCGGCGATGGCGTGTCCGTTCATCGCCGCGACGCACGGTTTGGGGAAGGTGAACAGACTGCGGAACGCAGCGTCGAGCGACTCGACGAACAGTTGAACGTAGTCGCCGCCGGCGTCGATCATGCGCGGCAGATCGACGCCTGCGCAGAAGATCGATCCGGTTCCGGTGAGGATCACCGATCCGACGTCGTCATCCGCCGCAGCTTCTTCGAACGCACTCGCGATCGCGTTGCAAAGTTCGAGATCGAGCGCGCTCGCTTTTCCATGTGCGAGGCGAATCGTGAGGATGCTGTTGTCGAGATTTTTTTCGAGCATCGTTCGATGATAGCTGCGACGGCACTTTACCTGCACATTACGAACAATCTCCCCACGATCCTCGGCCAATTCTGGTCAACAACTGCACACTTCCCGGGTCAATCAACAGTTCCGTGGTCAACATTCAGGCCACCGAAATAACGGAGGAATGATGAAGAAACGCTTGCTCCCTTTCCTGGTGATCCTCGTGCTCCTCGTCGCAACAAGCCTCGCCGCGCAACAGAAAACGATCCTCTTCGACGCCGCGCACGCGCAGACCGCGGGCAACGCCGACTGGACGCTCGATGAAGATTCATGCGGCACCGCGCAACGCTTCCCAACGCCCGATCAGGCGGGTATCACGTCGTCCACGGCCGAAACCTTCTGGAACGGCGCACACTCCGCGATGGGCGTCGATCTCGTCAAGAAAGGCTTCCACGTCGAGTCGCTCCCCGTCGGCGCGCGCATCAGCTACGGCGACAACACCAACGCCCAGGACCTCAGCCACTACAACGTCTTCGTCATGCCCGAGCCGAACATCGCGCTGACGTCGACGGAGATCACCGCCATCCGCAACTTCGTCTTCAACGGCGGCGGACTTTTCATGATCGCTGATCACGCCGGAGCCGATCGCAACAACGACGGCATCGACGCCGCCGGCGTTTTCAACGCGCTCATGGGCAGCCCGAGCGTCTTCGGCATCACCTATAACGACAACTCCGCCGACAAGACCTTCGGCTGGTTCGACGATCATCCGGACGTCAACTACACGACCGATACGACGTCGAAAATCATCTGGGCTGGTGCGTTCGGCGTTCCCTCATCCACCAAGGGCCTCGGCCTCTTCGGTTCGTCATCGATGACGCTTACCGGCGCTGCGAAAGGCCACGTGTGGAAGACGACGTCGACGCACGACACGTCCAGCGGCGTGACCTACGCGACGTCAACCTATGGCACCGGCCGCGTCGCCGCGATCGGCGATTCCTCCATCACCGAGGACGCCACGAACGGTTGCAGCCACTCCACGTTCCTCGGCTACAACGATCCGAGCTATGACAACGGCCTCCTCGTTGCCAACGGCATCAACTGGCTCGCCAACGGAACGGGCGGTGGTGGCGGCGGAGACGTGACCGCGCCGACCGTCTCGATCACGTCGCCCGCGAACGGCGCGACGGTCGTCGGAACGGTCTCCATCAACGCCACAGCCTCGGACAATGTCGGCGTGACGAAAGTCGAGTTCTACGTCGACGGCGCATTGAAATCAACCGACACGACTTCGCCCTACTCGTACAGTTGGGACTCGTCCTCGGTCGCGAACGGCTCGCACGCTCTCACAGCGAAAGCCTACGACGCCGCGCTCAACGTCGGCACCTCGGCCGCCGTCAACGTCACCGTCAACAATCCCAGCGGCACCGACATCTCCGGCTGGACGGTCACGCAAGCCAACGCCACCGTCGTCTACACGATCCCGGCCGGCACGGTCATCCCCGCGAACGGCTACGTCATCATCGCGCGCGACGCGACGAAGGCCGCGTTCCAAACCTTCTGGGGCGTCACGCTGGCCTCGAACGTCGTCTACCTGACGACCGCCGGCGCGTTCCCGCAGATCAACGGCAGCGAAAACTACACGTTGAAAAACGGCAGCGGCACGGTCATCGACGGTCCGACGATCTCCACCGCCTCCGGCGCGAATGAGTCGCTGAAGCGCATTGATCCCTGCACCGCCGCCAACATCACCTCCAACTGGAACATCGGCGCGACCACCACCGCTACGCCGGGTACAGGCGCCGGCGCCGGCTGCGCCAAAGGCGTCGTCATCAACGAGTTCTCCGACGCCGCGGGCGCGAACAACTTCGTGTACGAGTTCGTCGAACTGCATAACGACAAGTAGTCCCGTAAAGAAAATGACAGGCCGGGCGACGCGTCCGGCCTGTCATCCTGAGCCGCCGGAGGCGCTGGAGCGCGAAGCGCGGAACGCCGGAGGACGGTCGAAGGACCCCCGTCTTGCTAACCGGCCGGGCGGCGGCTTAAATAGCAACCCATCTGCTATAACCGCCGCCGCATGCCGCCCGTCCTCCTGACCGCCGAACGCCTCACCAAGTCCTACACCTCCCGCCCGCTTTTCAACGACCTCTCCTTCTCCCTCTTCGAAGGCGATCACGTCGGCCTCGTCGGCCCCAACGGCTCCGGCAAATCGACGCTGATGAAAATCATCGCCGGGGAAGAGGAGCCCGACTCCGGCAACCGCGCCGTCCGCAAAGGCGTCCGCATCGGCTACGTCCCGCAGGACCCCGTCTTCGCGCACGGAAAGACGATCGAGGAAGTCCTCCTCGAAGGTCTCGAGAACGATCACATCCTCGACGACTACGACAAGCAGTCACGCATCGCCATCGCCCTCGGCAAGTCCGGCTTCATGGATCGCACGCAGGACACCGCCACGCTCAGCGGCGGCTGGCGCAAACGCCTCGCCATCGCGCGCGAGCTGGCCCGCGAGCCCGACGTGATGCTGCTCGACGAACCTACCAACCACCTCGACGTCGACGCCATCCTCTGGCTCGAAGGCTTGCTGAAATCCGAACCGAAAGCCTTCGTCGTGGTCAGCCACGACCGCTACTTCCTCGAAAACACCGCGAAGCGAATGCTCGAACTGAATCGCCAGTACGCCGACGGCCTCCTCCAGGTCAATGGCCACTACTCTGACTTCCTCGAACGCCGCGACGAGCTCCTGCGCAACGAAGCCGCCTACCAGGAGACGCTCGCCAACCTCGTGCGCCGCGAAGTGGAATGGCTGCGTCGCGGCCCGAAAGCGCGCACGACGAAATCGAAGTCGCGGATTCAGAACGCCGAGGGATTGATCGGCGAGCTGAAAGAATCGAAGTCAAGGAGCGCGACGGCCAGCGCCAAAATCGACTTCACCGCCTCCGAACGCAAAACCAAACGCCTCTGGCTCGCCCGCGGCCTGCGCAAGTCGATGGGTGACAAACTCCTCGTCGACGACCTCGACATCCTCCTGACCCCGGGCACCCGCCTCGGCATCCTCGGCCCGAACGGCTCCGGCAAAACGACGCTCCTCCGCACCATTACCGGCGAGCTCGAACCGGAGGCCGGCACGATCGAAAAAGCCGAAAAACTCCGCATCGTCTACTTCGAACAGAACCGCGAAAGCCTCGACGCGTCGTTAACGTTGAAACGCGCGCTCGCGCCGGAGGGCGACCAAGTCGTCTACCGCGACCGAACCCTCCACGTAGCCTCCTGGGCCAAACGCTTCCTCTTCCGCCCCGAACAGTTGGAGACGTCGGTGTCCAAACTCTCCGGCGGCGAAAAAGCGCGAATCGTCCTCGCGCGCCTGATGCTCCAGCCGGCGGACCTGCTAGTCCTCGACGAACCCACCAACGACCTCGACATCTCAACGTTAGAAGTCCTCGAAGACTCGCTATTGGACTTCCCCGGCGCCCTGGTCCTGGTAACCCACGACCGCTACCTGATCGACCGCGTCTCCACCTCGATCCTCGCCCTGGACGGAAAAGGCTCCGCCGAATACTTCGCCGACTACACCCAATGGCAGGACAACCGCCCCCGCCTCTCCGCCCCTCCGCGTGAAACACCCACCACAAAACCGCGCACAAAACGCCTCTCCTACAAAGACCAACGCGAATACGACGGCATCGAAGCCGCTGTCCACGCCGCCGAGTCCCGCCTGGCGGCGGCAACAGCCGCCGCCCACGACCCCACCATCGCCGCCAACGCCGCGTTGCTCCAGCAACGCTTCGCCGACCTCACCGCCGCGCAAGCGGAGGTGGACCGGCTCTACGCAAGGTGGGCGGAATTGGAGGGGAAACGGGGCAGCGAGTAGAGCAGCGCAAACACGCGAGCTATTTTCGCATGAAGCGCTTTGGACTGCGGTGGCGCAGCCACCGCTTTGAATCGCTTGCCTGCGCAAGGCGAACTTCTTGGCGACAACGGGTCTTGATCCGGTGAAAACACGGCTGGTCATCACCCGCTACCTCCGGTTTGAGCTTGGGTGCTACAGCCGCCGAGGTGCTTGCACGCTCGCTTGGGCGTAACAACCTCAGCGGGGCAATTCGTACGGCGTGACCAGCAAGCTGTCCGAGCGGCACAACCATCTCACGGCTTTCCGGGCTTTTTCAGCCTGGTTTCTAGGCTGCGTGTGTCGACGCGGAGACGCAATGTAGTTCGCCGATTCTGCTTATCGCAGGCGTCGGTTGCTTCCTTGCAGAGCGGCTGAGAATCGGCGTATCCAATCGCAACGATCTTATACTTGGGTACACTGAACTCGATCTGCCGGAATTCATATACGACGGCTGAAGCACGCTTTGCGCTCAAGTTCCAATTGTAGAGGAAGGCATCGCGCGGATTTGGCATCCTCACCACTTGCGATCGGTCCGCATGCCCTTCCACAATGACCTCGACATCGGTGCGGTCGACAGCGGCGAGTTGATCGAGGCCGCCCCGCAGGTCGACTCCCAAGTCTCGGAGCGCTGCCTGTTCTGTTGCATCCGTAATGTAGTCTTGATTACGTGCGAAGTGGATGTATAGGTCTATGCAGGTGTCGTCGCCGCATTCGCGAATTATTGTTCCGAGCCTAGGCTGCTTTGTA
>DASYJY010000241.1:0-15864 GCA_035995985.1 Thermoanaerobaculia bacterium | reverse complement strand
CGCGCGCCGTGTCGTTGTCGTGCGTGCCGGTGTAGACGACAGTTTTGGGTTCGTAGCGATGCGGCAGGTGCGGACTGTCCGGCTGTGCGAATGCGAACTGCAGAATCTTCATCCCAGGGACGTCAATAGCCATTCGCAGGTCGTGCACTTCCTTGGTGATGTGGCCGAGGTCTTCGGCGACGAGCGGCAGATCGCCGAGCGCGTAGCGGAGCGCGTCAAACAGCGCGCGGCCGGGTCCGGGCATCCAGCGGCCGTGGATGGCGGTTGGCTCACTGGCGGGGATTTCCCAATATGCAGCAAAGCCGCGGAAGTGATCGACGCGCACGACGTCGGCGAAACGAAGCGCGGCGCGAAATCGCGAAACCCACCAGCCGAAGTGCGCATTGCGCAGCACATCCCATCGATAGAGCGGATTCCCCCATCGCTGCCCGGTGGCGCTGAAGTAATCGGGCGGCACGCCGGCCACGACGTTCGGCTCGCCGCGTTCGTCGAGCTGAAAGATTTCGCGATTGGCCCAGACGTCGGCGCTGTCGCCCGCGACGTAGATCGGGACATCTCCCATGATGCGAATGCCGCGCGCATCGGCAGCCTCGCGCACGGCCGCCCACTGCGTGAAGAAGAGCCACTGGATGTACGCCTGATACCGGATCTCGTCAGCGAGCTCGATCCGCGCATCGGCAAGGGCATCGCGATCGCGTGACGCGACATCCGCCGTCCACGACGTCCACGACTTTCCGCCGTGCTGCTCCTTCAGCGCCGCGTACAACGTCCAGTCGGGAAGCCAGGCGTTGTCGTGAATGAACGCGGCGAGCGCGTGTCGTTGCTCATCCGAGGCATGCTCGGCGAAGTATTCGAACGATTGCCGCAGCAGCGTTTCTTTGTACGCGTGGACGCGATCAAATTCAACGTAGCCGTCCGCGAACTGCGGAACGTCGTCGAGCGCATCGCCGGGCAGCAGTCCACTTTCGACGAGACGCTGCGGCGAAATCAGCAGCGGATTGCCGGCGTACGACGACAGGCATCCGTACGGCGAATTTCCGTAGCCCGGCGCGTTGAGCGGCAGCACCTGCCAGATGCGCAGCCCCGCGCTCTGCGCCCAATCGAGAAACGCCAGCAACTCATCGCCGAGGTCGCCGATGCCGAAGCGTCCCGGCAGACTGGTGGGATGAAGGAGGACGCCGGCCGTTCGGGTGCTCTGGGGCTCTTGCACCGAGGTGTGCGTCATATCTTGAACACCGAATGTTCAATGTTGAATGTTGAATGTTCAATGTTGAATGGCCCGCCGCCCACTGGGTTCCATTCAACATTCAACATTGAACATTCAACATTGAACATTTCGCCTTTCACCCTCTCGCCTCCGGGCTGATCGAAAGTTTCTCGCCGAGGGCGTCGAAGTGCTGCAGCCAGCGATTCGCGGCGGATGAGCCATTGCCGGCGTTTGCGGCAATCACGGGACGGACTGATTTCTTGAGCCGGTAGTAATCGTTCTGCGGACGCCGAAGATCGACGTTGACCTCGGCATCGCGGACGATCGATACGAGCTTAGTCCAGCTCTCCAGCTTTTCCACGTCGTCAGAGTTGCGCGAGAAATCGCCGGCCGCGCGTTCGATGGCTGCGGTCAGCGACATCAGCGTCGTCTCGTCGAGCGATACGTTTTCGTCGCGCGATTCGCGCAGGCGCGACTCCAGCTCGCCGAACGGCACTTCGTCGCCGGCCACCATCCGCCGCAGCTGCATGTTGACGTCGAACTCGGCAGCCATTCGCAAGACCTTCGGCAGCGGCACGCCGAGCGTTGCGTGAAAGCGCATCAAGGGATCGTAGCGCTCGTGAAGTTGATGAAACGCGCTCTCCGCTTCGCTGAGCGTCGTGTCGCAGAGCAGGTTGAGGATGCGCCGCTGCTCGTCGCGGAAGAGCGCCCGGATCGAGAGCAGCGGCTCGTTGAAATACTCGTCGAGCACGCGAATGACCGAGGAGATGCCGTTGACGCGCAGGTCTTCGCTGAGGTCGCGCTTCATGGCGTCGTAGTGTTCGGCCACCGCCGCCGGCCGCACTCCACCGGCGATCTCCGTCTCGCCGAGGTGGATGACGGTGAATTCGAACGACGCTTCCTCGCGGGTAACCAGCGACGTGACGGTGATCGAGCCGATGGCCATGCGCGCGCGGCCGGCGCGGAACGATTCGAAATCGTTCTGGCGCACGCGATAGCAGTAGACGCGGTCATCGTGCGCGAAGTTGTCGAAGAGCGACGCGACGGCGTAATGCGCGGCAATGCGGCGAAGATCGAGGCGGGTCGGCTTTACTTCCAGCTCGTAAATCTGCCGCGCGTCGCCGTGCTGCGGCAGGTTGCTCTTCGCCGAGGCGATGCGGCGCAGAAACTCCAGCTCAAGACTGCGGCCGGCGACTTTCTCGGCGAGCTGGATCACGCGCGCCGCGTAGTGCAGCACCTGCACGGTCTCGATGCCGGAGATGTCGTTGAAGAACCAGCCGCAGCTCGTGTACATGAGCATGGCGTTGCGCTGCATCTCCAGCAGCTCGAGCGCCGTAACGGTGTTGCTCCCGGTGATGGCGTGCTTGGCCATGAACCGATCCAGGCTTTCGTCGGAGCGATCGAGGACGACGTCGATGTAGTCGTCGCGCGCCTCCCATGGATCGCGCAGAACCGTCCCGCCGCGCGATTCGAAGATGGCGATGCATTCATCACGGAGCCAATCGAGCGCCTCGCGTAACGGCGCGCGCCACTGCTGGTTCCAGCCATCGCCGCTGCCGCTGCTGCAGCCGCAATCGCGCTCCCACCGTCCCACTCCGTGGCTGCAACTCCACGCGGTGCGCTCGACGATCTCGACTTCGTGCGTTGGCGGCACGTCGGCGAGAAACTGGCCGTAGTTCGTGACGCGCGAAAGCTTCTGCTCGTTGATGTAGTCGAGCGCGTACGCGAGGGCCATGTCGCCGTTGGGATGATGATGACCGTACGTTTCGCCGTCGGTGGCGATGTTGACGAGCTGCGGATGCGTGCGCCCTTCGCCGAACGCGCCGAGGAGACGATGCGCGAGGTTCTCGCCGCGCGCGAGCAGACGCTCGAAGGCGACCGCGCGCGAGATCGGGCCGTCGTAGAAAAAAAGATCGATCGAACGCCCCGACGGAAGGTTGCAGCGGTACGGCATCGTCGGATCGATGCCGCCTTTCTGCTCGGTCCAGTCATCCTCGCCGATGGCTCGCCAACGCTTCGCCTGCTGCGGCTCCAGAATGGTGAACGCGATCCCCTCGGCGGCGAGCGCTTCGAGCGAGGCAACGTCGACGGCGGTTTCCGGAAGCCACATCGCCTCCGGCTTCCGCTTGAATCGCTTCTCGAAGTCGCGGATGCCCCACCGCACCTGCGTGCGCTGATCGCGCGCGTTCGCCAGCGGCAGGATCATGTGGTTGTACGCCTGCGCGATGGCCGATCCATGTCCTCCGAATCGCTCGCGGCTGACGCGGTCAGCATCGAGAATCGCGGCGTAGGTTTCGGGCTGCCGCTGCTCCAGCCACGACAGCAGCGTCGGCCCGAAGTTGACACTGATGGCGGCGTAGTTGTTGACGATTTTGACGATGCGCTCGCGCGCGTCGAGGATGCGCGACGACGCATTCGGGCCGTAGCACTCCGCGGTAATGCGCTCGTTCCAGTCGTGGTACGGCGCCGCCGAATCCTGTGTCTCCACCGCCTCCAGACACGGGTTCTCCCGCGGCGGCTGATAGAAATGTCCGTGAATGCAGATGTACCGGATGCGCATCGTGGCGAGAATATCAGCGGCCGAGAAGCTCCAGCACGCCGCGCAGCGGGATGCGCACCCAGTCCGGGCGGTTGTTCATCTCGTACACGATTTCGTAGAGCGCTTTCTCGAGCAGATGCGCGTCGAGCAGCACCTGCAGCTCTTCGCGCGACTGCGGCAGATGGGCGGCATTGCCGCTTTCGGCGAGATAGGCGCGAAGAAATGCGGCGCTCACCCATCGATACCAGAAGTTCGCGCCACTCTCGACGGTCGCCGCATCCTCGGCACGAATCACCGAATGCTGCGACTGTCCAAACAGCACGGCGTGCGGCGCGTAATGGAAGGAGCGCAGCATGCCGGCCACGTCGCGCAAGGCGCTCCGTTTGATGCGGCGCTCGCTCAATGGCCGCGACGGCTCGCCCTCGAAATCGATAATGACGAAGTCGTTCCCGGTGTGCAGAACCTGGCCGAGGTGATAATCGCCGTGCGTGCGGATGCGCAGGCCTGTAATGCGCCCGTCGAGAATGCGGCGTATCCGATGCTGCACTTCCTCTTCGCGCCCCAGCAATTCCTCGGCGGCCGCAATCCCTTTACCGCGCCGGCGCAGAAGCTGGAATGTGCGCACCGCTTGCGATCGTATGTGCTGATACATCGACCTCTGATAATGCGGTGTGATGGCCTCGGGGGCGAATGCAGCGATGTCGTCGCGCGAGGCCAGCGCGAGGTGCATTTGCGCGGTGCGGCGCCCGAGGATTTCTGCGTCGGCAAGGTAGAGGCCGATGGTCTGTTGTGCGATTTCGGGCAGAGGTTTATCCGCAATTGCCAGCAGCGATTCTGACGGTGTCGCTTTCACCAGCCGCTCCGCCGCCGACGGATCGCTCAGCACGGAATCGAAGAACCGTCCGAATGTATCGACGGTGTAATTCCAGGCATCGCCGGAATTCGCCGCAAAGCGCTGCAGGACGGCCAGCGTGGCCGGCTCCTTTTTCGAACCCATTTCGTATTGCAGTGAACCTTCGAGCCGCGGTGTACCTGTAAAGGACGTCTCCTCATTGAGGAATTGCGTCACTTCCAGATCGGTGTTGACGCCGGGCTCAATGCGGCGGAACAGTTTCATGAAGAACTGGTCACCGTAGAGGATGGCCGTGTTGCTCTGCTCCGCTTTGAGGACCTGCGCGGTGAGATCGGCTGTGCCGCGCAGTTCGCGGGGACGGGAGGCCGTTCCCGCAACCGCGCCGTGTTCACCTTTCAGCGTCCGGCGGCGCGCGATTGCGTCGAGCAACGCCGCTGTGAATTTCGCGTCGGTCACAGGCTCATAGAGCAAGTAGCCGTCGCGGAGCCGGGCGATGAGCGTCGGAACTCTCGCCTCCTGCTCCTGTGCCCGCCGCGCCTGCAGAATCCCAAGCGGAAGGAGATAGGTCTCCGGCTCGCCATCCGCGTAGTCGATTCGCACGAACGTGAGATGACCGGCATCATTCGGAAGAGCGACCGCTTCTGTGACCTGTAATGACGTAATCGTGCGCGCCTTTCCGCTGAACCAGCGCCGCGAGCGCACATACGTCTCCAGCGCGCTGCCGAGCGAGGTGCGGTTGCGGTCGGAGAATAGTTCCTCGAAATTCGCCGCCTTGAGCAACGGCGCCTCGTCGCTGCTGAGCGTCACCTCCGTCCGCTGCCGCTCGAGTGTGAACCAGTAGAACGCGAAGGGCCCGAGGTTCAGGAAATACGGTTTGTCACCGATTTCGGGGAAGCGCGTTCCGCCGGAGAGCTCGACAGGAGCCATCCCGGCGAATTGCGATAAATCGAGGTCGAAGCACTGTACGAGCCGCGAGAGATTGGCGACGACGAGAATCGTTTCCTCCTGATAGCGGCGGACAAACGCCAGTATCTTGCGGTTCTCGGGATGCAGAAACTCCATCGTCCCGCGGCCGAAGGCTTGGTAGCGATTGCGCTGCGCGATGAGGCGTTTCATCCACCACAGGAGCGAATACGGGCTGCTCTGCTGCTGATCGACGTTGACCTGCTCGTAGTGATACTCCGGGTCGATGATGACCGGCATGTAAAGCTGCTGCGGATTGGCCTTGGAGAACCCGGCATTGCGGTCGGGGCTCCACTGCATTGGCGTGCGGACGCCGTTGCGGTCGCCGAGGTAAATGTTGTCGCCCATGCCGATCTCGTCGCCGTAATAGATGATCGGCGTGCCGGGAAACGAGAACAGCAGCCCGTTCATCAAGTGAATTCGGCCGCGATGGTTCTGCATCAGCGGCGCGAGACGGCGGCGGATGCCGAGGTTGATGCGCGCCTGGCGGTCGGACGCGTAGGTGCGCCACATGTAATCGCGGTCTTCGTCCGTGACCATTTCCAGCGTCAGCTCGTCATGATTACGCAGGAACATAGCCCATTGACAATTGTCAGGAATGGCCGGCGTCTGAGCCATGATGTCGATGATCGGAAAACGGTCCTCCTGCGCCAGCGCCATGTACAACCGCGGCATGACCGGGAAGTTGAAGGCCATGTGGCATTCATCGCCATTCCCAAAATACGGCAGCGAGTCTTCTGGCCACTGGTTCGCCTCGGCCAGCAACATCCGGCCGGGATATTTCTGGTCGACATGCGCACGCAGCGATTTCAGATACTCGTGCGTTTCCGGCAGGTTCTCGCACGTCGTTCCTTCACGTTCGAAGAGATAGGGAATCGCGTCGAGGCGGAAGGCATCGACACCCATATCCATCCAGAAATCGAGCGCCTTGATCAACGCCGCGTGGACGGCGGGATTGTCGAAATTGAGGTCGGGCTGATGGGAGAAGAAGCGGTGCCAGTAGTACGCCTTGGCTACCGGGTCCCAGGCCCAGTTCGACGTCTCATAGTCCTTGAAGATGATGCGCGCGTCTTTGTACTTGGTCGGAGTATCGCTCCAAACATAGAAATCGCGCCACGGCGAGCCGGGCTTGGCACGCCGCGACTTCTGAAACCATTCGTGCTGGTCGCTGGTGTGATTGATGACCAGCTCCGTAATCACTTTCAATCCGCGTCGATGCGCCTCCTTCAGAAAGACCTTGAAATCGGCGAGCGTCCCGTAGCTGGGATTCACCGCCGTGTAATTGGCGATGTCATAGCCGTCGTCGCGCAGCGGAGAGGGATAGAACGGCAGGAGCCAGATGATGTTGATGCCGAGGTCCTGGAGGTAATCGAGCTTGCGCGTAAGACCCTGGAAATCGCCGATGCCGTCGTTGCTGGAATCATAAAAGGCGCGGACGTGCGTCTGGTAAATGATCCCGTCTTTGTACCAAAGGTCGTCCATGGCAATCATTGATAGCGCGAAAATGTAGCGTCGGTTTTGTGCGAAGCACTTTGGAGTGCGGTGGCGACCGAGCCACCGCTTTGGGAGGGCGGTGGAATCGCGATGGTCCTTGTGTGACGCTTGCTCCTCCGCGATGCCCGCCGTCCTCCGCCCTCCCAAAGCGGTGGCTCCGTCGCCACCGCACTCCAAAGCTTCGCGAAATTTGCCGCGAGTCGCTGGTGAAGCGCACCTGCACTGTTGCTACAGAAAGTATTCAAAATCCCTCTCACTCCTTACTTTGCGTCTGATTCGGAAGATATGTGCCGGGACCACGTGCGGATTCAATTGCACGTAATTCTTCGGCCCATGCCACGTGTAGCGCGCTCCGGAGAGCAGCTCGTGAACCTGGAACGGGCGATTCGCATCGAGGTGCAGTGCCGCGAGGTCCAGCTCGACGTAGCCGGCTTGCGTATTGTGGGGATCGACGTTGACGATGGCCAGAATGACGTCCGTGCCGGCCGATTTGCTGTAGCAGAGGATTTCGTCGTTCGTCGTCGTGTGAAAGCGCAGCGTCTCGTTCTGCTGCAGCGGCGGATTGTCACGGCGGATGCGGTTGACGACAGCGATGAGCTCCGAAAGATCGTCGTCAGTCGATTCCCAACGCTTCACTTCGTATTTTTCCGAATCGAGATACTCCTCGCCTCCCGGCTCGCGCGCTGTTCCGATGAAGCGCTCAAACGGCAGTCCGTAAATGCCGTAATTCGCGGAGAGCGTGGCCGCGAGCATCAGCCGGATGGTAAAGGCGGGGCGTCCGCCGTATTGCAGATATTCGGTAAGGATATCGGGCGTATTCGGCCATGCATTCGGGCGGAAGAAGTCGCTGATTGGCGGCTTCGTGATCTCCTCGAAGTACTGCGTCAATTCGTATTTTGTATTTCGCCAGGCGAAGTACGTATACGACTGCGAGAATCCCGCTTTCGCCAGCCAGTACATGATCTTCGGCCTCGTAAACGCCTCGGCTAAGAAAATCACATCGGGATGGTGCTTCTTGACCGTCCGGATCACCCAGTGCCAGAACGGCAGCGGCTTCGTGTGGGGATTGTCGACGCGGAAAATGCGCACGCCTTTGTCGATCCAGAAGCGGAAGACGTCGCAGAGCTCCTTCCAGAGCTCGGACCATGCATCGGTCTCGAAATGAAACGGATAAATGTCCTGATACTTCTTCGGCGGATTTTCCGCGTATTGAATCGTGCCGTCGGGCCGCGTTTGAAACCATTCCGCGTGTTCCTGGACGTATGGATGATCGGGCGATGCCTGAAAGGCGATATCCAGCGCCAGCTCGATTCCGCGCTCACGCGCGGCGGCGACGAGATGCTTGAAATCGTCGATCGTCCCGAGCTGCGGATCGATTGACTTGTGTCCGCCCTCCGCTCCGCCGATCGCCCAGGGACTGCCAACATCTCCCTCCTCGGCGGCAACCTTGTTGTTTTTTCCTTTGCGAAATGTCGTTCCGATCGGATGGATCGGCGGCAGGTAGAGCACGTCGAATCCCATCTTCGCGATGCGCGGCAGTTGCGCTTCGACGTCTCGGAACGTTCCGGCGGAGCGCGGGAAGAGCTCATACCAGCTGCTGAAGGCGGCGCGCCGCGGATCGACTTCGATGGCCAGCTCGCACCCGTAACGCGTCGCGAACCTCCGCTCCGCGTTGCGCTCCATCAGTCCGAGAAGCTCGTCGTTGGCAAGCGCGTGAACTTTGTCGCGAGCATCGTCGTCGCCTTCGATCATTGAAACGTAATGCTCTAGGCGTTTGCGATCGCGATCCTTGGCGCGGTCCGCGGCGGCTCGAATCATCTCCAGTCCGATGCGGAGCTGGACGTCGAGATCGGCGTCGGCGCGCTTCTTCAGATCGCGATGCCAAGTCAGGAAGTGATCGACCCACGCCTCGAAGGTGAAGTAGTAAAAGCCGAGGCGGTCGACGAGGAGCTCGGCGCGCCATCGGTCGTTGACGAGCGCGGTCATGCGCGTTTCCGTGAACGTCTTCTGCGATTCGTGGCGATGCAGCAGCACCGCGGACACGAGATCGTGGCCGTCGGCGAAGATGTCGGCTTCGACGGACACGACGTCGCCCACCGCGCGCTTGGCGGGGAAGCGGCCTTCATCCACCGAAGGGGTCACACCTTCGATGACGACACGGCGACGCCCATCGAATTGCGATTCGGGCACGAGGGCGAGGTTGCGAGTTGCATGCCCTCTCGGTTCAGAGCAGGTTGCGGACGAACGGCCGCGCCGCGATGCCGAGGATGCTGCCGGCGGGGCGGCTGCGGAGGATTGATAATCGGTAAATCTGTTCGGCGCCGATGATCGACGCCGCGATGAACGAGATCACCGCACCGCGATGGATCGAGGTGGCCACTCCGATCGCGGCGAAGAAGAGAATCAGGATGGCGATGAGCGACGACTGGTGCCGGTAGTCGTAGCCGAATCGCGACGCGACGCGGGCCTGATCGGCGGGAGCGAGCAGCGTCACCAGCGCCTCACGCATCAGCAGCGAATCGGTCACGGCGCGCTCGGCGGGCGTCTCGGTGATCGTGACGACCATCCCCTTCTCGCGTGCAAACGGCGAGACGGCGCGAATGCGATCCGCGGCGGTGTAGTAATAAATGATGTAGCTGGTGACACCGAGGGCTGATCCCGCCGGCCTGCCGATCAGCCAGGCGATGCCGAATCGGAGCGACGTCTCGACGAAGAGATAGCCGGTGATGACGTACGCCGGTAGCGGCCGCGGGGTGTGCGCCATGATTCCGCTGACGATCCACAGCACCAGCGCGATGATGACGGCGTAGACGCCGAACGCGGAGATGATCGTCAGCCGCGGCGCGATGATGCCGAGCTCGCGTCCGATCTCCTCCTGCACACCTGCGGGAAGGTGCCCGGCCAGCACCGCCAGCGCGTTCGCCGATTTCCGTTTCGTCTCGCGCCTGAGTTGCGCACGATACTCCGCCAGCCGCTGCGTCTCATGCGCGTCGTCGTAGTGATCGATGGTGCGCATGGCGTGCATCTCGCGCCACGGCTCGAGCACGTAACGGACGCCGCCCTGCGGCAGCGGTTCGGCGGAGATCACTTCGAAGTAGCGCTCCTCCCACAGCACGGCCGTCCCCGGAAACTCCGCCGTCGTCAGCGTCTTCGGCGCGCGCGGCGTCCACGCTTTCGCAATGCGCGACAGCAGTTCCACGCGCTCGCTATCGCCCGCGCGTACGCGATCGGAGCCGTATGCCTGCATTCCGTCATTGTACGGGGCGCAGGAGCGCTTCTTGCTGCCGGAGCAACCGTGGGCGAGAAGCCGTCATCGGAGCGCAGCATCCTGATCGTCGAGGACGATTCGTCGATCCGCCGCCTCGTGCGCACGGTGCTGCTGCGGCAGGGCTATCAGGTTGAAATCGCAGCGGACGGCCTGGAGGCGATTGCGAAGCTCGGCCTCGCCGACTACGACGTGATCATCCTCGACCTGATGATGCCGAACCTTGACGGCTTTTCGTTCATGACGGCCATGGCCCGCGACACGCCCGAGCGGCTGCGGCGCGTGATCATCACCAGCGCCGCCTCGCCCGCCGTCATCAACGAGAAACTGAAGGGCATCGACTTCGATCTGCTGCCGAAACCGTTCGACATCAACGAGCTGATTTCGCGTGTGCGGGCGTGCGTGGAGAGAGTGGATTAGTCGATTAGTGGATTAGGAAGTCGCTCTACGTCGGCGCTCTCATCTACGAATCGACTAATCGACTAATCCACTGTCTTTCCGGCAGGTAATTCGCAATAACTTTCAGCTAGAGGAACTCATGGCTGAACGAATCGTCGTCTATGGCGCGGACTGGTGCGGCGACACGGTGCGCACCCTTCGGCACCTCGACCGCTCCGGCGTCAAGTACGACTACATCGATATTGACAATGACAGCGAAGGCGAGAAAAAAGTCATCGCTCACAGCAACGGACGGCGCCGCATCCCCCTCGTGGAGATCGCGACGGATGGAGGGGAGCCGCAACGCGTCGCGGTTCCGCGCGATGCGGAGCTGGATTCACTTCTGAAGAAAAAGTAGCTACTTCACCACCGGAATCACGTCATTCAGGATCCACAGCGGACCGATGAGCAGGTGGACGGCGTTCCGCAAAAACGCCGGCTGCCTGTGCTCGTACACGCTGTGCCCGATGAATTGAAAAATCCATCCGAGGATGAAGAGGGTAATGTTGATCGCCATCGGCAGCCACGCGCCGATGAGGTAGAACGCGATCGAGACGATCAGCATCGGGATGCCCAGACGCCACTCGAGCGTGAGGTAGTAGATGACGGCGACCGCGATCAGCACGACCGCGGCGTCGACGCGAAATCCGTCGATCGTCACGATGCGAAGGCGCGCGAGCATGCCGAGGAGCGTGAGCATGATCAGCGGGATGCCGAGGCGGTGAAACCACTTGTTGCCTGTGGTCTGGTGGTACGCGGCGTAGTCGGCGAAGGCGTCGCGGATGTTCATGGCGGGGAAGTTTACGCGCGTCCGAAAGCTCTAACCACAGAGACACAGAGATCACTGAGACTCTGTGTCCTCAGTGCCTCTGTGGTTCAAACCGGCTGTTCCGCGCCGTCGCCCTCATCTCAATCCCGCCCTTCGGACGGAGCGTGATCGACGCTTGCGGCGTCACATCGCGCGACACCAACTCCAATTTCCAACGCTGCGCGATCGTGGCCACGATCAGCACCGCCTCCATCCACGCGAATCCTTCGCCGATGCAGATGCGCGGTCCGGCACCGAACGGAAAGTAGGCCAGCTTCGGACGTGATGCTTTCGCCTCCGGCGTAAACCGCAGCGGATCGAACCGATCCGGATCGGGAAACCAGCGCGGATCGCGATGCGTCACCGCCTGCGCTGCGACAACGACCGCGCCGCGCGGCACCAGCCACTCGCCGATCATCGCGTCCTCGATCGCCAGCCGGCTCACCGCCCACGCCGGCGGAAACATCCGCATCGACTCCGCCACCACCATCTCCGTGTACGGCAGCCGCGCGTAATCGGCAGGCGTGGGGGTTCGATCGCCGAGGACGGCGTCGAGCTCGCGATGCATCGCGTTCGCGGCGTCGGGATTCAACGAAAGCAGGTACCACGTCCACGCCAGCGCGTTCGCGGTCGTCTCGTGCCCGGCCAGGAAGAGCGTCATCGCCTCGTCGCGAAGCTGCTGATCGGTCATGCTTCCGCCATCTTCCTCATCGACCGCCATCAGCAGCATCGACAGGAGGTCGCCGCGGTCCTCACCCGACTTCCGCCGCTCGTCGATGATGCCGTAGACGGTCCGATCGAGCCTTTCCAGCGAGCGGCGAAAGCGGATGGTCTGCGGCAACGGTAATTTCCGCAGCAGATTCGCGATCGGATTCATCAGCGTTGGAAAGAGATCAACCAGCGACGTCAACGCCGCCCCGATCTCGTCCGCCTCCTGATCCACCTCCGCATCGAACAGCGTCTTGGCGACGACGGAAAGCGTGAGCCGCATCATCTCCTGATGCACGTCGAGCACTTCCCCATCCCGCCACGCCAGCCTCGCCGCGCGCTCGATCATGACCTCGGCATACCGCGCAATCCGCTCCCGATGAAACGCCGGCTGCACCAGCCGCCGCTGCCGCCGATGCACCTCCTCCTCGGATGTCAGCAACCCCTCCCCGAAAATGATCTTCGACCGCTGCAACACCCGGCTCTTATGAAACGACCGATGCTGCGTCACGAGCAGCTCGCGAATGAGATCGGGATGATTGAAGAAAAAGATCTGCTGCGGCCCGACGTGAAACTGAGACGCATCACCGTACTCCGTCGCCAGCTTTTCAAAGAACGGAATCGGATCGCGCTGCAGCGTGCGGAGGTAGCGGAAGGGAATTTTGCTTTTTGGTCCGGGTGGAGCGGGCATGTGCGTGCTGATGGTAAGGGGAGACGGTTCACGCGGAGGACGCGGAGGGGCGGAGAAAGGCCGGCTAATCGCGCTTCTCTCCGCGCTCTCCGTCCCTCCGCGACCTCCGCGTGAAACCGTTCCCCTTTAGAATCACGCGAAACATGAACGCCCTCCCCCTCATCCTCTTCTTCCTCGCCATCACCGCCATTGGGTACCGCTACTACTCCGCCTTCCTCGCGGCGAAGGTCATGGCGCTCGATGACTCGCGAGTCACTCCCGCGCACCGATTCAACGACGGACAGAACTACGTGCCGACGAACAAGTGGGTGCTCTTCGGCCACCACTTCGCGGCGATCTCGGGCGCGGGGCCGTTGATCGGTCCCGTTCTGGCGGCACAGTTCGGATATCTGCCGGGATTGCTGTGGCTCGCGTTCGGGGTCGTGCTCGGCGGCGCGGTGCATGACTTCGTCACGCTCGCCGCCTCGGTGCGGAGGAATGGGAAGTCGCTGGCGGAGATCGCGCGGACGGAGATCTCGCCGCTGGCGGGGATCACGGCCATGATCGCCATCCTCTTCATCATCGTCATCGCGCTGGCTGGACTCGGCATCGCCGTCGTCAACGCGCTGGCGGATTCGCCGTGGGGGACGTTCACGATTTTTCTGACAATTCCGATCGCGCTGCTGGTCGGGCAGTACCTGCATCGCTCGAAAGCAGCGTATGCAATAAGAAACGGCTCGATCGCCGGCGCGTTGATGGTGCTGGCCGCGGTCGTGGCGGGACGCTTCGTCCCCGGCACGGCGCTCGGCGTGCTCTTCACGATGTCGAAGCCGCAGATCACCATTGCCATCGCGATCTACGGCTTCATCGCCTCGGTGCTCCCGGTCTGGATGCTGCTCTGCCCGCGCGACTATCTCTCGTCATACATGAAGCTCGGCACGATCGCGGCGCTGGTCATCGGCACCGTCATCGTCGCGCCGCATATTTATGCACCGCCGGTTTCGCAGTTTGCTTCCGGAGGAGGCCCGATCATCCCCGGAAAGCTCTTCCCATTCGTCTTCATCACCATCGCGTGCGGCGCCATCTCCGGCTTTCACGCGCTGATCGGATCGGGGACGACGCCGAAGATGCTGAACAAGGAATCGGACGCGCGGATGATCGGCTACGGCGCGATGCTCTGCGAAGGCCTGGTCGGATGCGTGGCGCTCATCGCCGTCTGCGCGCTGCATCCCGGCGACTACTACGCCATCAACGTTCCGCCCGCCGTCTTCGCCAAGCTCGGGCTGTCGACCGTTAACCTGCAGCACTTTTCAACGATGGTCGGCGAAACGCTGGTCGGACGCACCGGCGGCGCCGTTTCACTGGCGGTCGGCTTCGCGCAGATTTTCTCCGGCATCCCGCTCCTCGGCGGACTGATGTCGTACTGGTACCACTTCGCGATCATGTTCGAGGCGCTCTTCATCCTCACCACCATCGACACCGGCACGCGCGTGGCGCGCTTCATGGTGCAGGAGTTCCTCGGACGCGCCTGGAAGCCGTTCGAGAACACGTCGTGGATTCCCGGCACGATCATCTCGACAGCATTAGTCGTCTTCGGCTGGACGTGGTTCATCCTCAACGGATCGATCTCGCAGATCTGGCCGATGTTCGGCATCGCCAACCAGCTGCTGGCCGCGGTCGCGCTCTGCGTCGGGACAACCGTCATCCTCAACGCCGGCAAAGCGAAGTACGCCTGGACGACGATGTTCCCGCTGGCCTTCGTCGCCTCGACCACCCTCTACGCCGGCTACCGCTCCATCATCGACAACTTCCTCGGTTCTAAGATGATGGCCAAAGACCCATTCACCGGCTACCTCGACGCAACGCTAACGTCGATCCTGATGCTGTGCGTGATCGTGATCCTGGCCGCCTCGGCGCGGGCGTGGCTGCGCGCGATTCGCGGCGAAGGTGTAACGTTCATCGCCGCCACGGCCGGACCGGACCACATGCATATGCCAGGAAGCGGGTGCTGCTAGTGATCAACGATAAGAAGATCGTCGCCTTCATCCCCACTCTCGATTTCGATAAAGCGCGCGCGTTCTACGTCGACGTGCTCGGCCTCCGCTTGGTCGACAACGACGGTTTCGCCATGGTGCTCGATGCGAACGGCACGATGATCCGCGTCGCCAAAGTGCAGCCCGATTTCAAGCCGGCCATCTTCACGATTCTCGGCTGGGAAGTTTCCGAAATCGAGAAAGAGGTCACGGAGCTGACCGCGAAAGGCGTCGTCTTCGAACGCTTCAGTTTCTTCACGCAGGACGACCTCGGCATCTGGGCCGCGCCCGGCGGCGCAAAGGTGGCGTGGTTCAAGGACCCGGACGGCAACACGTTGTCCGTGTCACAACACGTGTAGCGGCGCCTGCCTCGGCACGGTGATGGCGATGCCGATGAAGAAGACGACGAAACCCGCGATAGCCGGTCCGAGATGGAAAAGATCGGTGTAGCCGATCACGGGGTGAACCACGATCGCGGCGCAAAAGCCGGTCACTCCCGCCGCGGCTAATGCCTGCCAGAGGTTGCGCGATGGCGTGCCGTAGAGCACGGCCAGGAACATCGCCAGACCGCAGGAGACGAGCGCGCCACCGAAGCCAGCGCGGTCGTGCGCGATGAGCGGCACGAGGTGCGGATTCACGTGACGCAGTTCCGCCGGCGTGATGCCCATGAACACGATGTCTGTCGGCACGAACACGGAGGTCATACCGACGGTCATGATCGTCAGTCCGGCAGCGATGATGCCGAATGTGGCCATGAGCAGCAGGATGCGGCCCACTCCTGGCCGCGAGTGAATTTCGAAAGCGGCTCGCGAAACGTGTTCGGCGCGCAGTGCGCGTGTGCGCACGAGGCCCGCAACGAACAGAGGCAGGAGAGCCAGCGTCGCCG
>DASYJY010000240.1:0-58309 GCA_035995985.1 Thermoanaerobaculia bacterium | reverse complement strand
AGAGTGTCTGCGCCACATTGGCGCGTGGGCGGCAGCATCGGTGAGGTTGGCGCCAGCCGGTGTGGCACAGACACTCTTGTGTGTGCGGGCGGGTGGCGGAAATGAAACTAGCCGCGATTCTCCTCGTCATCACGCTGCCGTTCGGCGGCCGGTTTACCCGAGAAACCAACTCGCACGCCGCCACCGCGCGCGGAGTCGAGCAGTTCAAGCAGAAAAAGTACGCCGAGGCGCAGAAGTCGTTCGCGGCGGCCACCGCGATCGCGGCCACTCCCGCGCGCTCGTTCAACCTCGGCACGTCGCAAATCGCCGCCGGAAATCGCGAGGCGGGATCATCGACTATCGCCAAAGCGCTCGCCGATCCGTCGCTGCGCGCCGACGCGCTCTTCAATCGCGGCAATAGCGCGCTCTCCGCGAGTGCGTTCGACTACGCGATCCGCGATTACACCGATGCGCTGCGGATTCGCCCGTCCGACGTGGACGCGAAGCGCAATCTGGAGATCGCCCTTCGCCGCAAGCAGGCCATGCAGAAACAGCAGGGCGGCGGAAGCGGATCGCAACACGATCGCGGACCGGAGCCGCAGCCGTCGCCGAAGGCGGCCGGGCCGCAGCAGCCGAAGAATGATCCGAATGTCGATGGCTTGTTGCGTTCCGTGCAGCAGCAGGAGCAGGAAGAGTTGTCGCGGATGCATAAGCCGAGTCGCGAGCGGTTGCACGTGGGGTGGTGACGCGTTGAGGCAGGAAAGCGAATGTTGAATGTTGAATGTTCAATGTTGAATGCTGAATGGAAAAACCTGCGCAAGCAGCGTCGGCCTCTCCATTCAGCATTGAACATTCAACATTCAACATTCAACATTGCCTTTCTTCTCCTTCTCGTCGCATTGCCCGTCGCAGCGAGCGACCTTCAAGTCGACAAACGAACCCTTTCCACCGACGACGCCCTCACCATCACGCTCACCCTCACCGATGCCTTTGCCTCGGCGGACAACGTCCAGCTCCCGCTGCAGAACCTCGTGATCGACGGGTCGCCCTCCGTTTCGTCGGAGTTCTCGTGGATCAACGGCCAGTCGTCGCGGCGCAAAGTGCTGCGCTACGTCGCGCGTCCGATCCATCCCGGTTCGGCGCTCGTCGGACCGTTGACGCTGCAGGGTGCGGATGGAGAGGTCGAGTCGCTCGCGCCGCTGTCGATTCAGGTGCTTCCCGATCTCGCCGCCGGCACGAATGATCCGATTCGCATCCTTCACGAGCTCGTTGCCACGGGACGCGATCCGATTTTCGTCGTCGCCGAGGCCGACAAGAGCAGCGTCTTCACCGGCGAGCAGGTCATCGTCACCTGGACGATCTACAACGCCGCGAATGTGCAGCAACACGGGATCTCGCGGATGCCGAAGCTGGCCGATTTTTGGGTCGAGGAGCTGGACATTCGCGGTGCGACGCCGCAGCAGGTTTTCTTCGGCGGTGTGGCGATGCAGAAGCTGGTCATCCGCCGCGTGGCGCTTTTTCCGCTGCGCAACGGCACGCTAAGCGTCGATCCGCTGGCGATCGAGGCGCAGATCATGAAGCCGCTCGGCTTCGGCAATCCGTTTCGTCTGTTCGAGGGGAGCGTCGTTGATGTGCAGCGCCGTTCATCGCCGCTCGCAATCGAAGCGCGTCCGATTCCGTCTGGGCCGTCCGTCGCAGCGGTCGGGGATATCTCGCTGCAATGCGAGGCGCCGGTGCAGAAGAACGGCGGACCGGTGGCTGTCGGCGTGATCATGACCGGCGCCGCGAACCTTCGCGCCGCGGCGCCGCCCTCGTTCGCGCAAGCGGTCGACGGAAGCGTGCAGATCGCCGAGGGCGCGGTGAGCGTGCAGCGGCGCGAAGAGGCGGTGATGACGCGGCACTGGCGTTTTCTTATTTTCCCGAACAGCACCGGCATGTTCGTGATCCCGCCGCTGACGTCGCAGATTTTGACGCCGGCCGGAGTGCGGCGCGAGCTTCGGTGCGAACAGCGGGCGCTGATGGTTCAGGCGGTGGACGCGGCGGCGATGCAGTCGCACGCGCCGCCATCATCAGGCAGCGCACCGGCTGACGCAGCACGACAGTCGCTGCCATTCATCGGCATCGCGGCGGCGATCCTCATCCTGCTCGCGATCGCCTGGCCACGCATCGCACGCGCGCGAGCGATCAGGCGCGACGTACGCGTGCTCGTCCGGGCGACGCCGGCAGAAACGCGGATCGCCATCGACGAATGGTTATCAACGCGCGGCGTCGATCCCACCGCCCTCCTTCGCGAAACTTCCGAGCGCGGCGACGCCTGGCGCGCCCTTCGTTCGCTCCTCGATTCTGCCGAGCGCGAGCGCCTCATCGCCGAGCCGGACGACATCCGCGGCAGAGTGCGCGACCTCGTCGCCAGCCTCTGAACGCAACCTCCGAGGCCCCTCGGACGTATGTCACAATCGACGAAACGTCCCAACATAACCAGGAGGATTCATGTCGAAGAAACTACTGCTGTCCCTTTGCGCCGTGCTGCTTACGGTGTCCGCGTTCGGCCAGACCGCCGACGAGCTGCTGGACAAAAACCTAAAAGCAATGGGCGGCAAGGAAAAGCTGAAGGCCATCCAGTCGATGCGCATGACCGGAAAGATGAAGATGGGCCCGATGGAAGCGCCGATCACGATCGTGAAAGCGCGTCCCTCGGAAATGCGCGTCGATTTCACGATCCAGGGGATGACCGGAACCTCTGCCTACGACGGCTCGACCGGCTGGAACCTGATGCCGTTCATGGGCAACAAAGATCCGCAGAAGATGACCGAAGAGCAGTTGAAGGACATGCGCGTCGAGGCTGACTTCGACGGTTCGACCTTCGACTACAAAGCGAAGGGCAACAAGGTCGAATACGTCGGGAAAGTCGACACCGAGGGAACGCCGACGTACAAACTGCATGTCACGACCAAGGAAGGCAAAGAGTCGAACATTTATCTCGACGCGGAGTCGTACCTCGTCATCCGGACCGAGGCTACGCGCAACGTGCAGGGGCAGGATCTGGAGATGGAGACGTCGATCGGCGATTACAAGACCGTCGACGGACTGACGATGCCCTACTCGATGGAAAGCCACGTCAAGGGCAAGGAAGCGGCGGGCGGACAGTCCATCACCATCGAAAAGATCGAGATCGATCCGAAGGTGGACGCGGCGATGTTCAAGATGCCGGCTGTGGCCCCGGCACCGAAACCGGAAGAGAAGAAACAGCAGTAAAGTTCGTGGGGCCGGGCATCCCCGGCCCCATTTCGAATGCCTCGCCCCACCATTACCACCGAGCGCCTCGTGCTGCGCCCGTTCACGGCCGCCGATGCGCCGGCGATCCAGCGACTGGCTTCGGATCGCGAAATCGCCGCGAGCACGCTGCTGATCCCGCATCCGTATCCCGAGGGCGCGGCGGCGGAGTGGATCGAAGGTCACGACGACATGTCCCACAATCACATCTTCGCGATCACGTCTCGCGACGGCGGCGAAGCGATGGGCGCGATCGGCCTGCACGTCGACAGCAACCACGACCGCGCCGAGATCGGCTATTGGATCGGCGTCCCCTACTGGAACCGCGGCTACGTGACCGAGGCCGCGAAGGCGATCGTCGACTACGTCTTCAACACGCTCAATCTGAACCGCGTCTTCGCGTTCCACTTCACCGCCAATCCCGCCTCCGGCCGCGTCCTGCAAAAGATCGGCATGAAACGCGAAGGGACGATGCGTCAGCACGTAGTGAAATGGGGCGAACACGTCGATGTGGACTACTACGGGGCGGTGAGGGGGGAGTGGGGACGCGAGTAGAATGCGGTGGCTATGAGCAACCGACAGTCATCAATTGATCTCGTGATTGAGAAGCGTGGAAAGCCCATCGTGGCGGTGGAATCGCGCAATGTCGAGTCGCCGTCCGCCGAATGGGCCGCCAAGTTCCTGACGAATATTCTGGAAGAGGGGGACGTGCCCGAATGCCCATACTTTCTTCTGGCGTTGCGCAACCGGATCTATCTCTGGCGCAATGCAAAGCTGCCCGTTGCGTTACCGGACTTCGAAGGCGATACGGCAGATGCGTTGGAGCCACACCTCGTGCGGCTACGTAGACCGCTGTCCGGACTCAGCCTAAACAGTTTCCAAATGCTCATCGAGGGGTTGCTTTTTGAGATCGTGATGGGAGTACTGCCCGAGAATGGCGATCGGAAGTGGCTTGTCGAGTCGGGCTTTGCGGATGCCATTCGCAACGGATACATCCATCAACAAAACGTCGCAGCGTGATCGTTTACGTAGAAACGAATTTCCTCCTCGAACTTGCCTTCCAGCAGGAGAGCTACGAAAGTTGCGAAGAAATCCTTCGGCTGGCGAATAGCGGATCGATCTCTCTCGTCCTCCCTGCATGCTGTGTTGCCGAGGCGTACGTCGGATGGTATGGGATAACTCGCCGTCGACGTAAGTTCCAGGTGGAACTTCAAAATCATCTTCGCGAAATGTCGCGCTCAGCTTCCCATCGCGGTCTCGTAGATCGGCACAGGGACGTTCTCGATGCGCTGGTTGCGGGCGATGAGGAGTCGAGGTATCGGCTTCTTGCCGCGATCGCGAGCATCGAAACCGACGGTGCGACGATTCCCGTGACGGCTCTGATGTTTGCGATAGTTGCTCGTGACGAAGAGGCGCATTCGCTTTCGCCGCAGGACGGCCTCGTCCTCGCTTGTGTCAAATCACACGCCGAACAATGCAGCGGTCCGAAATGCTTCGTTACAAAAGACAAGGATTTCAGCAAGCCCGCAATCCGCGAGGAGCTTGGACCGGAATGCGAAGTGCTTATGAACTTCGACGACGCGGTCGGTTACATCAAGAACGTCTTGCGAAGGGAGGCTGAATCATGATCACCGCAACCGAAGCTCTCACCCGTCTCCGCGACGGCAACCGGCGGTTCGTCGAGGCTGAGGCGATTGGGAATCATGGACATCGCGCGTCGTTGGCGGCGGGGCAGGAGCCGTTCGCGATCGTTCTTGGATGTTCGGACTCGCGCGTCCCCGCGGAGCTCGTCTTCGACCTCGGGTTCGGCGATCTGTTCGTCATTCGGGTGGCCGGCAACATCGTGGCGCCGTCGCAGGTCGGCAGCGTGGAATTCGCCGCGGCGCGGTTTGGAACGCCGCTGGTCGTCGTCATGGGTCACACCCAATGCGGCGCGATCACGGCCACGCTCGAAGAGCTGGCGGGACAGGCGACCCAATCGCGGAATCTTCAGTCGATCGTCGACCGCGTGCGGCCGTCGGTCGAAAGCGTGATCGCCGTCGGCGGCAACCTTGATCCGGCGACGCTGGTCCGTGAAGCCGTTCGCGCAAACGTGCGCGCATCCGCCAATCATCTGCGTCACGGCTCGGAAATCCTCGAACGCCTCATCCGCGACGGAGGCCTGCTCGTCGTCGGCGCCGAGTATTCGCTGGAAACGGGAACGGTCGATTTCTTCGACGGCGTCTGACTTCGACTACCCGCCGATCTCCATGAACTCCTCGTGCGTCAACGAAATCGCTGCCGCGCCGATGTTCTCCTCCAGGTGTTTCACTTTCGACGTTCCCGGAATCGGCAGCATCACGTTGGAGCGTTTCAGCAGCCAGGCCAGCGCGATTTGTGCGGGCGTGGCGTGGTGGCGTTCCGCGATGCGCGCGAGCGGGCCGCCGTTTTCGGCGAGCTTGCCGGTTTGCAGCGGGAACCAGGGGATGAAGGCGATGTTCTTCTCGTCGCAGTAGTCGAGGACGTTCTCCCATTCGACGTCGGCGAGGTTGTAGCGGTTCTGGACGGAGACGACGTCGAAGAATTTGCGGGCGCGTTCAATCTGCTCGACGGTCACTTCCGACAATCCGACGTGGCGGATTTTTCCTTCGCGCTGGAACTCGCGGATCGCGCCGAACTGATCGTCCTCGGGGACGTCGGGATCGATGCGGTGTAACTGCCAGAGATCGATGCGATCGAGCCGCAGACGCCGCAGGCTGCCTTCGACGCCCTCGCGCAGCCGCTCCGGACGGCCGTTGACCGGCCATTGATTCGGCCCGGTGCGTTCGAGTCCGCCTTTCGTGGCGATGACGAGCCCTTTCCGATACGGATACAGCGCCTCGGCGATCAGCTCTTCGCTGACGTGCGGCCCATAGGCCTCGGCGGTATCGATCAGATTCACGCCGAGCTCGATCGCGCGGCGGAGCACGGCTAACGATTCAGCATGGTCGGCTGGCGGACCCCAGATGCCGGCGCCCGTGATGCGCATCGCGCCGAAGCCGAGGCGGTGGACGGGAAGATCGCCGCCTAGGAGGAACGTGCCGCTTTGCGCGGCGTTGAGAGTTTCAATCATGACGCGTTGCGCGGCTGCTGATTCGTTGCCAACTGATTCGATAGAGGCCTACTGCGACGGCACGTATGTCGGGTCCGTCGTCCTGTTATCGATTACGGAGCCGTAGGAAGCGACACGGCCTGTTCCGCTGATGACGCGGGCGGTGATGCGGCCGTTGTAGACGTTGTTGAAGCCGAGCGATTTGAAGATGCCCCCTTTCTGCAGGTACTCGCCGGCGCCGAGGGGGACGACCGTCCGCGCGGCCACTTTCGAATCGGGGCTGTAGGCGAGAAGCTCTACGGTGATGGGGTTGCCGGTCACTTCGACGAGGCCGAGGTTCGTGCGGAATGCAGGCGATTCCTCGAGCTGCACGATCTGCAGTGCGCGGTCGCCGTTGCCGACTGCCTCCGCGGCAGTGACGCCGGGGATGAACTGACCGAACGTTCCGCCGTTCGATTTGTCGCGGCTGAAGGTCCGTGCGGTGACGACAAGCTGCGATTCGCTAGCCGTTGTCGCGACGACCGAGCCGCCGCCCGTGATGTTCCAGAGCGTTGGCAGGACGTTGTCGACAGCCAGCGTTTCGCCTGCGCCGATCGTCTTCACCTTATTCGGGACACTCGCGCCGGTGAAGGCCAGCGTCACGTCGACCGGTGACGTACCGCCGTTGTAGATGCGCATGTCGGTGTGGAAGTTCGAGAACGAATTGTCGAACTCGGCCACGCCTGGCACCACGAAGCGCTTCGCGGAAATCTTCGCCGGATCGGCGGGGAAGACCAGCAGCGGATCGGTGGTGGTGTTGTCGAGCACCGAGGCGTACGAGCTGACGTGGCCCGTATCGCTGGTCACGCGCACTTCCACGCGGCCGTCGGTGATCGACGAGACGCTGAAGAACTGATCGAGCCGCTGCTGCTGCGATTCGTACGGTTTGAGGCTGTACGCGCGTTCGGCGACTGTGTGTCCGGCGTCATCGAGCAGGGTGGCGACGAAGTCGACCGCCTGGCCGGAACCTTCGATGAAGCCGAGATTCGTCCGGAAGCCGCCGGTGGCGCTGCTCTGCGAAACCTGTTGCAGCGAAATCTTCGACGCGCTCGCCTTCGAGAGGAAGTTCACCAGCGCCAGTGCGGGGATGTACTGCCCGAACGTGCCGGTGGCTGCAACGCTGTAGGTGCGGCTGGCCGCAACGGTGGCCAGGCTGATGCTGACGGGATCTTTGCCCGCGAAGTTCAGCGGACGAATTTCGAGCGATCCTTGCGGCGGTTCGCCGAGTACGCCTGAGCCGTACCAGTCTTTGACGATGTCGTTCAGCGCCTTCGTGTCGCCCGCCTTCACGGTGAGCGTGACCTGCTTTCCGGTGACGGTGCCGTCGGTTCCGTTCGGCGTGTAGGTGAGCTCGTAGTCGATCGACTGCGAGGCGGTGTTGGTCAGGCGGACGTCGCTGACGAACCGCGAGCCGATGCCGTCGGCGTGCGCGATTGCCGGGATGATCAACGCGTTGAATCCGCCGTTCGGATCTTTTGCCTTCGGCGTGACCGGAGCGACGACGCTGACAGACACCGGCACGTTCGTCGGCGGGGGAGTATCGCCGAACGCGCCGACCTTCGCTGCGGCCGGCGCGCGGTTGATGGTGAGACTGGCCTGCGTCGAGCCAACGTCGAGTTGCGAGAGATCGATCGTGGCGGTGACGGTGGCGCCTTCCGACGGCAATGCGCCGCTCGACGGCGAGATGGTGATGAAGGATTCGTCCGAGGAGATGCTGAACGTGTCGCCGGTGGCCAGCGCCGTCTTGCCGCTCGCGGTAATGCCGGGAATGAAGATCTGCTGCGTGATCGTGCAGGGCGATTGCGGGCACGGGAGCTGCGCGAAGTTGAAATTTGGCTGCCTCGATGACTGCGGCGCTGCGACCAGGACGCTCGCGGTCAGCGAGAACGTTCCGAAGTTACCGCCGCAAGCCGGCGCGGCGTGAACGCGGTAGTAGAAGCGCGTATCGGCGGTCACGGTATGCGTGAAGGTGCGCGTCGTGGCGCCGTTGATCGTGAACGTCTGCGCATCGCTGAAATCGGACTTGGTCGCTTCCTGCAATTCGTACGCGGCGTCGCGCTGCGCGCTGCCGTTCCAGGTGATCGGGTAACTCGAGGCCGAGGGCGCGATCGGCGGCGCGGAGAGCAGCGGCACGCGCGGTCCGCACTGCGTGGTGACGGTGACCGTGTTGCTGTTCGTGCTGCCGCACTCGTTCGTGATGCGCACCCAGAAGTTCGTCGGGCCGACGTTGTTGATGCTGCTCGTCAGAACCGGACCAGTCGCACCGCTGATCGGATTCGACGGATCGACAGCCTGTGCGCGGAACCACTGGTACGACGTCCCGCCGGTTGCAATCACCGCCACCGAGAACGTCTCGCCCGCCGTCAGTGTCACGTTCGACGGCTGCGTGACGATCACCGGGAGCGTGCATTGCGGAACCGTGAGCGTGGCCACGCTGCTGTCGCTGGTGCAATTGCCATTTGTCGCGCGGACCCAGAAGCGGGTCGTGACGGAGATCGGACCGGTGAAGAGGATCGTGCCGAAGTTGACGTATTCGTCCGAGGCGAGAAGTTGCGCGAGGAACTGCTCGTCGGTGACGCCTCCTTGCAGCTGGGCGACGAACGTCGACGTTTCGAAAGCTGTCGGGCTGCGGTGCAGAAAGCGCGGGAAGGCTAGTTGGACGCGGCGGCTGGCGGCTTCGAGCGAGTTGAGAATCGACAGACCGACGCTCAGGCGCGAGTTGCTGCCGAGCAGCGTCAGGTATGCGGACGTTTCCGCGCCGCTGGGGGAACGTCCGAGGACTTCGTTGTAGACGCGGTTGATCCAACTGGAGTTCGAGGAGCTGCCGAGCGCGAAGTATTCAGGCGATGCGAGGATCTGCGCCTCGATCTGCTCGTCCGTCATTCCCGACGCGAATGCCGGCGCCCAGAAACTCACCTCGGCCGCAGAAATCGGACGATGCAGGAAGGTCGAGTAGAAGTCGGTCAGCAATCGCTGGCGGTATTCGGCCGAGGTCAGGACGACGGCGGCGACGCTGTTGCGCGTCGCACCGCCGGTGAGCAGAGCGTTGAGGCTCGAGAGCGCCGCGGAATCGGCAGTCCGTCCGAGGAGATCGATGTAGAGCTGATTGATCCAGCGGTCGTTCGACGGCCCAACGCCTGCGACGGGCGTGGAGGTGTCGCCGGCATTTCCCTTGTACCACTGGTACGAGCTCGCGCCCGTTGCGAACGCGATCAGATACGTCTGCGATCCCGCCACGATCGTGGCGCTGGCCGGCTGAATCGCGAACGACGGCGGAGTGCACTGGCCCGTGATGTTGATCGCGGCAATGTTGCTGTTCGCGACGCCACACGCATTCGTGACACTGACCCAGTACGAGGTCGCTTGCGTCAGCGCCGGCGTCGTAAAGCTTGGGCTGTTCGATCCTACCGGATGGCTGGTGTCGAGCGTGCTCGTGGCCTGGTACCACTGGTAGTTGAACGGCGCCGTGCCGCCCGCGGTGACGGTGAGCGTGACGGCGCCGCCGGAGTTGACGGACTGCGAGGCGGTGGGCTGGATCGCGATGCTCACCGGCGTGCAACCGGGGCCGGTCGGCTGAAGATTCACCGACGTGGTGGCCGTCACGGTGCCGCACGCATTCGAGACGCGCACCCAGTAGTTCTTCGATGCCGTGACCGCCGGCGTGGTGAAGGTGTTGCTGTTCGTGCCGCGCGGTTGCGATGTGTCGTTGAGGTTGCCCTCGAACCACGCGAACGTGAAGGTGCCGTTGCCGCCGGTGACGGTCGCGGTGAGCGTGGGAGTTTGTCCGGATGGGTAGGTACCGCCGCCGGAAATCGAGACGGAGGTGGGCGGCTGGCATACCGGGCCGTTTCCGTAGACGAAGGAGAGCGCTTCAAGGTCCCACGACTGGAGAACGCCGGTCGTGACGCTCGATGCCATTACGGCAGTTGATGAGAACGGGCTTCCCTGATCTGAATGGCGAAAGCCGATCGCGTGACCGATTTCGTGAGTGATCAGTAACGCGTATTGCGCAGCGCTGACGCCAGGTCGAACGATGATGTCCGCGTCATCGATGCTGACGAAGGTTTCACCCTTGAACGGATGCGTAAAGTTTCCGGCGCCGAATGTACAGGCCATCCCTCCATCACAGACACCAATGTCCGGCCCGGAGTACCCGAGGTAGACGACGTTGACGTGGTCGTTTTCATTCGGGGTGGATGAGGCCGACGTTCCGGCGTACGACAGGACGATGAAGGAGTCGGGATCGTTGGTCCACGTAGCCGCGGCGCTCGCGATGCCGCCGGGACCATCGGCTGCGGCGAGGCTGCCGCTGGATCTGAATTGCAGACCGGCGCCCGCTTCACCGCCAGCCACGCGAACAGGAAAGCAGCCGGGTGCTCCGCAGGCAGTCAGCACGTACGCTGATGGCGCAGCGGTCGCGATCGGATGCAACCCGCTCGCAATTGGCGTCAACTTCGTCTGATACGCATCGCTCTTCCCACCCTTCACAAACTGCCCAAATCCATCAACGAATCGCGCCGGATCGTCGCGAAGCTCCGACACATCGCGCGTCACCACCGACTCGCCGCGCGCGGTCCGAGTGAAGGAGAACTTACCCATCGCCATAGAGGTCGTGAAGTACGTTCCGTCGCCGCGTTTCTTGAGAAACACCATCACCTGCTCGCCGGGCGTGTACGACGCCGAGTCCGCGATGAACGTGAAGCGCGATCCCGACACGCCGCCGATCTCGCTGACAGTGATCGTTCCCGCCGCGGCCCCTTTCAACGTCTGTTCGACGTCGAAGCGGTAGTCGGTGGCGATGTAGCCGTCCGCCCGCAGATGCGAGGAGGCGTCGCGCACGGTGGCGATGACGACGGAGTCGGATCGATCGACGAGCTGGCGGTCGCTCACGGGCTGGAAGACGGTGGCCGAGGCGGCCGAGGCGAGGAGACAAATGACGGCAATGAGGCGGATTTGCTTCACAGGCGGGACCTCTCTTCGGATGGCGTGTGGGAGCGGTGACCGGCGCTCCCTTCCGGTTTTACTTCCGTTACTTATTTGAAGCTGTGCATTGTAGCGGAGACCAATCTCATTCGGAAACCGCGGCCTCGCTGTGACGACAGGCACAAACGTTTAGTGGCAGACGAGGAGAATCCGTTTCATGTCCCGCCTCGCCGTTCTCTTTCTCGCTCTCTCCTCGGTGGCCCTCGCGCAGTCGCCGCAACGCGGCGGAGCGCTTCCCCAGCCGCTCCCGCTCTTCCCGCCCGGCAACTGGTGGAACGCCGACATCAGCGCTGCGCCGGTCGATCCGAACAGCAGCGCCTTCATCGCGGATGTCGGCGCGACGCGCGGCATGCATCCCGATTTCGGCGGCGACTCCGGCGATTCCTCGGCGCCGATCTATGGCATGCCGTACGTCGTCGTGGCCGGCTCGCAGCCGCTCCTGCCGGTGACGTTCGACTACGACGACGAAAGCGACGTCGCCGCGCCGGGACGGCCGCCCGGCTATCCAATCCCCGAGGAGGCCAAGACGCAGCAGCGGTGGATCGAAGGCGGACTGTCGGGCAATGATCCGAATGCCGACGGCGACCGGCACATGCTGCTCATCGATCGCGACAACCGCATGCTGTACGAGTTGTACGCACTGCATTGGACCGGATCGCAATGGACGGCAGGATCCGGCGCGACGTTCCCGCTCGATGCAAATTCGCGGCGTCCCGACGGATGGACGAGCGCCGACGCGGCCGGCCTGGCGATCCTTCCGGGACTGGTCCGCTACGACGAGGTGTATGGCGGCGTCCCTATCCGCCACGCCTTTCGCGTCACCGTCCGCCACTCGAACGGCTATGTCTTTCCGGCCTCGCACCGCGCCGGATCAATGCGTGGCGCACTGCCAATGGGCGCGCGATTACGTCTGAAAGCATCGAAGGACATCTCCGCCTACCCCGAACCGCTACGGCGCATTTTCCAGGCGATGAAGACGTACGGCCTGATCGTCGCCGACAACGGCAGCGATCTGTACGTGAGCGGAACCTGTGACACGCGCTGGGACAACGACATGCTCAACCCCGCCTTCGCCGCGATCAAAGGCAGCGACTTCGAAGTGATCCAACTCGGCTGGCAGGAGCAATCCGCGCGGACGGGGCGGGCGAGGGCGGTACGCCATTGAGTTGCATCTGCGCTATCTGCGGATGAATCTCAGCCGGATATCGAAAGGCTGGCCCTCATCCTTCTCGAGGCGACCCAGATTTACGCGGGTGGAGACCGGCTTCAATCTGTGTGAATCTGCGTCCCATCTGCGGATAACGATGTTCGAACGGCGCAGAAGTACCATTGGTCACCGTGACCACGCCTCAAATGCAATTCGGCCGAGACGCTGTCCAAATCTTTGCTGCGAACGATCGGATGAATCAGATTCTGATCGAGCATCTCGATCCCGCTAAATGGACCGCCAAGCCGCCCGGTAACGTTCGCAGCATCGCGGCGATCTTCACGCACGTGCACAACGTTCGCGCGAAGTGGGTCAGGCTCACCGCTCCGCATCTCAAGGTTCCGCGGCTGCTCAACCGCGCGCGCTGCACGCAGCAAGAGGCGAGTGCGGGATTAGCGGAGAGCGCCGCCCGCTGTGAGGAGATGCTCGCGGAGGCGGGCGACGGGCGCATCGAGACGTTTCGCAGAGATGGCTGGGCGCCTGCGTGGCCGGCCGGTTTGGAAATGCTGGCCTACATGCTTTCGCACGAAGCCCATCATCGCGGACAGGTGTGCATGCTCGCGCACCAGCTTGGGTTCCCGCTGCCGAAGAAAGTGACGTCGCGGCTCTGGAGTTGGGAGACGCTGATCCGCAGATGACGCAGATGAATTCGCAGGAAATCAGGCTTGGATGTTGGCGCTTAACCTTATTTCGGTCTCGGTGTCGCGGCCCGCGTTGAGGACGACCTTCGGATGGCCGAGCATTGAATAGCCCTCCAATTCAGCCTTGAGCTGGTAGGTTCCGGAATGAAGGTCAGGGAACCGGAATTGACCCTGCGCGTCCGCGACCTGCATCTGCGGCACGGCGCCGCCGGTGAGTCTGACCGTGGCGCCTGGTAGGGGAACACCGTCCGCCTGGCCGAGGACCGTTCCGACCAAGTTGCTGAACTGCGGAGTCTGTTGCGTCGTCATCATCGCTCCTTCAATTGCTGCCGCACGAGCAGACGGCTTTCCTGAATGCCGGCGCCGAGAACGCGCGCATGGCGGCGCGGTCGAGGGCGTGATTCAGCGTCTCCTGGTAGTTTTCGATGCTGCCGGCGTAGCCGTAATTCTCGGACGATCCTTCCACGTGGTCGCTCCAGCAGGCCGCTCCGCCGCCCGCCGGCAACAGCTCCAACGACAACGCGATGCGGCCGTCGTATCCGGCGCGATGGAGGACGTTTTCATTCGTCGTGATCATTTCGATGCGGACGTGCAGGACCGATCCCTTTGTACCGACCGGTGCGCCGCCCTTCGTCAGCGTCGTTTCGAAACCTTCTTTGGCCCATGCGGCGATGTCGTTCGATGCCGTGACCGGTGCGACGGCGCTTGGTTTGTCCTGGACGAAGCGCTTGCCGATCGCTTTGTCGTCGCGGACATCTTCGACGTTCACGCGCGAAATGGCGGCACACGCGGGAAGCGCGGAGATCTCCGCCGGGCTGGCCATCGTCTTGTACTTCAGCGGGACGCTCAGCGGCGTGACGGATGACGGCGTTCTGCAGGCGGCGGCGAGCAGCAAAGCAACCACGACGACGAAGTTCTTCATTATTTCCCCCTGACCGGATCCACCGGGCCATGCATGGTACGTGGGAATGCGCGTTGGGTTCACTGAGCGCGAGCCGAACTTACAAAAACCTCACGGAACGCCAGGTAGACTTCCACTGTGATCGAGCAACTGACCGTGCCCGTCAGCGATGCGGATATCGAAGGTCTGGCCCTCCTTCTTCTCGACGCCACCGCCGCCGGTGCCTCGGTGGGCTTCCTCGACTCGATCACACTCGAGTCTGCGGAGGAGTGGTGGCGGCAGAACATCGCAAACGCTGCCATCGTCCTCGCCGCTCGCGATGACGACGGCATCACCGGCACCGTTCAACTGCGGCCCGCCTCGATGCCGAACCAACGGCATCGCGCGGACATCGCCAAGCTGCTCGTTCATCGGCGCGCACGCGGCACGGGTCTCGGCAGAATGCTGATGGCGGAGATCGAAGGCCGCGCACGATCGGCGGGCTTCACGCTCCTGACACTCGACACGAAGCGCGGCGATGTGGCGGAGTCGTTGTATCGGCGCGGTGGATGGACCGAGGTGGGCGTCATTCCGGGCTACGCGCTGAATCCGGATGGCTCGCTTTGCGACACCGTCATCTTTTACAAAGAAATGTAGGCCGGCACACGCGGGTGTGTCGGCCTACCAACGGTCTTTAATGCACGACGGTGACTTGCGTGGTCTTCGTGCTCGTGTGTCCGCCGCCGTCAGTGCAGGTGATGGTGATCGTGTAGATGCGGCCGCTGCCGGTGCCCGAACGTTCGGCGCGCAGGTTGACGTGGTGCGTGTCGACGATCTGCCAGTCGGGCGATGTGTCGCCGTCGCCGAGGCCGTTGATCGGCTCGTTGCTGGTAACTGAAGTGATCGCACATGCGCCGGTGCCGCAGCCGCCGCTGAGTGTGTAGCTGACGGTGACCGGAACGAACTTGTGATTCGGCGGCCAGAGCGAATTCGGGCTCGCCGTTCCGCCGGTGATGACGAGCGGCGGAGCCGTGACCGTGACGGCTTGCGTCGCGCTGGCGCTGTTGCTTGCGGCGTCCGTGGCCGTCCAGGTGATGGTCGTGGTGCCGAGGGTGAAGGGCGCGCCGAGAGGCTGGCTGTCGCTGCGCGCGCTGGTCACGGTGACGCTTGAGCAGCTGTCGCTGGCGGTGGGTGTGCCGGGATCGATGGTGACGGAGCACGTCGCACCGGCGGTTGCGGTGATGTTTGCCGGCGCGGTGATCGATGGCGGCGTGGCGTCGGTCACGGTGATCGTTTGCGTCGCCGTTGCGCTGTGCGCGCTGGTGTCGGTCGCGGTCCAGGTGATCGTGGTGACGCCAATTGGATACGCCGCGCCTAGCGGCTGCGCGTCGCTGCAGGAACTGGTGACGGTGACGCTGGAGCACGAATCAGAGGCGACCGGCGTTCCCGGATCGACGGTGGCCGGGCAGCTCGCGCCGGCGGTGGTGGCAACGTTCGCGGGCGCGGTGATCGTCGGCGGATTCGCATCCGTCACCGTCACGTGCTGCGTGGCGCTGGCGCTGTTGCCGTGGCCATCGCTGGCGGTGTAGGTGACGTTCGTTGTTCCCACAGGGAAGACATTGCCGGCCGGAACACCGCTGCGAACGATCACGACGCAGGAGCTGCAGTTGTCGGTGGCGGTAGCGTGGCCGAGCTGCGCGTCGCTGACGACGGCCGAACATGACGGACCGGCGGCAACGCTCACAGCAGGCGGCGCGGTGATCACGGGCGCAGTCGAATCCGCCGCGCCGGCGGTGAGGAGCACGCTGGTGAAGGCAGTGTTCATATTCGGCACGATGAGGTCGGCCGCGCCGTCGCAATTGAGATCGACCGCGGCGATCGCGTTCGGCTGCCAGTGCGAGTTGATGCAGGTCGGACCGTAGCCGACACTCAGCGGCACGATCGCGCCGAATGTTCCGTCGCCGTGACCGGGACGCGCGCTCAGGTTGCTGCCGTCCGGCGTGCAGCCGAACTGGTTCGCGGTGACGATGTCGACGTTGCCATCGCCGTCGAGGTCCGCGAGTGCGACGAAAACGGGATTTGTGACGACAGAGTTGATCTGAAAACGGCTGCGCGTGAAGGTGGCGTCGCCATTGTTGCGCAGCACCGTGACGCCGCCCGGAAAGTTGCCGGCGGTGGTGACGAGATCGACATCGCTGTCGTGGTCGATGTCGGCTGCCGCGACGTGAACCGCGCCGTCCGCGCCATTGATGGGATCGGGATAGAGGATGTAGCTCGGCGCAGCGAACGTTCCATTGCCGACGCCGAGGAAGATCGCCGTGCTGTCGCCGGTGGTGACGGCGAGGTCGAGGTGATGATCGCCATTCAGATCGACGGCGACGAGCGCGGTCGGGGAGTGCGTGTCGGTTCCGATGACGCTGGCCGCGGCGAAGTGGCCGGTGCCGTCGCCGAGGTAGAGGCGGACGCCGTTCGGGAAGGTGTTGGAGTCGACGGCGAGGAGATCGAGGTTGCCGTCTTCGTTCACATCGGCGGCGACGAGACGCGACACGAAGCCGTTCGTGGCAGGACTGCTCGCCGTCGCGAGAGCCGTGAACGTACCGGTACGGTCACTCCTGGCTTTGCGGCCGTGGTCAGCGAGCAGGCGTTGGCGGCGATCCGCTGCGACAGCCGCGTGGAGTTCGTCGAGTGCAACGTCATTTTCCACCTCGCGAACTGAGGGGGGCGATCCTCGTCACGAAGCGGAATCCATCACACGTTCACGGCGTTGTGACGGCTCGCTGCAACGTGGTATCATCCGTCAGCTTTCGAGCAACAACCTATCGAAAGCGGCCGATTCGGCCGCTTTTTTTGTTGTCAGGACATATGAGCGTTTTGCCCGAACGGGTTGAGAAGGAAATTGAGACCATCGCTTCTTCGGAAGGTCTCGAGCTCGTTCACATTGAGTACCGGAAGCAGGGTCATGGGTTCCTGCTCCGCATCGACATCGACAAAGAGGGTGGTGTGACGGTCGAGGATTGCGAGCTGGTTTCGCACCAGGTCAGCGCCTTCCTCGACGTCGACGATGTCGTTCCGGCGGAGTACGAGCTGCAGGTTTCTTCTCCGGGGCTGGATCGCAAGTTTTACAAGCTATCGGATTACCAGAAGTTCCTCGGCCGCCTCGTCCGCGTCAGGACGACGACGGCAATACGAGGGCTTCATGTAATCGTCGGAAGATTGAAAGAATTCAACGGCGAAACGATCGTCGTCACGGATCCGGTGATGAAAAAGGATCCCGACTACGTCGTTCCGCTGGCAGATGTGAAAGAAACGCGGCTGGAAGTGGAGATCTGAGCACACACCATGTTTGACGAGAATCTCAGCAAAAATATCAAGGCGCTGGCGTACGAGAAGTCGATCGACGTCGAGCGCGTGTTCAAAGCGCTCGAGGATGCCCTCGCCACCGCCGCGCGCAAGTACTACAAAACGCGCGAGCCGATGGAAACCGTCATCGACCGCGTCAGCGGCGGGATGACCATGTACGTCATCAAAGACGTCGTCGTCGATGAGAACGAGATCGAAGATCCGCAGGCGCAGTGGACGCTCGATCAGGCGAAGAAGATTGAGCCCGAGGTCGAAGTCGGCGGCCGCATCCGGCTCAGCTACATCACCAAGGAAGTGGTCGACGTCGTCAAGGACTCGAACACCCAGATCCGCACGTACGAAGCCCAGAAGATCGACTCCGAGGTCGAGCAGGGCGACGAAGTGCACATCCCGCTGACGAAGGCTGCCGAAGACTTCGGCCGCATCGCCGCGCAATCGGCCAAGCAGGTCCTGTATCAGAAGGTTCGCGAAGCCGAGCGCGAGAAGGTCTACAACGAATTCATCGGCAAGCTCGGCGAGCTCGAAAACGGCTACGTCAAACGCTTTGAGCGCGGCGACATGATCATCGACCTCAATGGCAAGACCGAGGGGATCATCCCGCGCAGCCAGCAGTCGCGCGCCGAGCGCTACTCGCAGGGCGATCGCATCAAAGCGGTCATCGTCGACGTTCACACGCAGCCGAAAGGACCGCAGGTCGTTCTCTCGCGCACCGATCCGCGCCTGCTCATCAAGCTCTTCGAGATGGAAGTGCCCGAGATTTACGACGGCACCGTCGTCATCCGCGGCGCCGTCCGCGAGCCGGGCGAGCGCGCCAAGATCGCGGTCATGTCGCGCGAGCGCGACGTTGATCCGGTCGGCGCCTGCGTTGGCATGAAGGGCTCGCGCGTTCAGTCCATCATCCGCGAGCTGCGCGGTGAGAAGATCGACATCATCCCCTTCAACGAAGACATCGTCGTCTACGCGCAGAACTCGCTGGCTCCGGCCAAGATCACGCGCGTCTCCGTCACGAGCGACGAACAGGCCCATCGTCCGCACCTCGACGTCATCGTCGATAACGACCAGCTCTCGCTCGCCATTGGCAAGCGCGGGCTGAACGTTCGCCTCGCGGCCGAGTTGATCGGCGCGAAGATCGACATCAAGTCCGAGGAAGAGGTCAAGGGCGAAGTCGCCGACGCGCTCAGCGCCATGCTGCAGGAAGCGATGGCCGAGGCGCGCGCCGAGACGAATGTCCACGAGATCGAAGAGATGCCGGAAGATTGGGCGAACACGCTCGAAGCCGCCGGCTACGACGATCTGGACTCCCTCATCAACGCCTCCGTCGACGATCTCATCGCCATCGAAGGCGTTGACGAAGAGATGGCCGAGCAGATGATCGAGATCGCGCGCAAGCACGAGCAGATCGACGAGACGCCGCCCGAAGGCGACGAAGAAGAGCAGGAGTATCAGGCCTCGGATGACGGCGAGTCAGAAGAGGAAGAGTCTGAAGGCGACGGTGAAGCCGAAGAAGAAGGTTCTGAGGCCGCGGCCGAAGACGCCGAAGCGCCCAAAGAAGAGGCGCAAGTGAAGTAAGCAATCTCTCAGTTGCCGGGTTGCCAGGTTCCCGGCTGACGCAATTCGCAACCTGACACCCGAACCAAGGAGAGTCAATGGCGGCAGCAAAGTTCAAAGTGAGCGACATCGCGAAGAAGATGGGGAAGTCCGAGAAGGACGTCATCTTCCAGTTGCAGTCGCTCGGCGCCGAGATCACAGACCCGAATCAGGCTCTGGAGCCTGAGGTCATTCAGGCGCTCATCACCGGCAAGAAGCTCACGACCATGCGCACGCGCAGCGTCATCATGCGTGAAGACAAGCCGCAGGTCGCCGCAAAGAAGGAAGCGGTCCGTCCGCCGCGCGCGATCGTCAAGCCGACGCCGCGTCCGAAACGCGAAGTGCCGGCCAACGAAGAGCCGCAGGTCACCGCGCCGCCGCCAACGGTCATCATCCCGGAGTTCGTCGAAGCCGTCGAAGCCGAAGAACGCGCCGCCAAAGAAGCGCCGCCGGTTCCCGAAAAGCCGGTCGCAAAACCGCGTCCGGTCGTCGAAACGCCGGCTCCGGAGCCAGCGCCCGCGCCGATGCCGCCGCCCGCCGCAGCGCCGCATGCGCCTGCTCCGATGGCTGCTGGCGCCGCCGACCTGCGCCGTCCGACCGGACCGACCGGTCCGCGCGCTCGCGCGCCACAAACTGCACGTCCGAACTACGCCGGCCAGCAGCCGGTTCCTTCACGTCCGACCTACGTTGGCGGACAGACCGCGCGTCCCGCTGGCCCGGGCACGTCGCGTCCGCCGATGGGCGGCACGCGTCCGACGGGTCCGGCCAGTTCTCGGCCGCCAATGGGCACGCGTCCCTCGGGACCGGGAGTTCGTCCCGGCGGTCCGATGGGTGCTCGTCCCGCTGGTGCGGGCAGCTTCCGTCCCGGTGTCGGACGTCCCGGCACGGGAACCTCCGCTCCGCCGCCACCTCCCGGCACGCTGCCGGGCGGCGCGATGGGACGCAGCAAATCGCGGCGTCCCGACGGCAGCGAGGATGCCTCTCCGAAAAAGAAAACTACGGGCAAACGCGGAAAGAGCGAACGCCCGTCCGAAGTCGACAGTGAGTTGTTCACGAAAGGTCCGTTCTCCGGAACGCAGATCATCAACGACGACCTCGGACCCGACATCCCGATGCCGGAGACGGATGAGGATGGTGCTCCGAAGGCTCCGCCGTCGCTCCGCCGCGACGTCCGCAAGCAGGCCGCGCCGGTTTCCGGCAAGGTGCTGAACTTCACCCGTCCCACCACGAAGATTCCGCTGAGCGAAGGCGCGACCGTCAAAGAGCTCGCCGACAAACTCGGGATCAAGGCCAATGACCTCATGAAGCACTTGCTCATGAAGAAGGGCTTGATGCTTTCGATCAATCAGCCGCTCGGCGGCGATCTCGCCCTCGAAATCGCCAAGGACCTTGGCATCGACGCGGAGATCGTGTCGTTCGAAGAAGCGGTCGAGCTCGAAGCGATGGAAAAGACCGGTGCGACCGGCTCAACGCCGCGCGGTCCGGTCATCACCGCCATGGGTCACGTCGACCACGGCAAGACCTCGCTCCTCGACGCCATCCGCGAAACGAACGTCGCCGGCGGCGAGGCCGGCGGCATCACGCAGCACATCGGCGCCTATCACGTCGAGAAGCGCGGACGGAAGATCGTCTTCCTCGACACGCCCGGCCACGAGGCCTTCACGATGATGCGTGCCCGCGGCGCGAAGGTGACCGACATCGTCATCCTCGTCGTCGCAGCCGATGACGGTGTCATGCCGCAGACCAAGGAAGCGATCGATCACGCGCGCGCCGCCAAGGTGCCGATGATCGTGGCCATCAACAAGATCGATAAGCCGAACGCCAATGTCGAGCGCGTGCGCCGTGAACTCGCAGAGAACGGCGTGCAGGTCGAGCAGTGGGGCGGCGAAGTCGTCTCCGTCGAAGTGTCGGCCACGAAGAAGACCGGCATTGACGACCTGCTGGACATGATCCTGCTCACGGCCGACCTGCTCGACCTCAAAGCCTCGCCCGAGATCGGTGCGAAGGGTGTCGTGCTCGAAGCGAAAAAAGAAACCGGACGCGGCATCGTCGCCACGGTGCTCGTGCAGGACGGCACGCTCAAGATCGGCGACGCCTTCTTCTCCGGTGCCACCTCCGGCCGCGTCCGCGCCATGACTGATGAGCGCGGAGGCCGTATCAACGAAGCTGGTCCGGCCACGCCTGTCCAACTCACCGGATTCGACGATGTTCCGAACGCGGGCGACTCGTTGCAGGTCGTCGACGAACAGACCCAGGCCCGCATGATCGGCCAGATGCGCCAGGAGAAGGCGCGCGAGATGTCGCAGGGTAAGACCTCGCGCATGTCGCTCGAGCAGCTCTTCCAGCGCATGCAATCGGGTACCGCCAAGGAGCTCAATCTCATCCTCAAGGCCGACGTGCAGGGTTCCGTCGAAGTGCTCGCCGACACAATGCGCAAGCTCTCCACCTCCGAAGTCAAAGTCAACGTCATCCACTCCTCCGTCGGCGCGATTTCGACGAACGACGTCCTCCTCGCATCGGCATCCGACGCCATCGTGGTCGGCTTCAACGTTCGTCCCGAGCGTTCGGCCGGCGAACTGGCGGAGAAGGAAGGCATCGACGTCCGGCTCTACACCGTCATCTACAACCTGGTCGACGAAATGAAGCTGGCCATGACCGGCCTGCTCGATCCGAAGTTCCAGGAAGTCTTCCAGGGCCGCGCTGAAGTGCGCAGCACGTTCAAGGTGCCGAAGGCAGGCGTCATCGCCGGCTGCATGGTCACCGAGGGCCTGATTCCGCGCTCGGCAAGCGTGCGCCTGCTGCGCGACAACCGCGTAATCCTCGAAGGCAAGATCGCCTCGCTCCGCCACTTCAAGAACGATGTCGCCGAAGTCCGCCAGGGCTTCGAGTGCGGCATCGGCATCGAGAGGTTCCAGGACATCAAGCAGGGCGACATCATCGAAGCGTTCAAGACCGAGCAGCTCGCCGCTGTTCTGCAGGGATAAGGGGACGAGGGCTCGCCCTCGTCCCGACTCATGATCGTTTCCGTCGCACTCTTCGAGATCTTCATCCCGCATGCGCAGTCGTTGAAAGACAAGCGCATGGTGGTGCGGTCGCTGCGCGAGAAGCTGCGGCATCGATTCGAGATTTCGGCCGGCGAGGTCGGTCTGCACGATCTCCATCAGCGCTCGAGGATGGCCGTATCGTTTGTCTCCATCGACGATCCCGGCGCTGACGCGATGCTCGAACGCGTCCTCACGTTCGTCGAAACGAACACCGACGCCACGCTCACGGGATGGACGACCGAGAAGCTCGACTTCGACGAGACCGTGGCCTTGCGAGTGCCTCACTTCTCGTAACTACGGCCGTGTGATCGCGCCAATCGTGATGTGCAACTCCACGTTGTCGCTCAGCACGCCCGGTACCGCCCCCCAACGCGCGCCGAGGACGCCGAAGTCGCGGCGATTGATCGTGAAGGTCGTCTCGAAGCCGGCCATCTTGCCGATGCTCGCGATTTCGTGGACTCCGAGCGACGTCACCGGAAAACGCACACGCCGCGTCGTCCCGTGAATGGTCAGGTTGCCGGTGATGAAATTGTGGTCGATACCGGTACTGTGAAACTCAAGCGTCGGAAAGCGGCGCGCGTCGAGGAAGTCTTCGCCGGTCACCGTCTCATCGCGTCCGCTGTTCTTCGTATCGAGGCTGGCCGTCTTCGCCACGACATCGATCCGCGTCGCCTCAGGATGCGCGGGATCGTAGACGAGCGTCCCGTCGAAATCGCGGAAGATCCCTTCCTCCTTCAACACGCCCCACTTCACGATCGAGAAGCGCAGGCTCGTGTAGACCGGCTTGACGTAGTAGCGCGTCGGCGCGCCGCAGACTGGCAGCGCGAGGAGCGACAGCAGAAGCATTGCGCGCTTCATTTGCCACCTCCGAGGCGGAAGTCGCGCGTGCAGTGCCAGACGCCGGATGCGTCGCGGTGCACGGACTGGATCGGTGCGAACGTGCCGCCGACGCTGTCTTTCGCGCGCATCGCAGGTGTGAGGGCGCGATCGTCGGCGAACTCCAGGACCTCCCAATGCTCATCGCGTTCGTTGCGAATGTGCATGTGAATATGCGCGGGGGCCGTGCCGCCCGGATAGCCGCCGGGACGGATCGTGTCGATCTGATACGTGCCGTCCGCCGCCGTCGCGAGCCGACCCCACAACCGCGCCGCTACGTCCGGATTCGGACCCTGCGCGCCTTCAGCCAGATAAATCCCGTTGTTGTCCGTGTGATGCGCCTCGATGATCACGCCGCCTCGCGGTTTGCCATCGGCACCGACCACGCGGCCGGTGACAATGAGGCGCTGTCCCGGCTCGTTCGCACCTGCGATGACGATCTGCGATGGAAGCGTCGTTGATGCGCGCGCGGGTGCGCAGGCAGTGAGTGTGATGCAGACGATCGCAACTACGATTCCGTTCATGATGTCGTCCTCCCCGTTCGACTGGAGGACGGCTTCGTGATCGCGACTGTTAACGTGTTAACACTTCGCTCCCGCCTCGCGTCTTCTCATCGCTGATGTCCGTTCGCACCGACGCCGATCTCGTTCGCGCCGCACAGGCGGACGACGTCGCGTCGTTCGAACAGCTCTACGCCAGATATGTCCCGGTCGTGCACGCAATCCTCCTCGGACGTCTTCCTCGCGCCGACGCTGACGACGTCGCGCAGAACGTCTTCATCAGCGCCTACACCAAGCTGCATTCGCTGCGCGAGCCCGCCGCGTTCGCGGGTTGGATCGTTCGCAGTGCGCGCAATGCCGCCGAGGATCATCGGAGAACGATGAGCGAGACGGTGGAGTTACAGGATGCGTACGTCACGCACGAAACTCAGGGCGACCGTGCGGACGCGGCGCGCGCCCTCGATGCAATTCGTGCACTGCCCGAGGCGTATCGCGAGACGCTGATGATGCGGCTCGTCGAAGGAATGACCGGCCCCGAAATCTCCGCGCGCACCGGCCTCACACCCGGCTCCGTGCGCGTGAACCTTCACCGCGGTATGCAACTGCTGCGCCGCGTCCTCGGCGGGAGCACTCCATGAACGACGACTATCTCTGGGACAAAAGCGGCGAGCCGGATGCCGAGGTACAAAAACTCGAGGCGCTTCTCGGACGCTATCGTTCCGCCGCGCCGACGCCTGATTTCAAACGCGTCGCAGCGATTCGCCGCCTTCCGGTGTGGCCGTTCGCAATCGCAGCGACGTTGATCGTCTGCGCGATCCTCGGCGCGTTGCGCTTCTACACGCCAGCGAATCGGTGGCGCGCGATCGACGCATCGGGAGTTGCCGACGTTCCGCATTCCATCCTCCGCGCCGGCGACATCGTCCGCACCGAACGCGGATCGGTGCGTCTGCAGTCGCCCGCCGTCGGCACGATTGACCTCGGCGCGAATACAACCGTCCGTCTCATCGAAAACCGCAGCAAACGCCATCGCCTCGCGCTCGCCGCGGGAACGATCCACGCGAAGACGACATCGCAGCCCGGCGTCTTCATCATCGACACGCCGAAAGCCCGCGCCATCGACCTCGGCTGCGAATACACGCTCACGATCGTGCCGAATGGTGGGGGAGTGCTGCACGTAATTCTTGGATGGGTCGACCTCACGCGCGGATACGAACAGTCGCTCGTTCCGCAAGGCGCGTCCGCGTCAATCGACTCCGAGGGTTCGCTCACGGTGCCGGTGTTTGACGATGCGACACCGGCGTTCCATGCGGCGATGCGCAACCACGACATGCCAATGATCGTGGCGCACGCCCGCATGCGCGACGCGTTCACGCTGCTCAACCTTTTCCGCCTCGCCACGCCCGACGAACGTGGAATCCTGTACGACCGTCTGAACGACCTCGTCCCCGCACCGCCATCGATCACGCGCCAAAGCGTTCGCTACTGGACGCCGTCATCGACGGAACTCTGGTGGACGCCGGTGCTGCGCGCGAGCGGCATTCAGGCGCTGAAGAAACTGAAGCGCTAACCGGAGATCCTGTCGGCGCCAACTCGCTTCGCTCCTGCGGCGCCGACAGGATAAAGTCACGAGACCATGCGCAAAACCCGCAGAACTTCCCGTGTCGGCGAATCGGTGCGCGATGCGCTCGTCGACGTCTTCCGCCACGAGATCAAAGACATTGACCTAGCACTTCTGTCGATTACCGGCGTCGAGGTCAGTCCGGACATGCACTTCGCGCGCGTCTTCATCAGCGGACTCGATGAAAAACAGACCAGGGACACCGTTCGCGAGCTGCAGCAGCGCAAAGGCTTCATCCGCTCGCAGCTCGGCAAACGCGTTCGTCTCCGTTCGACGCCGGAACTCGACTTCAAGTTCGACGAGACCGCGATGCGCGCCGGCCGCATCGAGGACGTTCTGGCCGAGATCAACAAAGAGCCGAAGAGCGAAGACGGCGACTAGCGCCGCACGAAGACCATCTTGCGGTAGTAATCCAGCTCCGCGATCGATTCCTCGATATCCGTCAACGCGCGGTGCTCATCCTTCTTCTTCGGCGGTTCGTACTTACCGTCATACCACTGCGATACGAGCGTCTTGATTGAGCTGACGTCGACGATGCGGTAGTGCAGGAAGGCGTCGAGCGACGGCATGTACTTCGCGAGAAATCGCTTGTCCTGCCCGATCGAGTTGCCGCACAGCGGCGCGGTGCGCACGTAGCAGTAGCGCTTGATGAAGTTCAGCGTCTGCTTCTCGGCCTCGGCCGTCGTGACACCTTCCTCGCGCACCCGATCGAGCAGTCCGCTGCCGCCGTGCGTCCGCCGGCACCACGCATCCATCATGTTCAGTTTCGACTTCGGATGACGGATCGCCAGCACGGGCCCGCGCGCGATGATCTGCAAATCGTAGTCGGTGATGATCGTGGCGATCTCGAGCAAAACATGCTTCTCCGGATCGAGCCCCGTCATCTCGCAGTCCATCCAGACCAGATACTTCTTGCTTCGTGCCGGTTTCGCAGCCATCGGCGCATTCTAGCAATCGCATTCTCCCTGCGGCGGCGGCGTAGCCGATGCGCGACGGAAGGCCGGCGTCCTCTGTACGTACGGGAGACATGGTGGACAGTCCTCGCCGGCTGGATCGGCTGCGTCTTGCTGCCGAACTGGCAACCCCCGAAGTTCACTGGTAACAGAACGCCTTAGCAAGCCTCCTACTCGGCGGCGGGGACGCCGCCGGGCGAGCCGGCGTGACGCCAGCGCTCCGGGCCGCGAACATGAGTCCTGAACGTGTTCAAAAGATCGCTTGACAGACTCGGATCGCGAACCTACCTTGGTTTTGAACACGTTCAAGGAGGCACCAAATGAAGATCGTCATCCCCGGAGGCTCTGGACATCTCGGCACTCTTCTGGCCCGCGCCTTTTATCCGCAGCACGAAGTCGTCGTGCTCAGCCGGCATCGCGCGTTGCGGCCGTGGCGGACCGTGGCCTGGGACGGCGTCAGCCTCGGATCGTGGGCAGGAGAGATCGACGGCGCCGATGTCGTCATCAACCTCGCTGGACGATCCGTCGACTGCCGCTACGGGCCCGCGCATCGCCGCGAGATCCTCGAGTCGCGGGTGCAATCGACGGGTGTGATCGGCGAGGCCATTGCCGGCGCGCAGAATCCGCCACATGTCTGGCTTCAGGCCAGCACGGCCACGATTTACGCGCACCGCTTCGACGCTGCCAACGACGAAGATCATGGAATCCTCGGAGGATCCGAGCCGGACGTTCCGCGCGATTGGGATTTCAGCATCGAGGTCGCCCGACAGTGGGAGCGTGCCCTTGATGATGCGAAGACACCTCGGACACGCAAGGTGAAGCTGCGTTCGGCGATCGTGATGACGCCTGACGCCGGGACACCATTCGAGATCTTCCTTCGCATCGTTCGCTTCGGTTTGGGCGGGAAGGCAGGCGACGGGCGACAGTACGTCTCGTGGGTCCATCACGACGATTTCGTTCGCGCCATCCGCTTTCTGATCGATCAGCGTTTCCTCGATGGCGTCGTCAATATCGCCGCGCCCAATCCGCTGCCGAATGTCGATTTCATGAAAGCGATCCGCAAAGCGTGGGGGATCTCCTTCGGTATCCCTGCTCAGCGTCACCTGCTCGAAGTGGCGGCGTTTTTCCATCGCACGGAAACCGAATTGCTACTCAAGAGCCGCCGCGTCATCGCAGGACGTCTCGCACAGAGCGGGTTTCAGTTCCGCCATCCGACTTGGCCGGAGGCGGCCATCGAACTGTGCGACGAATGGCGCGCAATGCATGGACGCCCGTCTGGCGCGCCGCGCACGCAGCCGACGTGGTGACGTATTCTCTGCGCGTGGCGACGGCAAAGGCGGAAGAGACTCGCGAGCGCATTCTGGACGCGGCGCTGAGCCTCTTCCGTCAACGCGGTTTCGACGAGACCACCATGCGCGATATTGCCGCCGAGGCGGGCGTGGCCACGGGCGCGGCGTATTACTACTTCCGGTCGAAGGAAGAGCTGGTCATGGCGTTCTACGCGCGGACCGCCGAGGAGGCGCGCGAGGTCATACCGCCGCTGGTGACGCGTTCACATGACCTCGGCAAGCGCATTCGCGGAATCATCGACACGCAACTCAAGCAGTTCGAAGAGCATCGCCGGCTGATGGTCGCGCTGGTGCGCATCGGGATCGATCCGAAGCATCCACTCTCGCCGTTCGGCGAAGAAACGAGCGAGATGCGCAACGCCAGCATCGAATTTTTTCGCGCAGCGATCGCGGAGTCGAAACCGGTCGTGCCGAAAGACTTGCTCGACGATTTGCCGCGGCTGCTCTGGCTCTACCAGATGGGCATCATCCTCTTCTGGATGTTCGACGAATCGCGCGGCCAGCGCCGCACGCGCGCGCTGCTCGACGGCACGATCGATCTCGTGGTGCGGCTGATTCAGATCTCATCGCTGCCGATGATGGGACGCCTGCGCAAGCGTCTGCTGGCCATCCTGCGCGCCGTCGAAGAGTAGCGGCGGCGCATGGTAGGCTCCCGCCGCTTGCAACCTCATAAACCATCCGTAGACGGACTCCTCCTTCTCGACAAAAAAACCGGCATCACCTCGCACGATGCCGTCGAAAAGTTTCGCCGCCGCTCGAAGATCAAAAAGGTCGGCCACACCGGCACGCTCGATCCGCTCGCGACAGGTCTGCTCGTGCTCTGCGTGGGCAAAGCGACGCGACTGCAGGCTTATCTGATGGGGATGGAGAAGACGTACGAGGGCGTGATCCAGTTCGGCTGGGCCACCGATTCGTACGATGCCGCCGGTGAGCCGGCCGGCGAGAAGAACGAGGTGAACGTCGAGCACATCGACTTCACGCCGCTCGTGGCGCCGTTCACCGGACCGCTCCAGCAGATGCCGCCGCAGTTCTCGGCGAAGAAAGTCAACGGCGTGCGCGCGTACGAGCTGGCGCGCAAGGGCGAAGTGGCCGCGCTCACACCCAAGTCGGTCACCGTCTACGAATTCGAAATCGTCGGCGTGACCGGATCGACGGCGCGCTTCCGCATCCGTTCCTCGGCTGGCACCTACGTCCGCTCTCTCTCGCACGACCTCGGCGCGGCCGCGGGCATCCCGGCGCATCTCAAGGAACTGCGCCGCACCGCGATCGGCAACTTCCGCATCTCCGACGCGCTTCCGTACGACACGCTCGAAAACGCGCCGCTCGAACAGTTGCTGTCGCCGCCGTGGTTCCAGTCGCTATCGGACGTCGAGCTGCCGCTGCCGAAAGTGCGCATCGACTGGGGTCAGCAGGGAAAACTGATGCGCGGCCAGTCGATCATCATGACGCCGCCCGTCGCCGTCCACGTCACGGACCTCCTCGCGCTCGGCAATCCCGAGGATCGCCTCATCGCGATCGGGGAAGTCGTGAATGTCCTGCGCGAAGGCGGTCCGGTCGAGGTGAGGCCGAAGGTCGTTCTTGCGGGATAAATCTTTGATGCTCCAACGAACGCGTCCGGCGTACGTCGAAAGGAGCATGCGCATCCGACTGCTCCTCCTGCTCGCGTTGCTTATGGTCTGCCTGCGTGTTGTTGCTGCCCCGAAACCCGAGCCGCTGCGCGCGACTACGAAATCTCAGTGGCACTCCGATCTGGTCTTCTTCGCGCGGGAGTTGCCGAAGCGTCACGCGAATGCCTTTCACGCGGTCACGCGCGAGCAATTCGCGGAGGCCGTGCAGCAACTTGATTCGCGGATCGACACCGCGAGTGACGACGAAATCGTCGCCGGATTTGTCCGGCTCACAGCACTCATCGGCGACGGCCACACGCACGTGTCCCTTCCGCCGAACTGGCACCGCCTCGCGGTGGCGATCGTCCCGTTCGGCGATGAGTGGCGCGTCACCCGCACGACGCCGGCGAACAAAGCGCTCCTCGGGCAGCGTGCGACGGCCATCGATGGCGTTCCGATCGCCGATGCCGTGAAGCGGCTCCGCGCGCTCACGCCGCAGGACGAGACGGACGCGTTGCAGCGCTCGGTCGCCGCGAATTTCCTGCTCGTCGCCGAAATTCTGCACGGAGCAAACATCGCTCACGATCCTGCGAAGGTGACGCTCACCGTCGTGAAGGACGATGGCAGCGAGCTGTCGGAAGTCGTCGCCGCCATCCCGGCCGCCGATCAGCTGAAACAGGAATGGCTCAGCGTGACGCCCGAGCTGCCGCTCTACAGGCGCAATCCCGAGGCCGGATTTGCGCAGACCGTGCTGCCCGATGGGAAGACGGTGTACGTCAACTGGCGCAACTATGACGCGCTCGCGGCGAACGCATCGAAGTTCTGGCAGCTCGTCGACGCGAGCAAAGCCACGCGCGTCGTCATCGACCTGCGACAGAACGGCGGCGGTGATTACACCGTCGGCCGCCGGCACATGGTCGAGGCGTTGGCGAAGCGGCCAAACGTAAAGGCGTACGTCATCATCGGCAGCCGGACCTTTTCCGCGGCGATGGTCAACGCCATCGACTTCCGCAACACGGCCCACGCGACGCTCGTCGGAGAACCGATCGGTGAGAAGCCGAACAGCTATCAGGAGAACGACGAGATGTTCCTTCCGGCCTCGCGCCTTCTCGTCAGCTACTCGACGAAGTTGTACAAGTTCGTTCCGGATGATGCGCCAAACGTCGTCGCGCCGGACAAAATCATCGCGCCGTCCTGGATCGATTTCGCTTCGGGCCGCGACCCGGTGCTCGATTGGATCGTGGCGCAGAATTAGTCGGTGAGCGCGCGGCTATAATCCGCCCTCAATGTCCAATCGCACCGAGCGTGATTTTGCGGAGAACGGGCCTCAGACCTCGCGGCGGCGGTTCATGATCGCGGGGGAGCACGTGATCCTGCGTGCGTTCGAGCGCGACGATGCGGAGCGTTGCTATCGGTGGATCAACGATCCGAACATCGTCCGCACCCTGAAGACGCGCTATCCGATCGCGTTTCAAAACGAGATCGAATGGCTCGAAGGTGCGATGCACGCCAGCTTGACGGAGCGCCATTTCGCGATCGAGCGGCGCGACGACCGGACGCACATCGGCAACGCCTCGATCCACGACATCGACTGGGTTTCGCAGACGGCGTGGTTCGGTCTCTTCATCGGTGAGCCGTCGGCGTGGAACCGCGGCTTCGGCGGCGATTCCATCCAGACACTGGTTCGTTTCGCGTTTGACGAAATGAACCTCGCCAAGCTGCGCATCAACGTCTTCGACTATAACGACCGCGCGAAGCACGTGCTGGAAGGCCTTGGATTCGTGCAGGAGGGTTGTCTGCGGCGCGACTTTTATCGCGAGGGGACGTACCACGACATCGTGATCCTCTCGAAGTTCCGCGATGCGATGCCGCAGCGACAGGGAGAGTCATGAGCGACCGAAAAATTCGAGTACTGATCGCGAAGCCGGGGCTGGACGGCCACGACCGCGGGGCGAAAATCATCGCGCGCGCGCTGCGCGATGCAGGCATGGAAGTGATCTACACGGGACTGCGGCAGACACCGGAGCAGATCGTCGCCGCAGCCGTGCAGGAGGACGTCGACGCGATCGGCCTGTCGATTCTTTCCGGCGCGCACAACGTGCTGTTCCCCGAAATCATGCGGCTGCTGAAGGATGAAAGCGCGCAGGACATCGTCGTCTTCGCGGGCGGCATCATTCCGGAGAAGGACATCCCGCGGATGAAGGAGATCGGAATCCGCGAGATCTTTCTGCCGGGAACGCCCACCGCGGCAGCCGTCGATGCCATTCGCCGCGCTGTGAACGTCTGAGGTATCGAACAGGGGAGGTTTTATGAAGCGCAGATTGCTCGGATTCCTCGTCGTCATTTCTTGTGTCGCGCCGGTTCTTTTCGCCGAAACAATTCGCTGCGAATCCGATCGTGGTCGCCGACACGAATGCTCGTTCGATGGCTGGGGACGCGTGGAGTTGCAGCGGCAGGTCAGCCGCACGGACTGCATCGAAGGCAGAACGTGGGGAACCGAGGGGAGGCACACGGTTTGGGTCAGCGACGGCTGCCGCGCCGATTTTTTCATCCGCCGCAATCGCGACAACGATGGCGATCGCGATGACCGTCACCAACATGACCGCCGCTCGCGCACGATCATCTGCGAGTCGGACTACAACTCGCGCCATCGCTGCGATGCCGACACGCAATACGGCGTTCACATGACGCGCCAGATCAGCCGCACAGCCTGCATCCTGAACCGGACCTGGGGCTACGACAGCCGCGGCATCTGGGTCAAGGACGGTTGCCGTGCCGAGTTCACCCTCGGCCGCTGACCGACTACTGCCACCCCGTAATCGCCGACCACGAAGCCGGATCGAATCATTTCGTACGACGATCGAGCGCCGAAAGGTGCTCGACGTGTTTACAGGCTGGTAACTCCAAGTAAGAGTTCCTCCTACGCCACAATCAGACGCGCTCCGTGGCGGCGGACATTTACTCTGACGCATAGTGCAGACGCATGTGGCCGAGGCGAGGGGTTTTGCATATCGCGTTGTTCTGCGCGCTGACGAGCCAAAGCCTGTCCGCGCAACAGGAACGCCCCGGCGCGGTGGAACCTGCGAGCGAGCTCGCGAAGCTCGACTTGAAGGCGCTCATGAACCTCGAGATCACATCCGTATCGCGAAGGGCGGAGCCGTTGTCGGGTGCAGCCGCGTCGATCTTCGTCATCACCGTCGATGAGATCCGCCGGTCGGGCGCGACCAATCTGCCCGAGGCGCTGCGTCTGGCGCCGACGCTTGACGTAGTTCAGGTGAATGCAGGCGGCTACACGGTCAGTGCGCGCGGGCTCATCAACTCCGCTGCGAACAAGCTCCTCGTATTGATCGATGGCCGATCGGTGTATTCGCCGCTATTTTCGGGCGTCTTCTGGGATGTGCAGGACGTGATGCTGGAGGACGTCGATCGTATCGAAGTGATCAGCGGACCCGGCGGAACGTTGTGGGGCACAAATGCGGTCAATGGCGTCATCAACATCATTACGCGTTACGCGAAGAATACGCACGGTGGCCTTCTGTCGGCGGGCGGAGGAACTCGTGAGGAGATCGCCGCATTGCGGTATGGAGGCAAGCTTGGAGGCAATGGCGATTATCGCGTCTATGGCAAGTACTTCGACCTTCATCACACCGAAACCGCAAGCGGAACGACAAAGGACGACGCCGAGCACAAGAGCCTGGCCGCTTTTCGCGGCGATTGGGCGCGCGGAGCCGACGAGTTCATGCTTCTCGCGACCGCCTACAGAGGTTCCGAGGGGCAACCGCCACCGGGAACGATCTCGATCACGAATGTGAAGCTCGCGCTCGGGACGATTTCGCTCTCTGGCGCGAATGTGACCGCACTTTGGAAGCGGCGCCTCCGCAACGATTCCGCAATTGTCGTGCATGGTTACTTCGACAGGACGGAGCGCATCGTCCCGCCCACATTCGCGGACCGGCTGAATACGTTCGATCTACAATTCCTGCACTCCGGGCGCTTTGCGGGCATCCACAGCTACGGCTGGGGCGCGGAGTATCGCTATGGAATGGATCGCGTCACCAACAGTTCCTATGTTGCCTTTCTGCCGGCTCGTCTGAATCAGAAATGGATCGCGCTGTTTGCCCAGGACGAAATCGCGTTGCCGCACAGACTGCGCCTGATTCTTGGCGCGAGGAATGAGCACAACGACTACACCGGAAACGAATTTCTGCCGAGCGTGCGGTTGGCCTGGAACGTCGCCGCCGATCACATGCTATGGATGGCTGCTTCACGGACCGTACGCGCCCCATCGCGCCTCGATCGCGACACGTTCGTACCGGGCCAGGCGCCTTTCCTGCTCACAGGAGGGCCCGACGTCGTCTCCGAAATCGCGAATGTGTACGAGATTGGATACCGAGGACAGCCCGCATCGTCGCTGACGTTATCCGTGACCGGATTTCACTCTCTGTACGATCGCCTGCGAACTCAGGAAATCGCCGCCAGCCGCACTTCACTTTTCTTCGGGAACGGGATGAAGGGGACGACCAGCGGCGTGGAGGCGTGGGCTTCCTATCAAGCGATGCCGCACTGGAGGTTGAGCGCGGGCTTTGATGCGCTGACGGAGCACCTCGAACTGAAGGCGGGCAGCAACGACGTCGGGAGTCTCAAACAGGAAGGCCTTGACCCAAAGCGGAGCTGGCGCCTGCGGTCATCACTCGATCTACCTCGGCAGGGTGAATTCGATGTGATTGCGCGCGCTGTCTCGCCGCGGTCGAATCCAGCCGTCCCCTCATATTCCGCCGTCGATCTCCGTTTCGGCTGGAAGCCTCAACCCGGAATCGAACTTTCTCTGACTGGGCAGAATCTGTTGGGCAGGAGTCACGGCGAATTCAGCAACATAGCAACACGCACTGAAATCGGACGTGGGGTGTTCTTCAAAATCGCCAGTCGGTTCGGCCGAGGTTCGTGATGAAACGTCGGACGTTCTGGCACGGCTCGCTTGTAATGGCCGCCGGTCTTTGCATTGCGCGCATAAGCACTGCCGCGACCGGTGGCGAGTATCAGGTGAAAGCGGCATTCATCTATAAGTTCGCCACGTACGTACGCTGGCCGGCCACAGCAGGCGTTGACGTGACGACGCCTTTTGTCATCGGTGTGCTTGGCAAGGACCCGTTTGGGACTGCGCTCAGCGAAGTCGTGCGCCGCCAGAACATTCAGGGAAGAGTCATTCTCGTCAGAAGTGTCGCGCGGCTCGAAGAGGCGCTTCGTTGCGACGTTGTCTTCGTCAGTTCCTCAGAGCGTGACAATCTGCACGAGATATTTGCCGCATTGCGCGGAGTGCCGGTGCTCACTGTCAGCGACGTCGATCGGTTCGCGGAACAGGGCGGAATGATCGGCTTGGTCACCACCGAGGACAATCACATCCGGTTCACAATCAACAAGGCTGCGATTGAACGTCCGGGACTCCGAGCTTCGTCGCAGCTGCTGTATCTGGCGCGGATCGTTGAGGACACGCAAACCGAAAAGGGGCGGCACTGATGTCGTCCTCTCTTTCGATCGGGCGTCAGCTGGGCTGGCTGAGTGTCGTAAGCAGCGGCGCGGCAATCCTGGCTGCAAGCATGGCGCTCCTGTACTTCCAGTTGCAGGAAGTGCGAAGCAGCTCGCTTCTCCGATTAGAGACTGTGGCCGACCTGATCGCTTTCAATATCGCGTCGGCGGTGGACTTTAACGATCCGCAGGCGGCGACGGCCATGCTCAGCTCATTGAAAACGCGGACGGCCGTCATCTCCGCGGGCGTTGTCGTCAATGGGCGCCTGTTCGCTGCATATAGTCGCCTCGGTGCGAGGGCTGCCGAGAGCGGCGATCTGGCGATCACGTCGGCCGTTTCGCACTTTAAGGATCAGGAGCTCACCGTCTACCGGCCGATTTCTTCTGAGGGCAGACCGCTGGGCATGCTTTTCATTCACGTGGACCTCCGCGACATTGGTCAGACGTGGCGACGGTTCGCGGTCATCACAGGGCTCGTGGCAATCCCGGCGCTGTTGATCGCCATCCTCATTTCTCAATTGCCGCGGCGAGCGATTTCGCGGCCGATTCTCAAGCTCGCGTCACTGGCCGCGGCGGTCTCGGACAGGAAGGACTACTCCGTTCGCGCGCCGGCGGTGAAGAGTGCAGCGGAGATCGAACAGCTCGTGGTTACGTTTAATCAGATGCTGACTGAGATTCAGGCACAGCACGCGGAAATCGAGGAAGCGCGCGCGAGGCTGGAACAGCGGGTGACCGATCGAACGCACGAGCTGGAGGCGCGCACCGAGCAGTTGGAAGAGCAGGGGCGTGAGCTTGCGGCGGCGAACCGCGAGCTGGAGTCCTTCTCCTACTCCGTCTCGCACGACCTCCGCGCCCCCTTACGAGCAATCGACGGCTTCAGTAAGGCGCTCTTGTCCGAGTACGCCAACCGGAACCTGGATCAGCGCGGCATGCACTTCCTCGAACGCGTGCGTGCCGGCACGCAGAAGATGTCCCTTCTTATCGATGACATGCTCGGTCTCGCGCGCGTGACTCGCCGGCCCCTGGAGCGGACCGACGTCGATGTCACAGCGGTGGCCACGGAAGTCGCCGCGGAGCTCGCGAGACGCAACTCCGGCCGCGTCGTGCGTTGCACGATCGAGCCTTGCATGCGGGCGTCGGCAGACGCGCACCTTCTGATAATCGTGTTCGAAAACCTTCTTGGCAACGCATGGAAATTCACGGGCGTGCAAACAGATGCTCACATCGAGGTCGGGCAAACGTCGACCGCCGGGGAGCCGGTCTTCTTTGTGCGCGACAACGGCGCAGGCTTCAATGCAGCCTATGCGGACAGATTGTTCAGTCCATTTCAGCGCCTGCACGACGAGGCAGAGTTCGAGGGCACCGGAATCGGCCTGGCTACGGTCAAACGAATCATCACAAGGCACGGCGGTCTCGTTTCGGCAGAAGGCGTCGAAGGCCTGGGTGCAACGTTCTGTTTTACGGTAGGAGGTAAGACTTGAAGCAACAGCCCATTCTGTTAGTGGAAGACAACAAGGATGATGTGGAGCTCACGCTCATGGCGTTCGAACAGGCCAGAATCACCAATCCCGTGATTGTGGCCAGGGATGGCGTAGAGGCGCTGGACTATCTGTTCGGTGAAGGCCGCCATGCCGGCCGCGATGCGCGCGAGCGGCCTGTGGTCATCCTGCTGGATCTCAAGCTGCCGCGGATCGGAGGCCTTCAAGTTCTCGAGCGCGTGCGCCAGGACGAGCGCACCCAGTACATCCCGGTGGTCATTCTCACCACATCGACGGAACATGAAGACATGATCGCGGCCGGAGACCTCCACGCGAACAGCTATGTCCGGAAGCCGGTCGACTTCGACACCTTCGTGGATGCGGCCCGGCAGCTAGGTCTTTATTGGACGGTGCTCAATGAGCCTGTTCCGGTGACGGGGTGATCCAGTCGTGCGCGTTCTTATGAAGGAAAAGCATCTACGTGTCTTGATCGTTGAGGACAATCCGGCCGACGCTGAGCTCCTCGAATTGGAGCTGTCGAAGGGCGGCTATGTCGCGAGTACGTTACGAGTACAAAGCGCGCCGGCGATGCAGGCGGCCCTCGATGATCAGCAATGGGACCTGATCCTCTCCGACTACGCAATGCCGCGTTTTTCGGGCCTCCATGCGCTCGAATTGCTGAAAGCGACCGGCAAAGACATCCCGTTCATTCTGATCTCGGGCAGCGCTGGTGACGACATCGCGATCGATGCGATGCGGGCCGGCGCTCACGATTTCTTTGGTAAGGGCAGCTTGCGGCTGTTGATCCCGGCCATCGAGCGGGAGCTTCGCGAGGCCGATGTACGTGCCACGGCAAGAGCTCAGCGTGAACAACTTCACCAGAACGAGAAACTGGCCGCACTCGGTACGCTTCTGGCCGGCATTTCACATGAACTGAATAACCCTCTCACTGTGATCATGCATCAGGCGACCGTTCTGGAGAGAGCATTGAGGGATCACCCGCAAAAGGCGCGGGTCGACACGATCCGGCAGGCAGTGGGCAATTGTTCGCGTATCGTCAAGAATTTCCTCGCTCTTGCCCGGCATGAGCCGCCTCGCCGCGTGCAGGTCTCCGTTAATGAGGTTGTGGGCGCAGCGATCGACCTCATTGCCTATGGATTGAGGAACGACAACATTGAGGTGGCGCTTGACCTCATCGAGCATCTGCCGGCCATCTCAGGCGATCCGCAACAACTCGAGCGGGTGGTCATCAACCTGGTAAGCAACGCCCAGTACGTTCTGCGAGAGCGCCCCGTGCCGCGGAGGCTGGTCCTCCGCTCGAGCACCGACGCTGCCGGCGAGCGTGTGGTGCTTCAGATATCCGACAACGGCGGTGGCATTCCGCCGGAAATTCGCTCGCGAATCTTCGATCCCTTTTTCACCACGAAGCCGACAGGGCAGGGCACCGGGATCGGACTAGCTCTGTGTCACGGGATCATCACCGCACACAACGGAACGATCGCGGTGAGCAGCGAACCCGGCGCCGGCACAACCTTCGTCATCAGTCTGCCGATCGACTCCACTGTGCAGGCGGCCGCAAATGACGCGATGAGCGTGGCATCGTCCACACCACCGTTGCGCGTTCTCGTTGTCGATGACAATCCTGATGTGGCAACGGCATTCTCGGACATTCTCTCTGCGCAGGGGCATACGGTGGACATCGCCGCGAGCAGCCTGGGCGCGCTGGACCTGATCGCAACTGGTGCATACGCAATCATCCTGACGGATATGAGAATGCCGGATCTCGACGGGCCGGGCTTATACCGCGAGGTCGTCGCGCGGCACCCACAGCTCGAGAGTTCGTTCCTGTTCGCCACGGGCGATACGTTCAGCGCGGATACAATCCGATTCCTGAAAGAAAGCGGCGCGGTCGTTCTTGGAAAACCTTGCACGTATGAGGACGTTGAGAACGCAGTCGAGGAGGTCGTGCGCCGGCGAGCACACCGCGAGCCGCACAGCAATACGGCGTGATGATTTGCCGCACTCATTCGAAATGCAGCGAACTCCTATTGGCCGCCCAGGATTGCAAGTGATACGAATCGCGATCGCTGACGATCACGCCGTGGTCCGCAAAGGGCTTCGGCACCTCATCGTTGAAGCGGGAGATATGGCCGTGGTGGGGGAAGCGGCGTCAGGCGACGAGTTGCTGACCGTGTTGCGCTCCTCTGCTGTCGACGTGGTCGTCCTTGATCTCAGCCTCGGCGTGCGCAGTGGGCTGGACCTGCTCAAGCACATCAAGAGCGAGTTTCCGCGGCTGCCGGTGGTCATCCTGAGCATGCACTCCGAGGATTTGTTCGCCGTCCGCGCGTTGCGAGCCGGAGCGTCCGGCTATGTGGAGAAGAACAGCTCTCCTGAAGAATTGTTGAAGGCCGTTCGAAGGATCGCTCGTGGAGGAACGTATGTGAGCGCACAAATCGGCGAGAAGATCGCTGCCGATATTGCGAGGGGAGGGGCGGCTGTCCTTCCTCACGAACGCCTCTCCGATCGCGAATTAGAGGTGCTTCGACTCCTCGGTTCAGGCATGTCGGCAACGGAGATCGCTCACTCTCTGAATCTCAGCGTAAAGACCGTCAGCACGCATCGCACTCACCTGCTGGCCAAGACCGGCCTTCGCAGCAATGCCGATATTGTCGAATACGTGATCTCGCATGGACTTCGTTAAAACCCGTCTAACACCGGTCGTTGTCATTCTCGCGCTGGCGGGGGTCTCGGCCGGTGCCGTGGCCCAGCCCGTCACAAAGAGCCAGCGAGTCATCCGCGTTGTCGTGGACAACGACTACGCACCCTACTCATTCCTATCGGATGACGGCAAGTTGCAGGGCATCGTCATCGATCAATGGAAGGCGTGGGAAAAGAAAACCGGCATCGAAACGGAGATCCACGCGATGGATTGGGCAGAGGCGCTGAGCGGCATGCGCGCTGGCGCCTTCGACGTGATCGACTGCATATTTGCGACATCCAGGCGCCGCGACGAATTCGATTTTACCCCTACGTATGCCACTGTGGACGCGTCGATATTCTTTCGCAATGATGTTTCCGGTATCACGAACCAGGCGTCGCTGAGAGGATTTCCGGTCGGGATAAAAGGCGGAGACGAGCATCTCGAAAAACTCATCGAGAGCGGAGTAACGACCGCCATACCGTTTCGAAACAATGCGGAGATCGTCCAGGCGGCGAAGCAACACAAGATCAATGTGTTTGTCATGGATGTGCCATCGGCGCTCTATCTCCTCAACAAACTGGGCATCGCAAAAGACTTCCGGCGGTCGACGCCGATCTTCAGGGACCAGCTCCGCAGAGCCGTTAGAAAACACGACGCTAAATTGCTGATTACTGTAGCCAATGGCTTCGCGGCGATCCCGCCGGCGGAGTTGAAGCGGATCGACGAGGAATGGTTTGGCCGGACGATTAACCGGCATGAACCGTACTTCATCTATGCAGGCTACGCGGCGGCAGCGGCGCTCGTACTCATTGCGGTGCTGATTGGCTGGAATCGCACGCTCAGAAAGAGGATCCTGCAGCGGACGGCGGCACTGTCAGAGAGTGAGCAGCGGTTTCGTCAGATCGCCGAGAACACCCACGAGGTTTTCTGGTTATTCTCCCTTGATTCCGGAAAGGCCATTTACGTAAGCCCCGCGTTCGAAGCGTTGTGGGGAGTGCCCGGCGAAATTTTGTACCGTGATGCGCGCTCGTTTATCAGCGCAATTCATCCGGAAGACCGCGCTCGTGTGATCGAAGCGATCGACAGAGATCGCGAAGACGGGTTTGAGATTGAGTATCGCATCGTAAGACCAGACGGTTCCATCCGTTGGATCTGGGATCGCGGATTCCCTATCAAGGACGAAGCAGGGCGCGTCTATCGCCTCGCCGGCATTGCGGAAGACATCACCCACCGGAAACTGGCTGCGGAGGCCGTGAAGCAGGCCGAGGATCGCATTCGGCTCAACATCGACACGATTCCCACCATGGTCTGGAGCCTTCGGCCCGATGGCGTCCTCGATTTCGTCAATCAACGCTGGCTCGACTATACCGGCCTCTCTTTCGAGGAGGCCATGAATCATCCGAACGGAATCGTTCATCCTGACGACCTTCCAAGGGTCATGGAGCGGTGGTTTGCGGACATGGCTGCGGGAAGACCGGGGGAAGAAGAAATGCGCCTGCGCCACGCCAGCGGTGAGTATCGCTGGTTTCTTGTGCGCACGGTACCTCTGCTCAACGGGAATGGCGAAATTATCAAATGGTACGGAGCCAGTACTGATCTCGAGGACCGCAAGCGGGCGGAGGAGAATCTCCGGCGCAGCGAGAGCAAGTTAGCCGAGGCGCAGCGGATTTCGCATGTCGGCCACTGGGAGCGCAATACCGAGGGAGGCGAAATCATCTGTTCCGTGGAAACCTACAGGATTCTTGGACTGCCTCCACAGGACGCGATTCGGAATCTCGATGAGTTGATCCATCCGGAGGATCGGCCACTGCATGCCGAGGCCGTCGCCCGCGCGATGCGAGGGGAGCTCTTTGACGTCGAGTACCGCGTCATTCGGCCGGATGGCGAAGTCAGGTTCGTCCATAGCCAGGGCAGCACGGTTCAGGATCAGGCGGGACGGGCGCACCGCACCTTTGGAGCGGTACAGGATGTGACAGAAATCAAGCTCGCGGAGGAGAGGCTCAAGGCAACAAGCGAACAGTTGCGCGCTCTCTCTGCCAGGCTTCAGTCCGCAAGAGAAGAAGAAGGTATGCGCATCGCCCGCGAGATTCATGATGAATTGGGTGCGCCGCTGACGGGTTTGCGTTGGGAGTTGGAGGGCATCAAAAAGATACTTTCTGAACCGGGAAAGGGGTTGCCGTCGGCGGACCTTAGATCGCGACTGGCAACGATGTTTGGCCTGATCGACACGATGGTCAGTATTGTCCGAGGAATTGCTTCTGACTTGCGCCCCGCCGTCCTCGACGTTCTCGGATTGGGAGAAGCCATCGCGTGGCAGGCGCAGCAGTTCCAGGATCGGACCGGGATCGCCATTGATTACGCGTCGCCCGCAGACGAGATCGGTCTGACTCCCGAGCAGTCGATCGCTGTCTTTCGAATTTTTCAGGAAGCTCTTACGAACATCCTTCGCCATGCTGGCGCCACAAGAGTCGATGTGACGATGTCAGGAGAGGACGAGCTGTTTGTTTTGACGGTTAAAGACAATGGAAGAGGAATCACAGAGGACGAGAAACATGGGCAATCGTCGATTGGCCTGCTGGGAATGCGAGAGCGCGCCCACTTGCTCGGCGGAGAGGTGGACATAACGCGAAATGAGGGAGAAGGAACGTCGGTGACCGTGCGACTGCCCATCGTGTGTGCCTGGCTCCTCCCGCACAGTAGCGACGGAGACGCACCCTTCTACTGAAGCAGTGAACGCTGAATCAGGAAATCTCCTACAACACAATCAGCCGCATTCCTGGGCGCCGGGGATGGCCGTTTGCCGAACGCGCGTTTTGCGTCGTGACCATGCGTGATCGGACTTCCAGGCTCCGACAGAAAGATCGCTACGCCGGCAGCGAGAAACCGGCCGGCGTTGAACCGTTGCCGCGCAAATGGAAGCTCCGCACCCGCGAAGTACCGTTTGAAGGCGGCGGTGAGTGTCCCGATATCAATCTTCAGTTCCGCAGAGACGTTGACCGACCGATCCGGCGGTTGCGGACCACCGTCACGCGCATGTAGGCTGCGCGCGCCGGCATGGAACCTCTCGAATCACACCTCGACACGAAATCCGACGACTTCCGCCGCAACTCGGCGGCGTTGCAGTCGCTCGTCGATGAACTGAATCGCCGCGTCGAAATCGCGCAGCAAGGTGGCGGACCGAAGTACGTGGAGCGGCATAAGGAACAGGGCAAAATGCCGCCGCGCGAGAGGATTGCCGCACTGCTCGATCCGCGTACGCCGTTCCTCGAATTCTCGCCGCTCGCCGCGAACGGAATGTACGACGATGACGCGCCCGCGGCCGGCATCATCACCGGTGTCGGACGGATTCAGGGACGCGAGTGCCTGATCATCGCCAACGATGCCACGGTCAAAGGCGGCACGTACTTTCCGATGACGGTGAAGAAGCATCTGCGCGCGCAGGAAATCGCGCTGCAGAACAACCTGCCCTGCATCTACCTCGTCGATTCCGGCGGTGCGTTTCTGCCGCTGCAAGCCGAGGTCTTTCCCGATCGCGAACACTTCGGGCGGATTTTCTACAACCAGGCGGTCATGTCGGCGCGCGAAATTCCGCAAATCGCGGCGGTGATGGGCTCGTGTACGGCGGGCGGCGCCTATGTGCCGGCGATGTCCGACGAAGCGGTTATCGTCAAGAACACCGGCACGATCTTCCTGGCCGGACCTCCGCTGGTGAAGGCGGCGACCGGCGAGGAAGTCACTGCACAGGATTTGGGCGGCGCCGACGTGCACACACGAATCAGCGGCGTCGCGGATCACTTCGCCGAGGATGATGCGGATGCGATCGCGATCGTGCGCAACATCGTCGAGAACCTGCGAGTCAATAAGCACGAGCCGGAGACGCGGATCGATCCCGAGGAACCTGCGTTAGATCCGAAAGAGCTTTACGGCGTGATTCCGAGCGACATCCGCAAGCCGTACGACGTCCGCGAAGTCGTCGCGCGCATCGTCGACGGGTCGAAGTTCCAGGAGTTCAAGGAGCGCTACGCGCCGACGATCGTGACCGGCTTCGCGCGCATCTTCGGCTACAAAGTCGGCATTCTCGCGAATAACGGCGTCCTCTTCTCAGAGAGCGCGCTCAAGGCCACGCACTTCATCGAGTTGTGCAACCAACGCCGCATCCCGCTGATCTTCCTGCAGAACATCACCGGCTTCATGGTGGGCAAGGAGTACGAGCGCGGTGGGATTGCCAAGGACGGCGCGAAGATGGTGCACGCGGTCGCCAACTCGACGGTCCCAAAGTTCACGGTCATCATCGGAGGTTCGTTCGGCGCAGGAAACTACGGCATGTGCGGCCGCGCGTACTCGCCGCGCTTCCTCTGGATGTGGCCGAACGCGCGCATCAGCGTGATGGGCGGCGAGCAGGCCGCGGGCGTTTTGACCACAGTCAAGCGCGATCAACTCGCGCGCGCGGGCAAGGAGCTGAGCGTCGAAGACGAGCGCGCCATCGCCGATCCCGTTCTGCAAAAGTACGAGACGGAGGGCTCGCCCTACTACTCGACCGCGCGCCTCTGGGACGACGGCGTCATTGATCCCGCCGAGACCCGCACCTACCTCGGCCTCGGTCTTTCGATCGCGTACCATGCGGCGATTGATGCACCGAAGTTTGGCGTCTTCCGGATGTAGTCATGGAAGACACCTGGTTCCTCTTCGACCTCGGCAACACTGTGATCAAGCTCGCGTACGAGCGCGTGCTCGCGGCGATCTGCGCGGATGCCTCGATGTCGCGCGACGAGCTGGTCGAGCTGCTCGAAGAGCCGGGCGCGTATCGCGACATGGAGCGCGGCGCGGTGTCGTTCTACGAGTTTTACGAGTTCCTCTGCGATCACGCCGGCTATCGCGGGAGCATCCGCGAATTTCATGCGATCTGGTGCGACTTCTTCGACGGAATCGTGCCGGGGATGGAGGAGCTGCTGGAGCGCATTCGCGAGCGCTATCGGATCGCGTATCTATCGAACTCGAATGAGATTCATGCGGAGCTGATCCCGACGCAGTTCGCGGCGATCTTTCACAAGGACGAACCGTTCGTCTTCTCGCATCGGCTGAAAGTAGCGAAGCCGGATCCCGATATCTTCCGGCTGGCGCTCGAGTCGATCGGATCGACGCCGCAGAACACGATCTTCATCGATGACCTGCTGGAGAACGTCGTCGCGGCCCGTGCGATCGGGATGCAGGCGTTTCAGTTCGTGGACGCGCGGACCCTGATCGGTGAACTGGAGCGGGAAGGCCTGCTGTAGAACTACAACCCGTTCGCCACGCCGCGCGTCAGTTGGTCATTGCCGTACCACTGGCGATGAAACTGGAGCAGCGCGTCGCGGTCGGAGGCGATCGGCTTCACGTCCGATGTGCCTTCGCGGTGGAAGAGGCGCGGGACGGTGTAGAGCACGTAGTCGAAATTTCGCTTCGCGTACTCGTCGCCAATCTTGTGGAACGACGCGCCGTCAATCGAGAACTTCGTCGTGCCGCGGTACGAGAGCTCAACGCGTTTGTAGCGATTGTCGCGCACCTTCTTCGCGAACTCGAGGAAGGCTGTGTGGACGTCGATGGGAGTCTGGCGGATGCCGATCGTGCGGAGGTCGTAGACCACCACGCCTGGCACCACGTAGTACTGATAGTGAGCAGACACGTTCATTCCGGCGAACGCGGCCGGATTCGAGCGCAGGACATCGTCGACGGGTTGCTGCAGCAGGACCACGTTCGCGGAGTAGCCGACGATCGCGGCGATCAGCGGTGTGCCGACGAAGACCAGCTTCCGTTTCGGAAAACTCGGCAGCGCGATTGCGATGCGCTCCAGCTTTACCTGTTGCTTCACCCGCTGCCAAAAGGGCAGCCGCGGACGCGGATTTCGTTTCGACGCGGGCGGCTCCACGGGGATGGCGTAGTAGGCGATCGAGAGCAGCAGGCCGGCCGCGATCGACACCAGGCCGACCGGGCGGAACACCAGGAGCGCGCCGAGGCCGAAGATGTAGGCGACCCAGGAAGCGTGGTTGATGCGGGAGCGGGTGCGGTGGGCGCGCTCGCGGTAGAAATCGTCGTTCACGATTTCCGAGCAGTGCTTGCAGCGGATTGCGGCCTCGGGGATGTCGCTGCCGCAGAACTTGCACGGCGCCATCTTGTCGGCCGCGCGGCGCTTGTTGCTGGCCAGATCGGCGGCGCGGCGATGGGGCGAGAGCTTCAGAAGCAGCAGTCCGCAGTTCGCGCACGATGCCGCGTTCGCTTCGTACGGCGTATGGCATTCAGGGCAGCGCATCATTGACGCTGAATAACTGCAAACGTGCCGCCATGATGCCCATCGTGTGACTTCGGAATAGGAGCGCACGGGGTCCGGTTGGCTGAGTATCCGTGATTTGCCGAATCGAGACGATGAACACCGTTTTTGAATCTCCGAAGGCAGCACAGAAAGGAGATTCAAGATGAGAACACAAGGTAACGTTAAGTGGTTCAACGACGCCAAGGGTTTCGGTTTCATCACCAGCGAGAACGGTGACGACGTATTCGTCCACTTCTCGGCAATTCAGGGCGCCGGCTTCCGGTCGCTTCCCGAAGGCGCCGCGGTTGAGTTCGATGTCGTCAAAGGACCGAAAGGTCTGCAGGCAGCGAACGTCGTCGCAGTCTAAGTCTAAGTAGCCGATCTTACGGTCGACGAAAGGGCAGGAGCGATCCTGCCCTTTTCGTTGTGTGGAGGTTTATGGGCAGGCCACAAGTTTCCGTCGTCAAGCGTCAGCGCGAGCAAGCCAAACGCGAGCGCCAGCAGTTGAAAGCCGAAAAGCGCGCACAGCGCAAGAACGCCGAGCCGGGTGAACCGGGCTCGGATATCGATCTCGCCGATCTCGTCGTCGAAGGTGCGGAAATCCCCTAGTTTTTCGGGGCGCGCTTACCAAATCTACGTTCGATGTTGAATCCCAGGTGAATGTCGCTCTTGTTCAGCGGCGTTCCCTGGTAGGTCGACGTCACGTACTGATCGGCGTGGGTGGCATTGCTGTTCGTCAGCAGAATCTCGAAGTAATGTCCGCCGATGGCGCGCTTCAGTCCCAGCGCCCACCCGAAATCGCCGCTGTTCATCGATGACGGCAGATCGCGATTCTTCGCCGTCAGCTCCACCACCACGCTCAATCCCGGACGCACCATCAGCGCCGCACCGACCGGCACGTTGAACGCGTGCTTGAAGAGCGCGCCTGACGTCGAGCCGCTTACCTGCTGGCCGGCGTTCGTTACGTAGGTTGGGATTGCGAAGACTTCCGCGCGTCCGCCGAATTGTTTCGACACGACGGCCTGTGCGAAGAACGAGGTACGGTTAGTGATGTCGCGCTCCGTCCGCCAGTCCATTCCGCCGCGAACGGCGAGCGAGAAGGGGATGGCCGGCGCCTCCTGAACCACCACGTACTTCAGCGACGACTCGATGTCATCGCTGGCGTTGCTGCGGAGAAACGTCGCCTGCAAATCGCGCGTCATCGCGTACGAGAAGCCGATGCCGACGTCGGCGTTGCTGTCTAACCCCCACAACGAGTGAACGCGGTCGCTGAAGCTCCCCTGATCGAGCGATTGATTGAACCGGTGCGTGAACTTCACCTCCCACGTCCCCTCGGACGGGATATGCGAGGTAGGAAGCGAGAGCAGCGTGTCGCCGAGCGGCAGCGGACGAGCCGGCGCGTACGGACTTTCTTGCGCGAAGACGCCGAAGGCAGAAAACAAAACACAGAAAATCGCGAGACATCTAATCATTTGGTGCACCTCGGCGGATCCAATCGCGCACCAGCTTGATCTGCGCGGTCGTGAGTGGCGACAGATTTTGCGGCATCCGGTCGCCCGTGATTCCGGCGCCGACAATCTTGCGGTACAGATACGAATTGGCCGGATCGCCCGGCGTGACGCGCGCCAGTTGCGGCGTCTCGACGCTGGCAACGCCGACGGTCATCGCGTACGCGCGGCCGGGCGAAAGGATCATGCTTTCCTGCCGTCCCAGCGGATCGTGACATCCGAGCTGCGCGCAGGTGGGAGTGAAGATTTCGTTCTGAACGCGGGCAAACGTAGCGGTCGGATCGATCGGGTCGCCGGAGCCGCCGAGGGGATCGGTCGGTTCCTTGAGTCGTCCGCATGCGATGGCGAGGAGAAGCGTGAACGGGAGAAGTTTCCGGAGCATGCGGCGCGAAGGGTAGCGTTCCCTTGCGATTAATCGCAAGTCGCAAGTTTGAAAACATCAACGTCCGGCGCTGAAGCTAGTGGGCGAAGCCGCCGAGTGTCCATAGCAGGTGAAGCATTCAACATTTGCGCTTGATTTCTGAGACCCATCCACCGGAATACCCCTCAGCCACAAGAAGTTACCCGCCCCGTGCAGCGCACGATTCGCATCCTTCGCGTAGCGCTTCCCATCCTTTTCGTCGCCTTCATCGCCGTGATCGCCGTCAACTGGCGGCGCGGAAAACCGCACAAGGACAAGGCCGCCAGTCAGCCGGTGACGTCGACGATGCGGCCCAATGACAAGCCGGCCATTCTGTCGGTGACGTTCGAAGACACGCAGACGGTCAACGGCCGGATCGCGTCCAAGATCCGCGCGGAGCGGGTGGTCGCGTTTCAATCGGGATGGAACACGCTCGAGAACGTGCAGATGACGATCTATCGTCCGACCGGACTGACCTACGAATTGGTTTGTCCGCAGGCGCAGTTCAACAGCAACACGAAAGAGGCCGACGCGAAAGGCGGCGTGCGCGTGACGTCGAGCGACGGCGTGGAGATCACCACCGCGCAGATTCACTTCGATGGCAATCACCTCACCAATCACGTCGCTGTGAATTTCAAAGTCGACCGCTGGGTCGGCAGCGGCGGCGCGCTGGACATGGACGTCCCCGGCGAGATGGTGCGGCTGTACGACAAAGTCGACGCCACCATGGCGCCCGAGACGGCTGCCGAGTCGCCGCTGAACATCAAGGCGCAGGAGGGGTTCTTCCACCGCAAGGAGAACTACGCCGACTTCACCAAAGACGTCGTGGCCACACGTGACGCCGACCGTTTCAATGTCGATCACATCCTCGGCCGCTTCGGCGCCGACCACAAATCACTTTTATCGCTCGAAGGCCAAGGTCATGTGACCGTGGTCATGAGCGGCGACTTGGCGAGTGGCAAGCCGGCCGAAACCGCCGGGCGCAAGACCATCACCGCGGATCGATTCTGGAGCGAGATGGGTGCGAATCAGCAGATCAGCGCGCTCAACTTCATCGGCGAGACCGCTCCTGCTCACGCCGTCATCGAAGGGCCACCGAATCGCGATCTCGTGGCGCGCATCTTCCGCGTCGGCATCGCCAACAAGCAGGTCACCGACATGAAAGCCGACGACAACGTGGTGATGAAAGAAACCGCGCCGATCAAACGGGAGATGAATTCGGGCCATCTCGTCGTCTACTTCGACGCGGCCACGCACAAGGCCACCAGTGCGAACCTCGACGGGGACGTCCACTACAAGGATCCGAAGAATGACGCGCGTTCGGTGCGCGCGAACTACGACATCAACAACGATTCCGTTGTCCTCACCGGCGATCCCGGTTTCTTTCCCGCCGTCGTCGCCGACGGGCAGACGTTGAAGGCGAAGGTGATCGAATTCTCCCCGCGCGCCGGCACCGCGCGCGCGACCGGCGAAGTGATCGCGCAGCTCGTATCGAAGCAGGCCAGCGGCGCGGCCACCGCCGTCAGCGCCGACTCCACGAACGTCTTTCCGACCAACAAGCCGGTCTTCGTCAACTCCGACACGGTGACCATGCGCCAGGCCAGCAAGATCGCCGTCTTCAGCGGCAACGTGCGCGCGTGGCAGGAGACCAACACCGTCTTCTCGCAGGAGCTGCAGGTGCAGGGCGCCGGCGATCAGGTCACGGCCCGGGGCAACGTGCGCACGCTGCTGTACAACACCAGCGCGAATGCGACCGCCGAGCAGCGCAAGGTGCCGATGCAGTCGAAGAGCGATGTGCTCGTCGCGCACAAAGGCGACAAGCGCATCGACCTCAATGGCAACGTCCAGATCGATGACGGCGAGCAGCGCCATCTCTCCTCCGAGCATGCCTCGTTCTTCTTCGACGCGAACAAGAAGCTCGATCACATCGAGGCGCAGGAGAAAGTCGTGCTCGTGGACAAAGCCGCCAACCGCCATGGTACCGGCGACCGCGTCACGTACAACGTTGGCCGTCGCATGATGTATCTCACCGGCGCGCCTGCCACCGTCAGCGACCAGCAGGGAGAGCACAACGCCGAGATGATGGCGATCGATCTCGCGCGCAACAAGGTCGACTTCCTCAGTCCGAAGTCGACGATGCAGGGGACGTACAAGCCGAAGCCGTGATCACGCGGAGTACGCCGCGAGGCGGAGTGCGCGAAGAGAAGCGAAGCCAAAGCGCGGCATCAGTTAACATCCGCACCCTGAATGTCTGACCGTCGCACCGTCGTTCCCTTCACGGCCGCCGAGCGCGATCGTCCGTCCGACGCGCCGCTGCGGCTGGCGGCGGATCACCTGGTCAAGGTCTACAAGCGCCGCAAGGTCGTGCGCGACGTCTCGGTCGAAATCAAACAGGGCGAGATCGTCGGACTCCTCGGGCCGAACGGCGCGGGCAAGACCACCACGTTCTACATGATCGTCGGGCTCGTTCGTCCCGACGACGGCCACGTCACGCTCGGCGATGACGACATCACGAACCTGCCGATGTACCTGCGCGCCCAGCGCGGAATCAGCTACCTGCCGCAGGAGGCCTCGGTCTTCCGCAAGCTGACGGTCGAAGAGAATCTGCTGGCCGTATTCGAGACGATGGATTTGCCGCTCGCCGAACGGAAGCGGCGCACGCGTATGCTGCTCGAAGAATTCGGCATCACGCACATCGCGCGCAATCGGGCATTCTCACTTTCGGGGGGAGAACGGCGGCGTGTGGAGATCGCAAGGAGCTTGGCCATCAACCCGGCATTCATCTTGCTAGATGAGCCCTTTGCAGGAATCGATCCAATTGCCGTATTCGAAATTCAACGTATCGTTTCGCAGCTCCGCTCGCGCGGCATCGGAATCCTCATCACCGACCACAACGTACGCGAAACATTGAAGATCACGGATCGGGCCTACATCATCAAAGAGGGTGAGATTTTTCGGCAGGGGGCTCCTGAGACTCTCTCGGCAGACGCAGAGGTTCGAAGAATTTACCTGGGCGAATCCTTCAACCTTTACTGACCGGAGAGTACCGCGAGCCGTAGTAACCTGCTGACCCAGACCAATGGCACTAGAACAAAAACTCCACCTCAAACTCTCCCAGAAGCTGATCATGACGCCTTCGCTGCAGCAGGCGATCAAGCTGCTGCAGTTGTCGAAACTCGAGCTTCAGGAAGTGCTGAATCAGGAGCTGCTCGAAAACCCGCTCCTCGAAGAATCCGCCGAGGAAGCGAAGCAGGAAGAAGCGGAAGCGGAAGCGCAGGAAAAGACGCAGACTGAGGAAGAAGCGAAGGCCGCGGAGCCGGCGCCGGAGAAGGAGAAGGACTCCTTCGACGAAATCGACTACGACGCCTACTTCCAGGACTACATCGAGTACGGCTACAACCCGCGGATGGGCGAGGACCACGAAGAGTTCCCCATCGAGAACACCCTCACTCGTCCGCCGAACCTTACCGATCACCTGGCTTGGCAACTCGGAATGAGCGATTGCTCGCCGGCCGTGAAAGAGATCGGCGCGTTCATCATCGGCAACATCGACGAAGACGGCTATCTGCGCGCCACGAGCGACGAGATCGCCGCCGCCGGTCCATACGATCCGGCCGACGTCGACAAAGCGATCGCCGCCATCCAATCGCTCGATCCGATCGGCGTCGGTGCGCGCGACCTTCGCGAGTGCCTGTTGCTCCAGCTCGACTTTCTCGAAATCGACAACCCGCTGGTCGAGTCCATCGTCCGCGACCACTGGGACATGTTCATGCAGCGCCACTTCGTACAGATCGCCAAGGCGCTGGCCGTCGACATGAAAACGCTCGAGGGAGTGGTTGAGATCATCAAGCATCTCGATCCGAAGCCGGGCCGTAAGTACTCGAACGAGCGCGCCATCTACGTCGAGCCCGACGTCTACATCCAGAAAGTCGGCGACGAATACATCATCGTCCTCAACGAAGACGGCATGCCCAAGCTGCGCATCAACGGCAGCTACCGCAACATGCTCAACTCGATGGATTCGAAGTCGGACGGCGAGACCGTCAACTACATCAAGGACAAGATCCGCTCCGCGGTCTGGCTCATCAAATCACTCGACCAGCGCCAACGCACCATCTACAAAGTGGCCGAGTCGATCGTCAAGCATCAGCGTGAGTTCCTGGAGAAGGGGATCGACTTCCTTCGCCCGCTCGTGCTGCGCGACGTGGCCGACGACATCCAGATGCACGAGTCGACCGTGTCGCGCGTCGTCTCCAACAAGTACATGCACACACCGCGCGGCCTGTTCCTGATGAAGTACTTCTTCCACAGCGGCATCGACTCCGATACCGGCGAGGACATCTCCAGCCTCACCGTCAAGAAGAAGATTCAGGGCTTCATCGACGGCGAGGATCCGCGCAAACCGCTCTCCGATTCCAAGATCATGAAGATCCTCAACGACGAGGGCATCAATATTGCCCGTCGTACCGTAGCGAAGTACCGCGATGAGCTGAACATCCCCTCATCCACGGACCGCAAACAAATTTTCTAGCAGCATCCGGAGGTGCCTTGATGGCCGCAGTCACGCCCGAAATCGTCGGACGCAATTTCGAAGTCACGCCCGACATCCGCCAGCTCGTCGAGTCCAAACTCGGCCGCGTCGAAGACCGCCTCTTCGACGACGTCATCAGCGTTCGCGTCATGCTTGAGGTTGAGAAGTACCGCAAAATCTGCGAGATCCTCATCGTCGGCAAAGAGCACGACGTGAAGGCGGTGCAGGAGTCGCAGACGTCGATGCAGGACGCGATCAACGCCACGATCGATCACGTCAAACGTCAGGCGCAGAAGAATCGCGAGAAGATCCGCGATCACCATCGCCACGACGGCGCTGCGCTCCCCGAGGACGAAGAGCGCCTTACGTAAGCCTCGGAGTACGATAGGCGCCATGGCCACATCGATCACCGGGCGCCACTACGAAGTCACGGACGACATCCGCGGCCTCATCACGAAGAAGCTGGACAAGATCGTCGAAAAACTCTTCGACGACGTCATCGACGTGCGCGTCGTGCTGCAGGTCGAGAAGTACCGCAACATCTGCGAGATCCTGATCACCGGCAAAGAGCACGACGTAAAGTCCGTGCAGCAGTCGGACGACTCGATGCAGGACGCGATCAACAGCGCGCTCGACCACGTCAAGCGGCAGGCGCAGAAAAATCGCAGCACGATCCGCGATCACCATCGCAAAGACGGCAGCCGCAACAAGGAAGCTGTCGGGTTGGTGACGCAGTGGTCCGTGCAGGTTCTGGAGCCGGGCAAGCTTCGCAAGCCGGGTCCCAAACGGCTGCCGCGCATCATCAAGACGAACGATCTGCCCATCCTGCCGATGACCATCGAGGACGCCGCCGAGTCGCTCGATGGATCAAAGAACGAGTTTATCGTGTTCCGCGACCTCGACAACGACCGCATTTCCGTGATGTACAAACGCCGCGACAACAACCTCGGGCTGATCGCGCCCGAGATCTGACCGGGAGAATCCACATGAAACGAATCGCCGCTGTCGTCGTGATTTCGCTTTGCGCAGCCGCATCCTTCGCAGCCGGTGTCTCACGAGCCTACAAAGATTGGCCGAATACACCGCTCGGCTACTTCATGACCAATGACGAGCGGAAACAGTGGAACGCCCTTCAAAGCGATGCCGACGCCGAACAGTTCATCAAAGACTTCGTCGCCAAACGCGGCGGCGAGAAGTTCACGAATGAACTGGCGACGAACGTCGCTCAAGCCGACAAGTACCTGACCGTCGGCAAAACGCCGGGATCGCAGACGGCACGCGGCAAGATGATGATTCTCCTCGGGCCGGTCGCTCCCGCCGGCGTCGGCAAAAAGAAAAAAGCCGGCGAGATGCGCATGGGTGCTGGCATGCCGGAAGGCGGGTTCGAAGGTCCAACGATGGGCGACATGCAGGCCGCCGCCAACACGCCGGGCAACATGGACAGCTACCTCGCGGTCTACACCTACACCTACCCCGCCTCCGCGCTGCCGGCCGCCTATGGAAAGCCGCTCACGGTAAAGTTCGATCTGGATCCGGATCGCGATCGCGATCAGCTCGAAGGTGCCGGTACCCAGAGAGAGCTCGACAAGCTCTACGAACTGGCGGCGCAGGCAAAGCTCGCCGCCGCGAAGCCTGCAACGCCGTAACGCCGCACATGAGCGAGAACGACGATTTCATCGAGACCACAGTCCGCTCGCTCCTGGGCGGCGAGCTCGATGAGTTGGCGCTGAAAATCGTCACCGGCGACGACGGCCTCGATCGCACCATCCTCCGTCCTCGGGTCCAGAAGCCGGGTCTCGCGTTTGCCGGCTACTACGAATACATCAAGCAGTGGCGCGTCCAGATCATCGGCGAATCGGAGACGAAGTATCTGCAGAGCCTTCCCGCGCGCCTCCGCGAGAAACGCGTCCGCGATGTAGCCGCGCTCGATGTCTCCTGCTTCATCGTCACCAAGGGCATCACGCCGCTCGAAGAATTCAAGCACGAGTGCGAGAAGCACTCGGTGCCGCTCTTCTCCACGCCGGCCATGTCATCGACGTCGATCACGCGCACGACCTACTTCCTCGAAGAGACGATGGCTCCGAAGGTGACCATGCACTCCGGCCTGCTCGACGTCTACGGTATCGGCGTGCTCCTCCTCGGCGACAGCGGCATCGGCAAGAGCGAGTGCGCGCTCGATCTAATCTACCGCGGCCACCGCCTCATCGCCGACGACATGGTGATCATCAAGCGCCATCCGAACGACGTCCTCCTCGGCTATTCGAACGATCTTCTTCGCCATCACATGGAGCTGCGCGGCATCGGCATCATCGATATCAAAGATCTCTTCGGCGTCGCCTCGACACGCGACGTGAAGCCGATCGATCTCGTCGTGAAACTGGAGAAGTGGGTGGAAGGCACGGAGTACGACCGCCTCGGCATCACCGGCGAAACCTTCGAACTCCTCGGCGTCTCCAAACCGTACGTCCGCCTCCCCGTCGCCTCGGGACGCAACCTCGCGCTCCTCGTCGAGATCGCGGCGCGCAATCACCTGATGAAACTGCAAGGCTACGATTCTGCGCGCGCCTTCCTGCAGCGCATCGACGCGCAGATCGCGAAGCAGGGGAGCGGCGCCAGCGAGTCGCTGCCGCATTCGAATCCCAACGAGATGGCCAGCTCCGAGCTGCGCAGCATGAACACGAAGATGCGCTTTCAAGCGGACGTTCTCGATCGGACGCGAAGACAGCGTTGATCGACCTGTCATCCTGAGCCGCCGGAGCCGAGGAGCGCGAAAGCGCGAGCGGCGGAGGACGGTCGAAGGACCCCCCGGGTCTTTGCCTCGTTAGTACCCGCCGCCGCCAAGCTGGTTATCAGCTGGGGGTCCTTCGACCGTCCTCCGGCGTTCCGCGCTTCGCGCTCCAACGCCTCCGGCGGCTCAGGATGACAAGGCAGGATAAACTTCGAAACGCAATGCCGCGCCCCGAATATCTCGTCATCATCACCGGCCTCTCCGGCTCGGGGAAAAGCTACGTGCAGTCGACGCTGGAAGATGTCGGCTTCTACTGCTCGGACAATCTGCCCATCGCATTGATCGAGCCGTTTCTCGAGGAAGTGGGCGAGCATGAGAACGCCGATCGCGTCGGCATCGTCGTCGATGTGCGCACGCACGACTTCGCCAACATCTTCCCCACGTTCTACCGCGAGCGGATTCAGAAGCTTGTCCCGCACGTCGTCCTGATCTTCCTCGAAGCGAGCGATGAAGTTCTGGCGCGGCGTTACTCCGAGACACGTCGTCCTCATCCGCTGGCGAAGGATCAGCCGCTGATTGATGCGATCGCGTCCGAGCGCGCGGCGCTCACCGAGGTCAAGTCGCTGGCGAACATGGTGCTTGATACCTCGCAGTTCTCGGTGCATGAGCTCAAGGCCGAGGTCATGCGGCGGTTCGAATTGAAGGACGAGAAGGTGACCATGCTCGTCACGATCGTCACCTTCGGATTCAAATACGCGATGCCGTACAACGTCGATCTGCTCTTCGACGTCCGCTTCCTGCCCAATCCGCACTTTGTCGAATCGCTGCGGCCGAAAACGGGATTGGATCCCGAGGTGGTTGCCTATCTCAAAGCGCAGCCGGGCTACGACATCTTCTACGGCAAGCTGCTCGACTTCGTCAGCTACCTGCTGCCGCAGTACCAGAAAGAGATGAAGAGCTACCTCACGATCGGCATCGGCTGCACTGGCGGCAAGCACCGCTCCGTCGCCATCGGACAACGCCTCGCCGACGATCTCGCCGCTAGCGGCTACGCGATCGAGATCGTCCATCGCGACTGCAAGCGTTAGCGCCGTCACCACAGCGGTTATCATTCGCGCGCTGCAAGAGGAGAGTTGCTTGATTGGTGCCTTGATCGTGACGCACGGGAACCTGGCGAGTGAACTGCTCAACGCCGCCCGAAAGATTGAATCGACGGATGTCGTCATCGAGGCCGTGCCGCTGGAGTGGACCGACAGCGTCGACGAAGCGCGCGAGAAAATCCGCGTCGCGCTCGACCGCGTCGGTACGGACGGCGGCGTCATCATCTTCACCGACATGTTCGGCGGCACTCCGAGCAACATCAGCCTCTCGTTTCTGGAGAAGGACCGCGTCGAGATCATCACCGGTGTCAACCTGCCGATGGTGGTGAAGTTCGCCACGCTGCAGCAGGACGGCAAAGACCTGACCGCCGTTGCGCACACGATCAGCGAGAAGGGATCGAAAGCGATCCGCGTCGCGTCGGAACTGCTCACCGCGGAACGGCGGGCCGCGTCGTGATCGAGCACGACATCGAGATCAAGAACAAGCTCGGCCTCCACGCGCGGGCTGCGGCGAAGCTCGTGCACACCGCCGCGCGATTCCGCTCCGACATCAAGATTCGCAAGGGCGATGAAGAAGTCGACGGCAAGTCCATCCTCGGCATCCTGCTGCTCGCTGCCGCCCGCGGCACGATCATCACCATCAAAGCGAATGGTGAAGACGAAGCCGCGGCGGTCGAAGCGATCGAGAAGCTCATCGACGCAAAATTCGATGAAGTAGAATGACTTGCGGCTCGTTCGACGCCGCAATTCATGCTTACCGAACCTGCAGCCAGACTCGCCACCGCCTCCCGTAGCGCCATCCGAACGTACAAAGGGATTGGCGTTTCGCCCGGCATCGCCATCGGCCGCGCGGTCATCATCGAGCGTCGCGAGGCGGCGATTTATCGCGTGCCGATTCGCGATGACGAGGTGCCGTCTGAGGTCAATCGGTTTCTCGAAGCGGTCGAGAAAACGAAGACGCAGCTTCAGGAACTGAAACAGCGAGTCAAGCGCTCGATGGGCGACGAATACGCCCAGATTTTCGAGGCGCACGCGATGATGGTCAGCGACCCATCGTTCGCGGACAAAGTGATCCAGAAGATCGAGGCGGAACAGGTCAACGCCGAGTGGGCGATGGCCGAGGTGCAGGAAGAGCTGCAGGCGCGCTTCCTCAGTTTCGATGACGTTTACCTTCGCGAGCGCGTCGCGGATGTGAAGGACGTCGCTGACCGCGTGCTGAAAAATCTACAAGGCATCGCACATCACGACGTCTCCGAGATCACGCACGACGTAATCATCCTGGCCGATGATCTGACGCCGTCCGACACGATCCATTTCAATCGTCGGCCGATCGTCGGATTTGCGACGGAAGCCGGCGGCCGGACGTCGCACACCTCGATCATCGCCAAGTCGCTCTTCATGCCCGCGGTCATCGGAGTTCCGCGTCTGACCAAGGTCGTCGACAACGACGAAATGGTGATCCTCGACGGCTACGAAGGGACGGTGCTCGTCAATCCGACCCAGGCGATGATCGCGGAGTACCAGACGCGCGTCATTCGCCACGAAGAGGCCGAGCGGAAGCTTCTCGAAAATCGCGACCTCGACGCCGTGACGAAGGACGAGCGGCGCATCACGCTGCAGGCGAACATCGAGCTCGTCGAAGAATTGAAGGATGCCATCCGCTTCGGCGCCGAGGGCATCGGACTTTATCGATCCGAGTTCCTCTACATCTCGAAAAGTCCATTGTTGCCGAACGAGGAAGAGCACTTCCAGCTCTACAAAGCGCTGGCCGAAGCCACCGCGCCGCGCTGGTGCGTGATCCGAACCTTCGACCTCGGCGGGCGCAAGCTGGCCAAAGAAGTCATCGGCAGCAAGGAAAACAATCCGGTCCTGGGTTTACGCGGTCTGCGGCTGTGCATGAAGCACCGGGACATGTTCCGCACGCAGTTGCGGGCGCTCCTCCGCGCCTCGGCGTTCGGCAAGATCAAGATCATGTTCCCGGTCGTCACCAGTGTGCAGGAGCTGCGGCAGGTGAAGACGCTGGTGCGCGAGTTGCGCGCGGAACTCGATGCCGAGGGGATCGCAAACAATCCTGATGTGCCGATTGGAATCATGATCGAGGTGCCGTCCGCCGCGATCATCGCGGACATCCTCGCGACTGAATCTGACTTCTTCGCGATTGGCACGAACGATCTCATTCAATACTCGCTGGCCATCGATCGCTCGAACGAAAACGTCAGCTACCTCTACGAGCCGCTGCATCCGGCGCTGCTGCGATTGCTGAAGATGGTGATCGACGCCGGACACAAGGCGAACATCCCCGTGTCGCTGTGCGGCGAGATGGCCGCCGATCCGCTCTTCGCCATCGTTCTCCTCGGCCTCGGGCTGGAAGTTTTCTCGATGAATCCTTCGTCGATTCCGGTGATCAAGAACATCGTGCGGTCAGTGCGCTACAAAGATTGCCGGCGCATTGCCGAGGTCGCGCTGACGAAAAAAACGGCGCAGGAGATCGAGGAGTTCGTCATCGAAAGCGTTGCGATGCGTTTCCCCGAGGGGCTGGTCAACAAGCCGTCATGACCGAAGATCGTTTTGCGAACCTGCCGGTCAAACGCGTTCCGAAGCCGTGGGGTTACGAGCTGATCTTCGCGAAGACGGAGCGTTACGTCGGCAAGATCCTGCACATCAATCGCGGCGAGAGCCTGAGCCTGCAGTACCACGAAATCAAAGAAGAGACGCTGTTTGTTGTGGGCGGGGAGCTGAAGCTGACGATCGAAATCGACGGCGACCGCCGCGAGTTCCCGCTGCGCGCCGGCGAGGCGTTTCACATCGCGCCGCGCATGATTCATCGGATGGAAGCAATCGAAGATACGGACATCGCCGAGGTCTCCACGCCGGAACTGGATGACGTCGTCAGACTCGAAGATCGATACGGACGTACCGGAACGAACGCACCATGAAACTCGCCATCGCCATCTTCCTGATCGCCACCGCAACCTTCGCGGACGATTCGCCGCTGGTGAAGGCGGCCAAGGCGAACGGCGGTCCGAAGAAATCGACGAAGAAAGTCATCACGAATGCGGACGTGAAAAAGTCGTCGGGTAAGGTGACG
>DASYJY010000239.1:0-31370 GCA_035995985.1 Thermoanaerobaculia bacterium | reverse complement strand
CGCCGAAGAGAATGACGTCCGGCGCGAAACGCTGCACCTGCTTCACGACTTCGCGATAGAAACCGCGGCGCATGAACGACGCGACATGCGTATCGGTGAGAAAGGCGATGCGGTAGCCGTCGAACGCGGGCGGCAGGTCGTCAATGATGATCTCGTGATGCGTGACTTCGATGTCGTACACATCGTTGTGGGCGCCAAGGCGGCGCAGCCACGCGAATGGAACGTGCGCCCTTCGCAGCGGGATGACCTCGGAGGGGTGATCGCGAATCCCGACGAACGGTGCGGGGGGGAGGTAGTTCACGCGAACGCGATCGAGGATCCAGTAGCTGCCCACGGCCGCGGCGATGATCAGCCACACAGCGCCGACTTTCGCGAGCGCGAACGACCACGCGATCTCCGCGACGCGCTGCGGCGCGAATCGCTCAACGACTCGGGAGGAAAGCAGCCAATCGATCCATTGATTGAGAGGCCAGATCAGTGCCGTCAGCCCGATCAAAACGGGAGGCGTCGCGAACATCAGCCACTTCCATTCGCTGTGCTCTTCGCGATGGCTGCCGAATACGAAGCGGTTCAGTACGAACAGAAAAATTCGCGCGTCGCCGAGAAGCGCGAGGAGGATGAACGCGAAGAAAACCAGGCGGAGGAGCACGACTACAGCCGTTCCAGAATCGCGCCGATCCAATCCTCGGGCACTTTGATCGTCCCGAGCGTCTCCGTTTTCTTGACCGTGCCGTGATCGTCCGAGCCGCCGGTCAGCATCTTGCCGCGGAAGCGGGCCATGTTGCTGTACGTCTCGCGCCATTCCGCGTTGACGTCGGGATGCAGCACTTCAATGCCGTCGATGCCCGCGTCGAGGAGTTGCGGAACGATGCGTTCGTGGTCGGGATAGAGCGTCGGATGCGCGATCGACGTCACTCCGCCGGTCGCGTGCATCAACGCGACCGCTTCGTCGATGGCGAAACGATCCTTCTCCACGTAACCCGGCTTGCCGGGACGCAGCAACTTGTCGAACGCCTCCGACACCGACGCGACATAGCCCGCCTCCACCAGCGCGCACGCCACGTGCGGGCGTCCGATCGCGCCGCCCGCCGCGAGCTGTTCGACGCGCTCGGAGCTGATGTTGTAGTCGAGAGCCCGCAAGCGTTCGACGATGCGCCGTCCGCGCGTCTGCCGCGCGTCGCGAAACCGCCGCAGCTTCGCTTCGACCCGCTCGTCGTGCGCATCGAACGCATACGCGAGGATGTGGATGTCGACGCCTTCGTACGCGCACGAAAGTTCCGTCGCCGGAATCAGCGTGACGCCTTTCGAATCGGCGTACGTCTTGATCTCAAAGTACGCGGCAAGGTTGTCGTGATCGCTGATGGCGACGATCTCGATGCCATGCGCAAGCGCCACATCGATCACCTCCGCCGGCGAGCGGGTGCCATCGGAGTGATAGGTGTGCGTGTGCAGGTCGGCGTAGCGCATCGCTACACCGTCGGTTGTTCGGGCACGACCAGATTCACGACCACCTCATCGCATCGGGCGCAGAGGCCGCCGTCTTCGACGACTTCCTCGCGATACTGCCAGCAGCGTCCGCACTTTTTTCCGCGTGCGGGCGACATGGTGATGCCGATGGGGCCGAGGCCTTCGATGTCGATCATGTCGGCTGTTACGGCGGCGACAAAGTCGACGTGCGAGACGATGAAGACTTTCGCCAGATCGACATCGAGCGAACCTGCAAGCGTGTCGCGCGTGATGCCGTGAAGCTGGACATCCGCTTCGAGTGATTGTCCGATCGTTCCGGCAGCGCGCGCGGTCTCGAGCACCTTTGAGACTGTCTCGCGAACGCGGAAGATCCGCTCCCACGCGGCGCTGTCGATGGACGGTGCGGTGATCGTTGGAAAGTCGGTCAGATGCACCGACTGCTCCTTCGTCCCGGGCATCGCCTCGTAGATCTCCTCGGCAGTGAAACTGAGGATCGGCGCGAGGTAGCTGACCAGACCGCGCAGGATTTCGTACATCGCTGTTTGCGCGGAGCGCCGCGTCGGCGACGCCGGTCCGTCGCAGTACAACGTGTCCTTCGACATATCGAGATACAGCGACGACAGAACGACCGTGCAGAGATCGAGGATGCGGTGGTAGACGACGTGGAACTCGTAGTCGCCATACGTCTTCCGGCACCGCTCGAACACCTCCGCCGCGCGCGACAGCACCCATTTGTCGACATCCTGCAGCTGATCGTGCGGGACGGCGTCAGTTTCCGGATCGAAACCGCTGAGGTTCGACAAGAGATACCGAGCGGTGTTGCGGAGCTTTTTGTACGACTCCGCGCTGCGGCTCATGATCTGCGGGCCGATCGACATGTCGTTCTGGTAATCGATCATCGCCACCCACAAGCGGATGACGTCGGCGCCGTGCTGCTTGAGCACGTCCTGCGGCGAGAGCGCGTTGCCGCGCGACTTCGACATCTTGTCGCCCTGCTCGTTGATCAGAAATCCGCAGGTGATGACCTGCCGGAACGGCGCGCCGCCTTCGATGCCGGTTCCGACCAGCAGCGACGACTGGAACCAGCCGCGGTGCTGGTCGTGGCCTTCGATGTAGACGTCGCTCGGCCACGTCAGCTCGGGACGTTCCTGCAACACCGCAACGTGCGAGCAACCGGAGTCGAACCAGACGTCGAGGATGTCGAGCTCTTTGCGGAACTCGGTCGCGCTGCACTTCGCGCACGCGTAGCCGGACGGCAGGAAATCGGCCGGCGGGCGGTCGTACCAGGAGTCGGCACCCTCGGCGAGGAACAGCTCCTTCACCTTCTCGAACAGCTCCGGCGACGTGACCGGCTCGCCGCACGATTCGCAATAAAGAACGGTGATCGGAACGCCCCAGGTGCGCTGGCGCGAGATGCACCAGTCGGGACGGTTCTCGACCATTCCCGCCATCCGGTCCTCGCCCCAGGCCGGGAACCACTTCACCTTGTGGACTTCTTCGAGCGCGCGGCCGCGAAGATCGTGATCGTCCATCGAGATGAACCACTGCTCCGTCGCGCGGAAGATGACCGGATGCTTGCATCGCCAGCAGTGCGGATACGAATGCGTGATCGTCTCGGAAAAGAGCAACGCCCCGCGCTCGCGCAGCAACTCGATGATCTGCGGATTCGCTTTGAACACATGCATCCCGGCCCACAGCGGCACGTCCTGCGTGAACTCGCCGCGATGATTGACCGGCGTGTACGTTTCGAGGCCGTAACGCTGTCCGGTGTAGAAGTCGTCGGCGCCATGTCCGGGCGCCGTGTGCACGAGTCCTGTACCGGCTTCGAGCGTGACGTAGTCGCCGAGGACGAAGACGCCTTCGCGCGGTAGGAAGGCGTGGCGGTAGCGGAGGTGCTCGAAGGCCGATCCTTTGAAGACTTTGACGACGCGGTAGTCCGTCCAGCCGAACTTCGGAGCGACTGACTTCACCAACTCCGAGGCGATGATGAAGTTCTCGCCGTCATTTTCGACGACGTCGTAATCGAAATCAGGCTTGAGCGCGATGGCGAGATTCGCCGGCAGCGTCCACGGCGTCGTCGTCCAGATGACGGCGTAGCACGGCTTCTCGATCGGCAAATCGAGACTCTGCACCGATTCGTCGGTCAGGCGGAATCGCACGTACACCGATGGCGACGTGTGATCGGCATACTCAACCTCCGCCTCCGCCAGCGCGGACTGGTCGTACGTACACCAGTGCACCGGCTTCAGTCCCTTGTAGACCATGCCCGTGCGGAAGAAGCGGCCGAGGGCGTAGGCGATGTCTGCTTCGTACTGATACGACATCGTCGTGTACGGATGGAACCAATCGCCGAGGACGCCGAGGCGGATGAAATCCTGGCGTTGGATCGAAACGAACTTGTCGGCGAACTCGCGGCAGCAGCGGCGGAAATCGGCCGGCGACATCTCCTTCCGTTTGGAGCTGCCGATCTCCTTGTCGACGGCGTGCTCGATCGGAAGTCCGTGGCAGTCCCACCCCGGCACGTACGGCGAGTCGAAGCCCATCATCGTTTTCGACTTCACGACGATGTCCTTGAGGATCTTGTTGAGCGCGTGCCCCATGTGAATGTGGCCGTTCGCGTACGGAGGGCCGTCGTGCAGGACCGACTTCGGGCGCCCTTCCGATTTTTCGCGAATGAGTTTGTAGAGATCGATGAGGCGCCACTGCTCGAGCCGCTTCGGCTCGTTGACGGGCAGGTTGGCCTTCATCGAGAAGGAGGTCTGCGGAAGGTTCAGCGTCTTCTTGTAGTCACTGCTTTCGGCCATGGTGGGCGGCGAAACTAACAGCCGTGTCCCATCATTTCAAGCCGGACGGCGCTATTGGATTTTCGCGAGCTCGCCATCGAGATGCGCGAGCGCGGCCTGGAGCGACGCATGGCGCCGTTCGTTGGCGCCTTCCATCTCGTGAAGGATGCGCCGTCGCGATAGCTCCAGACCGTCGCGTTTCTGGCGGCGCTCGATCTCGTGAACATCCGGACGCTGCCGGTTGCCGCGCGCGGCGCGCTCATCCTCGGCATCCTGCCGATTCGACTCAACTGCCTTACTTTCGAATCCTCTTGCCATGGAAAAAACGGCGTGCACGTCGCGCGCCCAAGGGATTTCTACATCCCGCCCGCGCTGACCGCGCGCGGCGCAGTCACGCGTAGCCGTTCGCCGGCGTGGAGCTTGTGCTCGACTTCGAGCTCATTCAGTTCGAGGAGCTCGGCCACGGTCAGGTTGTGGCTCTTCGCGATCGAGTAGTACGTGTCGCCTTTTCGTACTGCGTAATAGGCGTCGCTGTGTGCGAGGAGGGCTCCGAGCTCGCGGGCGCGGACGGGGAGGTAGACCGCGTCGCCTTCGCCGATGGCATCGGGTGAGCGGAGGTTGTTCATCGCTACGAGCATCTCGATGTCGGTGCCGAGGGAACGTGCGATGCGTTTCAGCGACTCGCCTTCGTGCAGCGTGTAGGAGCAGATGGCGACGTTCGCATCCTCATTCTTCAATGTCGTTGCGCGGGCAGCGACGGTTTCCGCCGACTTCGACGGGACGCGGACCGTGATCTTGCCCGGCGGTACGATGCCTTGCCGCAGCGCGGGGTTGAGATCGCGCAAGAGTGCTTCGTCGACGCGGGCGACCGAGGCGAGGTAGCGGAGGGAGAGCGGCCCTTCGATTTCGACGGCGCTGCGGTCGAAGTCGATCGGCGTGCCGAGACGGAAGCCGTAGGTCGACGGATCGCTGGCGATGGTCAGCGTGGCGAAGAACGTCGGCACGTAGCCGCGCGTCTCTTTCGGCACGGCTTCGTTTTCGAGGAGGTCCCAGAACGTGACGGAGCCGGACGACTGCATGGCCCGGCGGATGCGGCCCGGGCCGGCGTTGTAGGCGGCGAGGGCGAGCGGCCAGTCGTTGAACTGTTTATAGAGATCCTTGAGATACGCCGCGGCGGCGCGGGTGGAACGCTCAGGATCGGCGCGCTCGTCGACCCACCAGTCGACGCGCAGGCCGTAGTCGCGCGCGGTCTCGGGCATGAACTGCCAGATGCCGTGCGCGCCGGCGCGCGAGGTCACCGACGGCACGTACGCGCTCTCGATCACCGGCAGATACGCCAGCCCGTGCGGGAGTTTGTAATCGTCGAGCGCTTTGTCGATCAGCTTCTTGTACTTGCCGGAGCGGAGCAGCGATTCCTGGATGCTCGGTTTGAGGTCGGTCGTGAAGTACTGCAGCGCGCCGCGGATGGTCGGATGATCGGGAATCGGAATCGACGCCGCGGCTTCGACGTCGACAGCCGGCGCGGCGACCGGCTTTCCTTCGCGCGCCACGATCTCGCCATACGCCGCTTCCAGCGCTTTCCGGTACTCCTCGGCCTGCAATTTCGCGGCGGATGGCGGCTGCAACGCGGGCGCGGCGGCGGGTTTCGGGGTGGGCGTCGAGGACGCGCAGGCGACGGCGTAAATCGCGATCAGCAGAACGACCGCTCGCTCTCGATTCATCACCTCACCCTCCCAACCCTTAAATATCTTCGAACTTCAGATTGACCGAGAGCGACTGGATGTCGCTCGTCTCGCCGAGGTCGATCGATTGTTCCTGGGACTGCACGACGCCGCTGTCATTTTCAAAGGATACCGTAAGGCGCAACTGCTTCGACTTCGGCAGCGTTCCGGGCGCCATCGGAAGCGTGACGGTGCGGTGCACATCGCGCTTTGGTTTGGGGGGATGGCGCAGCGCATCGAGCGGCGATGTCTCTTTTTTCGCGGGCTGCTTCGGCGATGACTGCGTGGCGCGTTTCCGCAGCGATTCGAGCTCCGCCATGATGTCCACCGACGACCGCACCTTGACGTGCTTGACCTCGGGCGCCGCTTTGGCTTGCTTCTCGGTCTGCCCGAAATCGATCTCCGGCTCGGGTGGAGGCGGCGGTGGCGGCTCAGGCGCTGGGATCTCCGGCGACGGGGCACTCGGCGGCGGAGGCGCCGGTTCCGGCTGCGGCGGGATGAAGGCCTCGGCGGCAATCTCTTCGACCGGCTCCGGCTCCGGCGGCGGGTTGTACGCCGCGATCGGCGCCGTGGCCGCGGGCGAGGCCGGCGTCGCAGGGACCGGCGCCGTATCTTCGCGAACGCGGAACGCCATATCGGGCGCCGGACGCCGCGGCGTCGCCTTCACCGGTTCCTCGCCGGTCATGCGTCGGCGCAGCGTCCGCAGCGTCAGTTTCGAGATCACTTTCAGCGTCTCGAAGACGCCGTCGCCACGTGAGGCCACCGCTTCGACGAAATCGTATTTGCGCTCGGGATCGATGACGTCGACGACGTCGTCAACCGGGGCGATGTTGGGCAGATCGCGTTTGTTGAGCTGCAGCACCAGCGGGATCTCGTCGATCGAGAGGCCGATCTCGGCGAGGTTTTCGCGCAGGTTCTTGAAGCTCTCCAGATTCGCGTCGAGCATCGCTTTCTGCGAGTCGGCTACGAAGACGATGCCGTCGACGCCCTTCAAAACGAGCTTGCGGGTAGTGTTGTAGAAGACCTGGCCGGGAATCGTGTAGAGCTGCAGGCGGGTCTTGAATCCGCCGATGACGCCGACGTCGATCGGGAGCAGATCGAAGAAGAGGGTTCGGTCGGTTTCGGTCTCGAGGCTGACCATTTCGCCGCGGCTCTGCGGCGAGGTCTTGGCGTAGATGTGGTGCAGATTGGTCGTCTTTCCACAGAGGCCCGGACCGTAATAAACGATCTTCGCGGCCATCTGCATCGTCGCGTAATTAAAGAAAACCATTCCGCCCGCGCTCCGATCGAAAGGGGGTCGATGGTAGCACCCGCTACTTTGCAGCCGCAACAATGCGCGCGGCCAGAAGTCTGTAGATCTCCGCAAGTTCCGGGGAATCGCGCAAGGAATCGAGATGCTGCCGAATGACGACGGCGTCGCCGCGCGAGGCCGGTCCGGTGAACCGAAGTGAGTCCGTGTGCGCTACCCAGTTGTCGATCGCCGACCTCGCCAATGCCGCAATGTCTTCGCGAGCGCCGTCGATCCCGATCAACTCCTCGGCGATGTCGAGTAGCGCGGCGATGTAGTTCGATCCGAATACGGCGCCGGCGTGGTAGCGGATCTTCGCGCCGGGTGCGATGTCGGCGAAACGCGCGCCGGCTGCGGTTGCGATGGACTGCGCGACATCGCGATGCGCACCTTCGAAGACGAGCAGCGTCCCTTCGAGATCCGATGGCTCGCCGACCGGCGGCAGCGATTTGAGCGGATGGAGCGAGAATCCGCCGCGAAGCGCGGGGAGCGCGCCGCTGGGATGGATGATGATGGCGTTCGTCTCGGGGATCGTCGCGACGATCTCTTCGATGGCGCGGTCGCTGACGGCGACGAGGATCAAATCGCTGGTGGCCGCCAGTTCGTCGATGGGCGCACCGCGTGTGGCGATGCCGGTCAGCGGCCAATCGATGCGGCGCCAGGTGCTTGCGAACGCCCACGCCGCTCTTCCGTTGCCGATGATGCCGAGTTTCATGAGCCCGAGTGTATTTCGAAAGGGAACCGTTCACGCGGAGCTCGCGGAGAGGCGGAGTAAACTGCCGCGAATGCGTTGCACTCCGTTAGTCCTAATCCTTGCGATCGCGATGAGCGCGAACGCAAAGCCCCCATCGACCTGCGGCGGCACGGACGATTACTCCAAAGCGCTTTGCGCGTATCAGCGGCGCGCGTTCACGGAGGCGGAGGCGGGGTTTCGAGGGATCGTGGAGAAGAACGAGGTCGATCCGTTGACCATCCGCGCTATCTACTTTCTGGCGCGGACGGAGATGAAGCGCGGACGGTTCGACGAAGCAGGCCCGTTGTTCGTGAGAATCTACGCGATGGATCCGGCGTTCTATGCGAGCTGGAACTGCGACTTCCTGCTCGGTGAATGCAGGAGAGCGATGGGACGAGATTAGTGGCGCAACAATCCACATTCGAGCTTCGCCGCAAGCTTCTCCAACTGGAGGCGCTCTACGACGTCGGCCGCGCGCCGAACACGCTGCGGCCCGAGGGGGAGCTGATCGAAGAGCTGATGCATCGCGCCATCGCTGTGCTCGACGCCACGGTCGGCTTCGTTTTCTCGCTCGATGAAAAGCTCAACGTCCAGCAGATCTTCACGTTCGGAGTCGAGATCCCGACGCCGGCCAACGCGATTCTGAACGAGCCGCCGATCAAACAAGTGCTCGCCTCGCGCGAGCCGATGTCGGTCACCGTCTCCAAGTTTCTCGGCGGCGCCGGCAGCGACCTGTTGCTCGCGCCGATGATCTCCGGCGAAACCATCATCGGCATCATCGGCGTCGGCGGCAAAGAGGAGCGCGGCGCGAAGAGCGGAAGCTTCGTGGAGGACGATCTGCGATTCCTGGCCTCGCTGGCGGCCATCGGCGGTGCCGCCATCGACAACGCCCGCAACTTTCACAAGCTGTCGGTGCTCCGCGAAACGCTGGAGGACGAAAACCGCAACCTCAAGCAGCGCATGCTTCGCGACTACAGCGACCGGCTCATGATCGGCGACTCGCCCAAGATGCAGCGCGTCATCGACCTCGTCGCCCGTGTGGCCGACTCGCAGGCCAGCGTCCTCATTCGCGGCGAGTCGGGCACCGGCAAGGAGATGGTGGCGCGCCTGATTCACGGCAACTCGCCGCGCAAGGACGGCCCGTTCGTCGCCATCAACTGCGCCGCGTTGCCGGAGACGCTGCTGGAGTCGGAGCTCTTCGGCATCGAGCGCGGCGTCGCCACTGGGGTCGACGCGCGTCCCGGCAAATTCGAGCTGGCCAAAGGCGGAACGATCTTCCTCGACGAGATCGGCGACATTCCGCTGACGCTGCAGGCCAAGCTGCTGCGCGTGCTCCAGGAGCGAGAGGTCGAGAAGCTCGGCGGCCGGCGGCGCATCCCCATCGACGTCCGCATCCTAGCGGCCACGCATCGCGATCTGGAGCAGATGATCGAGAAAACCGAGTTCCGGCAGGACCTCTACTACCGGCTCAAAGTCGTCGAGATCGTCCTCCCGCCGCTGCGCGATCGCAAAGAAGACATCCCCAAGCTGGTTCGCTTCTTCCTCGACAAATACGGCAAACGCGAAGGGCTGCACGACGTCCGCATTACGCAGGAAGCGCTGCAGAAACTGATGCGCTATCCGTTTCCCGGCAACGTCCGCGAGCTGGAGAACCTGATCGAAGGATCGCTCGCGCTGACGACCGATCCGGTCATCGATCCGGGCGACCTCGCGCTTCCCGAATCGGCATCGGGAGCCGGCGGCGTGGAGATGCTGACCGACTTCCCGTCCCTCAACGAACTCGAGCGCCGGTACGTGGTCCGCGTCCTCGCGCACACCAAGGGCAACATCTCCAAAGCCGCCAAGATCCTCGGCGTCGACCGCAAGACCCTCTATCGAATGCGCGAGTCGCTGTCCCAATTAGTCCCAACTGTGGAGTCTTGGGACGTTCACTGACAATGCACGCTGTTGCAAGCACTTACGATCAGGCAAACCTTTGAAACCTTCTGGCTGTAGCAATTTGCCCCACTTACACACTTCGTCACATTTCTTCGCTTTCTCGTGTAAACTGCGCAGCATCAGAGGCTTAGAGAGAGTGCACCTAAAAAGCCAACCGTGGCAGTCGCGTTGCTCTGAGTGGGTCCCGACAACTGAGGGGGGACACCATGAAAAGCATCGCTCAAACCCGCACCACCGCCGTTTCCGTCCAGTACGCGCTTCCCATGCTGCTGGCCGTCAACACCTTCGCCCTGCTCGCCATCGAGCAGCTCGGCGGCATCCCCGAGTGGATCAAGTCCGCCGTGGCCTTGCTTCTCGGCTTTTAGTCGCGTCGTTCAGGACACTTCCGAAATGACGACGACCGCCGAGCGGCAGATGGAGCTCACGCTCCCGATGGTCGCGGATATCGAGATCGCAGCCGCCCGCGCGGCCGGCAATCTCGCCCGCGAGCTCGGCATGAGCTCCGAGAAGATCGATGAGATGACTCATGCGATCATCGAAGCCTGCATCAACGCTCGCGAGCATTCAGGTTGCGCGGACAACCGCATCTATCTAAGATTCGTCGGTACTTCCCAGGGCGACGGCAGCCGGATCGATGTCTGGGTCACCGATCACGGACGGGGATTCGATCCTGCCGAGGCTCGGTCGCGACGGCCGGCTCCCGGGGTTTCTCACAAACGCGGCCGCGGACTGCAACTGATCGAAGCGCACATGGACGAGGTAAGCATCTCGACGTCGTCGGGCGGCGGAACCACCATCCATATGGTCAAATACGAGAAGAAAGAATCATGACTGAGGAACTGAAAGTCGCGGTCGACCGCAAAGACAACGGTGCGGTGCTCTACACCAAGGGCTACATCAACAATGTAGGCGGCGAAGAGATCGCCGTTCGTGCCTACGAATTGATGGACGCCGGCGTGCGCACCGTTCTGCTCAACCTTCGCGATACGAAAATTGTCAACTCCATCGGCATCAGCATCCTCATCGAGATCATCGAGAAGATGATCGACAAAGGCGGCAAGATCGCCTTCTGCTGCCTCACGCCCGTGATCCACAAGACCTTCCAGATCATGGGCCTGGCCAACTACGCGACCATCTTCGACAACGAAGAGAGCGCGATGAAGGAGCTCGGACTTTAAGCCGTTACCGGCGATCGCGCGTCGCTGCTATCCTTCCACCTCCCGTATGTCTCCCCTCGTTCACCAGTTTCCGGAGTTTCTGCATGACCTGCAGCAACTTGAACGAGCGGCACTTTCGTCGCACGGATCGCTGATCCTCGACGCATTCACCAAGCACACGCCCTACGACGTCGGCGCCGTCTACCTGCGCGATGCGCGCGGACCGGAGCTGCGGCTCGCCGCGAAGTCGCAGGTGTGCGTCGCGCCGGAGATACTCGACGGCGATTCGTTCGACTCCGCCTCGCTCGATCCGAAGCCGCAACACATCATTCCGATGCGCACCGCGCGCGATCATTTCGGCGTCATCGCCCTGTCCGGCGACATGGCCTCGGACGAAGATCTCCGCATGCTGCACGCGGCCGGAACGTTCGCGGCGTCGCTGCTCAACACGCACCGCCTCGCGCAGGAGATGCGCGAAGGCGATTTCCAGCTCAAGTACAGGCTGTGGGAGCTGGAGTCGCTGTACGACATCGGCCTTTCCATCGCCGGCACGCTGAACATCGACGCCCTCGCGGACGAGATCCTCTTCCGCATGATTTCGCTGATCAACGCGCGCCGTGCCGCGCTTTTTCTCCGCGATGGCGACAAGTTCCGCGTCTACCGCTCGTTCGGCGATACCCGCTCCGATTTTCTCGATGACGAGATCACCGATCGCGTCGTCGCCGCCGGCGAGGCGCTGACGTTCGAAGACGCCTCGGAGTGCATTTTTCCCGGCTGCATCGCCACGGTCGCCGTGCCGATCAAAGGCAACAATGAAGTGATCGGCGTGCTCGCTGCCGGCGACCGCGAAACGCGCGAAGGCGACGTAGGCGCGTTCGAAGCGAATGAGCTGCGGCTGCTGTCCCTCTTCGCGAATCAGGTCGCCATCGCCCTCGAGAACGCCCGCTTGCACAAGGAAGCGCTCGAGAAGCAAGCCATGCAGCGCGAGCTCGACCTCGCCGCCACGATCCAGAGCGACATTCTTCCGAAGTCGATCCCGATTATCGCAGGTGTCGAGCTGGCCGCGCTTTCACGCCCTGCGAAACAGGTCGGCGGCGACTATCACGCCTTCTTTCAGCGCGAAGGAACGTTCACAACCGTCGTCGCGGACGTCGCGGGGAAGTCGATGCCCGCCGCCTTGCTCGTCTCCGCGTTTCACGCCGCCATCCAGCTTCTTTTTGCCGAGGGACGCGAGCTGGGCGACATCGCCACGGAGCTGAATCGCCACATCCACAGCTGGTCCGCCGAGAACAAGTTCATCACCATGATCGTGGTCACGATCGATCCCGAGGCGGAGACGATCCAGTTCGTCAACGCCGGCCACAATCCGTGCTACGTCATCACCGGCGATCACATCGAGCAGCTTCGTTCCCACGGACTTCCCATCGGCATCCTAGGCGCGTCGAAGTACATGACCCAGACGCGCCCGTTCCCCGCCGGATCGACGGTGGTTCTCTACAGCGACGGAATCTGCGAAGCCGAGAACGCCGCCGGCGACGAATGGGGCAACGAGGAGTTCGAGAAACTCCTGGCGCGCCACGCGAACTCCTCGGCCAGCGAAGTCCGCGACGCGATCGCCGAGGCGGTCGATGCGTTCGTAGCAAATGCTCCGCAGAAGGACGACGAGACGCTCGTCATCGCGCGCACGGCGTCGTAACCGTCCCGGTACGTTTGCTACCGTCCCTCGAACTTCGGCGCCCTCTTCTCGAAGAACGCCGCCATCCCTTCGCCCGCATCGTGCGAAAGGAACGCACGGACCTGATGCTCGCTTTCCAGCTCGACTTGTGCGGATAACGAATTTGTACGTGTCGCTGCCAGCGCGCGTTTGATGTCCGCGATCGCCTGCGGCGGGCCCTGCGCGATCGCGCGCGCGAGAGCTGTCGTTTGTTCGTGCAAGTCGGCTAGCGGCACGACGCGATCGACCATCCCGATCGACAGAGCCTCGATTGCATCGACCATCCGTCCGGTCGTCAACAGCTCGAATGCGCGGCTAGGGCCGACGAGGCGTGGCAGAAACCACGTGCCGCCCCAGTCGGGATGGATGCCGATCTTCACGAACGTCTCGCCGAGCTTCGCTGTGTCCGAGGCAATGCGGTAGTCGCAGGCGAGTGCGAGATTGCATCCGGCGCCGGCGGCGACGCCGTTCACTGAGGCGATGACGGGCTTGGGCATGTCGGAGATTTGCGTGACGACGTCGCGGCCAGCATTGAGGAGTTTGCGGAAGCCATCGACGTCGCCGTTTTTCTGCAGCCCGGACATGTACTCGACGTCGCCTCCCGCGCAGAACGCGCGTCCGGCGCCGGTGATGATGACGACGCGGCAGTCTTGATCGTCCGCGGCGGCGCGGATTGCGGCGAGCAGTTCTTCGCGCATCGTGCCGGTGAACGCGTTCAGTTTCTCGGGACGGTTGAGGGTGATGGTGGTGATGTAGTCGTTTGTCTCGCTGCTGATCATTTCTTTTCAACTCTATCCTGACGTCGGGCTTCGCCCTCCGCAGGATAGAGTTAATGGAAGCATATGAAGCGCGTCCTAAGCTGGCTCCTCTACGCCACCATCCCCGTCGCCATCGCGCTGCATTTCGTCCACGGACATCTCGTCGCCGAATTTGTTTTCGCGTGCGCGGCGGTGCTTCCGCTGGCGGCCTGGATTGGCATGAGTACCGAGCAGCTCGCGCATCGGATGGGATCGACGTACGGCGCGCTGTTCAACGCCACGTTCGGAAACTTTGCGGAGATGGTCATCGCCATCTTCGCCATCCGCGCCGGATTGTCGGGCGTCGTGCGAGCGTCGTTCACCGGATCGATCGTCGGCAACCTGCTCTTCGTGGCCGGACTGTCGATGCTCGCCGGCGGATGGAAACATCGAACGCTGAAGTTCAACGCGCTCGCCGCTGAGTCGCAGGCGGGGCAGCTCATTCTCGCCGTCGCATCGTTCCTCGTGCCGGCGCTCTTCTTCCGATCCGCGGCCTCGGCGCATCAGCCGCAGTTGATTCATCAGGTCTCAGTCGGCACCGCCATCATTCTGATCATCGTCTACATCCTCGGGCTCTTCTTCGCGTTCAAGACGCATAAGGAGCAGCTAAGCGCCGTGAGCGAAGCGCCGGAGATGGCGGCGGAGGACGTGTGGAGTCTCAAGCGCGCGATCGGGCTGCTCGTCTTCGCCAGCGCGCTGATGAGTGTGGTGGCCGAGGGGCTGGTGGCGGCGGTGGGGGAGGCGGGAAAGGCGTGGGGGATGAACGAAGTCTTCCTCGGCTTCGTCGTTCTTGCCATCGTCGGCAATGCCGCCGAGCATTCGACGGCGGTCATGCTGGCGATGCGCAATCAGATGGATACGGCGCTCAACATCTCCATGCAGTCCAGCGTGCAGATCGCGTTATTCGTCACGCCGCTGCTGGTTTTCCTGTCGTATCCGCTCGGCCATCCGCTCGATCTGTTGTTCACGCCGTTCGAGATGCTCGCCGTCGGATTGTGCGTGGCGATCTTTTCGTATCTGGTCATGGACGGCGAAACCAACTGGTACGAAGGGATCCAACTTCTCGCCGTCTACGCGATCATCGCGGTGGCGTTGTACTTCCTTCCCGCCGCGGCGCCGGCGCATCACTGATCACGGCTCTTCCGCAATACGCGCATTGTTCGCGGCGTTTTCCTTGCCATGTCCGTCGCAACCCCGCAACAAACTGCGCTCGGTGAGGTCCTGGCCGCCAGAACGGCCGAAGGCGCGCCTGAGCTGTACGACAAACTCGAGAACAAGGCGGTGCGCTGCTACTCGTGCGGCCATCGCTGCAAAATCCTCAATGGCCTGAACGGCATCTGCAAAGTCCGCTACAACGAAGATGGCGTGTTGCGCGTCCCGCGTGGTTATGCCGCCGCTATCCAGATCGATCCGATTGAAAAGAAGCCGTTCTTCCATGCGTATCCCGGCGCGCTGGCACTTTCCTTCGGCATGCTCGGCTGCGACTACCACTGCGGCTACTGCCAAAACTGGGTGACGTCGCAGGCGCTGCGTGATCCCGTGGCCGGCGCTGCGCCCGTCGATATTGAGCCCGCCGAGCTCGTCGCGCTTGCGAAGCGCCACGGAGCGAAAGTCATCACCTCGACATACAACGAGCCGCTCATCACCTCGGAATGGGCAGTCGAGATTTTCAAGGTCGCCAAAGCTGAGGGCCTGGTCTGCTCCTACGTCTCCAACGGCAACGGAACAGAGAAGGTGCTCGACTACATCGCGCCGTATGTCGATCTCTACAAAGTCGATCTCAAAGGATTCTCCGACGCCCACTACCGCGACCTCGGCGGCACGCTGCAGCCGGTCCTCGACACGATCAAAGGCCTCAAGCAGCGCGGCATCTGGGTCGAGATCGTCACGCTCATCGTTCCCGGCTTCAACGATTCCGACGATGAGCTGACGAAGATCGCCGAGTTTCTGGCCAGCGTTGATCGCGACATTCCGTGGCACATCACCGCGTTCCATCAGGACTACAAGATGACCGCGAACGCGAATACCTCGGCCAACCAACTCCTGCGCGCCTACGAAATTGGACGCCGCGCGGGGCTTCGTTACATCTACCCGGGCAATATCCCGGGCGCGGTTGGCGATCTGGAGAGCACGCATTGCCCGTCGTGCCATGCGATTGTCATCGGCCGCACCGGGTTTCGCGTCACTTCGTATCGATTGAGTGACGGCCACTGTCCCGATTGCGGCACTACTATCCCCGGCGTTTGGGATGGCAGCGCCGCCGTCGGACGCAACGGCGTCCCGCGCCCCGTCTGGCTCGCATGAAAGGAATCGTAAGAATGAAACGAATCGCAGTTGCACTTTGCGCGGCGCTGCTCGCGTCCGCGCTCATCGCCGATACGCCGGCGCTACCCAAGAAGGCTCCGGTCGCGGCGCCGCCAGACAAAGGTCCTAACGTCAGCTGGCTTGTGACTCTGTCCAAGCAGGCCGACAGCCTGCTTCTGCTGAAAGTCCGCAATGAGGTTCCTCCCGACGCGCATCCGGCCAAGTTCCCGAACGCGATCGAAATGCACTGGAAGTACGCGCCCGACGCCAAGGGAATGCCTGCCGACAAGGTCGTGACGCAGATCGCGAAGTTTGAAGCTGCCGTCGATCCGATCCAGGGCGATCACCTCGGCTACTTGATGATGATCGTGACCGGCAAGGGCGAGCGCACGTGGCTTTGGTACGTCGCCGATCCGAAAGCGTTCGCGTCCGAGTTGAACCGTCTCATCCCCGGCCATCCGTTTCCGATCACGCTCAGTGCCGGTTCGAAGGAGCCGGACTGGAACACCTACCGCGCAATGCGCCAGAAGATTCACTGACATTGCTTTTGCTAGAGTGCGCCTCCGATGAATGAAGCCTTTACCGAGGTCCTGAACGCGGCCGAACTTCCAATCGGCCGCATCAGGGCCGTGAAGGTCGACGACCGCAGCGTGGCCATCTCCCACACAAACCGCGGAATCTTCGCCACCGACAACACCTGTCCGCATCGCGGCGGTCCGCTCGCCGAGGGGGATTTGATCGGTGACGAGATCGTCTGTCCATGGCACCTCTGGGGATTCGATGTCCGCACCGGCCTCTGTCCCGGCAACGCCGAGTACGCGATAACGACGCACGAGGTGAAAGTGGACGGCGATCGCATCCTGGTCAGGCTCGCGCCGGTGCGCGAAACATCGGGCGTACTGTGAATCCGAAACCTCTCCGCCACGTCGATCTCTTTTCGAGCGCCGGCAAGCTCGAGGCGCTCTACCGCGATCTGCAGGATCCCGCCGCGGTGGCCGTGGTCTGCCATCCGCACCCGCTCGGCGGCGGCACACTGCACAACAAAGTGGTCTTTCGCGCCGCGCGCGGACTCGAAGCCGCGAACGTGGCCACGCTCCGTTTCAACTTCCGTGGCACCGGCAACAGCGCGGGCCATCACGAGGAAGGCGAAGGCGAGCAGGGCGACGTCGTGGCCGCGATCGACTGGCTGATGAAGAAGCATCCCGGCAAGAAGGTCATCGTCGGCGGCTTTTCGTTCGGCGCGTGGGTGGCCTCGCGCGTCGGGTGCGAGATTGCTGCGGTCGACGCGCTCTTCCTGATCGGTACACCGGTCAACAAATACGACTTCGGCTACCTCCGTTCCTGCGAGAAGCCGATGCTGATCCTGCACGGCACGCAGGACGAACACGGCGACGTGCAGAAACTCGAAACCCTCGGCCAGCAGATCCGCAACGCCGAGACGATGATCATCACCGGCGCCGATCACTTTTTCACGCGGCAACTCGATTCGGTCGAAGAGACGCTGCGCATCTGGGCGACGGGCATCATCGAGGGGTGAAACCGCTCTCTTAGCCGAGCCGCTCGCGTAGAAAACGCAGCCCGAGGATCGTCCGGGTTCCGTGCCACGTGAAGAGATGGCCGGGGAACGGTCCGATGACCCTCGGCCCGCGGATTTCGGCGGCGTCCTCAGCCGTGAACTCGTACGGTTCGTCGGGCAGGAAAATGATGTCGGGGTTGAGCGCGAGCACCTCGTCGAGATCAAGCGATGGGTAGCGTTCGCGATCGCCGATCACGTTCGTCCCGCCGATCGATTCCACGAGATTCGAAACGTAGGTATCGCCTCCGCACCACATCCAAGGCTTCTTCCAGATCGGGACGGCGAATGTGAAGCTCGCGATCGTGCCCCGTTGGCTCGACAGCGCATCGGTGAGTTCGCGGGCGCGATCGTCGCGCCGATGAATCGCGCCGAGAGTGGTGATGAGTTCGCGGACGTCATCGACGCTCTTCGGCTCGGTGATGAACACCGGCGCGAACGCTTCGATGGCCTTCGCGTGACGCTCGACGTTCTCCTCGAGATTCATGTAGACGAGATCCGGCGACAACGCGCGGATCTCGTCGACCCGCGGACTCTTCGTGCCGCCAACCCGAGTCCGCTCGATCCCCTCGGGGAAGATGCAGAAATCGGTGATGCCCACGATGGCGTCGCCCGCGCCGAGTTCGAAGAGCGTCTCGGTTAGCGATGGCACGAGCGATACGACGCGCGACGGCGGTGTGGCGAAATCGAAGGTGCGGCCGAGGAGATCTTTCATGGGGACTGAGGCTCGTGAGTTTAGTGGTCTCCTTCCCGGTCGCGCTACACTCTCGCGCCGATGAAAACCTTCGTTCGATTTCTCCCGCTGCTGCTCTCGCTTTCCGCCTCTGCGCAATCGACAGCGGATGCGATCATCGCCCGCGAGTTGCAGACGTCGCGCGCGTACGAAACGCTCGCCCACGTCACCGACGACATCGGCGCACGGCTGACCGGCTCGAAAGGCGCGGCGAAGGCGGTGACGTGGACGACGCAGCAGTTCCGCGAATGGGGCATCACTGTCACGAACGAGCCGGTGATGGTGCCGCATTGGGTGCGCGGGCGCGAAGAGGCGCGGCTGGTGTCGCCGGCGGATCACAACATCGTGCTGACGGCGATCGGCGGCAGCGTGACCACGCCCGCGGCTGGCATCACCGCGGACGTCATCGAGGTCGATTCGTTCGATGAACTGAAGGCGCTCGGCGCGGCGAAGCTGCGCGGCAAGATCGTCTTCTACAACAATCCGATGGACATGGAGCTCGTGCGCACCCATCGGGCGTTCGAGGCGTATCGCATCGCCGTCGCCTTCCGCGGCGCGGGAGCCAGCAGGGCGGCGGAGTACGGCGCGAAGGCGGTGGTGATCCGCTCAGTCGGATCGGCATCGCTGCGGACCCCGCACACTGGCGCGCTTCGCTACGATCCGAAGCAGCCGAAGATCCCGGCCGCGGCGATGACCGCCGAAGACGCGATGCTCGTCCATCGGCTGCTCGCGCGCGGCAAACGCGTGCGCATGCACATGATCCTGACGCCGCGCACGCTGCCGGATGTGATGTCGGCGAATGTCATCGCCGAAATTCCCGGCAGCGAGAAGCCGGAAGAGATCGTGCTCATCGGCGCGCACCTCGATTCGTGGGACCTCGCCACCGGCGCGATTGACGACGGCTCCGGCGTGGCCATGGTCATGGAGACGATGCGGCTCCTGAAAGAGATGAAGCTGACGCCGCGTCGGACGATTCGCGCGGTGCTGTTCATGAATGAAGAGAACGGGTCGCGCGGCGGTCAGCAGTACGCGAAGGAGCACGGCAAGGACAAGCATGTTGCCGCCATCGAGACCGACGCCGGCGGTGCCGCGCCGACCGGCTTCACGACCTCGATCAAAGGCGACAAACTGACCGCGCTCGAGACGCGAACGAAACCGCTTGCCGCGGTTTCAGCCAATCGCTTCGAAGTGGCCGCGGAGGTGGGCGCGGATATCGATCCGCTGACGCAGGCGGGCGTTCCCAGCTTCGGTCTCGTCCCGGAGCCGCTGCACTATTTCGATTACCACCACACCAACGCCGACACGCTCGACAAAGTCGATCCGAAGGAGCTGTCGCAGGACACGGCAGCGATCGCGGCGCTGGCGTGGATCCTCGCCGATTCCTGATTACCGGCTCAGCGTTTTCGAAGTTCGGCCGCGAGCTGCTCGCCGCGGCTTCGGAACGTGCGCGCAGCGGCGTCGTTGCCGAGGTCTTTCATCTCGCGCGCGGCGAGGAAGTAAGTCGCCGGTTTCGGGGACGCTTTCACCATCGCTTCAAGGGCCGGCCCGATTTCGGCGAATCGATGTTCGGACGCGAAGAGCAGCGCAAGACGAACATACGCTTCCGTCAAATCGGGGAAGCGTTCGATCTCTTTTCTGAAATCAGCTTCGGCTTCGCCGTTCCGTCCCATGCGCGCCAGAACGTCGCCGCGCGTCGAGAAGACGGTTGCCACGGGATGCTCGCCTTCGGCGTGCGCGACGGCGCGATTTGCCACAGCGAGTGCCTCATCCAGCTTCTGTTGCGAGGCCAGAATGCGTGCGAGGATGACCAGCGCCGGGACATTCGGCCGGTCTTCCGGTCCAGCCGCCAGGCGAGCCTCTCGTTCCGCTGAAGGCAGGTCGGAGCGCGCTTCGGCAACGGCCGCGAGAACCAGATGCGCGGTTGCCGGATCGGTCTTCATCGCTTGCTGCGCGTTGAGCTCAGCCGCCTTCAAGTCGCCGAGGTCGAGCTCCACGTTCGCGATTTCGATGGCCACGGAATCGACCAACTGCGGCGATCGCCGAATCGCTTCGCGGTATGCCTCGAGCGCCTCGGGGAGACGGCCGAGACGCCGCAGGTCGCCGGCCATCTGCATGTACACATCAACGAGGTCAGGCTCATCGCGAAGGATCTCGCGGCAGAGCGCGACACTTTCGCTGTAGCGCTTCTGCTGGTTAAGAACGAACGTCTGTTGGACGCGAGCAAGCACGTTGATGTGATCGCGCGGATTCCGCAGCGGACCGCTCGTGTGTACCGCCGCGCCGGATAGATAGCCGAGCGCGGAGAGCCGCGCCATCTCTTCGCTGTTCGCGGCCTTTTGCGCCTGCAGGTTGAGCGGGACCTTCGAAAGCTCGCCTGCGAGCGCGTTCGCGTCGCGGCGGCGCTCGGCGCGAAGATTCTTGGTCTCGTGCGGATCGGCGACGACGTCGAACAACTCGGGGGCCGGACTCTCGATGTAGTGATTGCGCGTGTCCGTGAACGATCGCAACTGACTCCAGCCGAGGTGCAGACGCGGGTACAGCGTCTCGCTGTAGACCTTGCGCTCCGTTCTCGCGCGGCCTTCGGCCAGATCGATCAGCGACATTCCTGGAAGACCGTCAGGAACTCGCGAACCGACTGCGCCGGTAATCGTCGGGAGGATGTCGACGAGTTGCGCCGGTGCGGAGACGCGCTTTCCGGCCAAGTATCGTCCCGGAAGCTTGACGATCAGCGGGACGTGAAGAACTTCGCGATAGAGGAGCACGCCGTGCTCCGACTCGCCGTGATCGCCCAATCCCTCGCCATGATCGCCCGCCAGAATGATCAGCGACTTGTCATAGAGACCGCGCTTGTCGAGATCGGCGAAGAAGCGCCCGAGGATTGCGTCGGCAGTGGCGATCTCGCCGTCGTATGGATTGGCGGCGTATTTCGAGCGGAACGGTTCGACCGGCTCGTACGGAGAATGCGGCTCGAAGAGGTGGAGAAAAAGAAAGAACGGGCGCTCCTTCACCTTGTCGAGCCAGCCGAGAGCTGCGCGTACCGTCTCGCCGCCGTGCCGCTGCAGCGCGCCGAGGGTCGCGGACTCCCAGACTTCTATGGAGTCATCGTAGAAGTCGAAGAGGGATCCGAATCCGGTATCGCGCCGCAGTACGTAGGCGGACACCGCGCCGCCCGTCGCATAGCCATGTTCGGAGAGGAGGCGTGGCAGCGTTGGATACGCCTTGGGATCGAGGGTATAGCCGATGTTGCTGCGCACGCCATTCTCGTACGGCAGCCTGCCGGTTAATATCGTGGCGTGTGAAGGGAAGGTCAGCGGAACGTGGGCGTACGCATTCTCGAAGGCGATGCCGTCCGCGGCCAGCCGGTCGATTGCGGGCGTGTCGACCAGCTTCGCGCCGTAGACCGAGAGATGGTCGGCGCGAAGCGTGTCAATCGTAATGAGGATGACCGGCGCGTTCGCAAATTGTCCGGCGCTCGATTCGCGATGCCTGCAACCGGTCAGGAGGAATGCAGCGGTAACGAACGGAACGAGTCCGCGAACGAGACGATTCACAATGGTTGATTAACGCGGTGTTCTTAAATGCCACCCACGCGGAACGGCTTCTCGAAATCGTAGTTCTTGCCGAGGACGCCGTCGACGACGTGAATCTTCATCGTGTAGTCGCCCGGGATAAAGCCGTCGAGCGGGATGGACAGACCGAGCCCGAAGCGGCCTTTCTCACCGTTCAGCTTTGCGACGTTGGTGTCTTTCATCGGGAACTTCAGCTCCTTCGGTCCCTTCGCGGTCTTTCCATTGATGTCGATCTGCACGCGGACGTTCGGCACGCCTTGGTCAGTGACGCCGGGATTTCGGAGCTCGACGAAATACCAGAGATCGCCGCCGGGAGCGAAAACCGCGTCACCCTTGGGAACGACTTTGAGGCCGCCGAAAATGAACGGATCTTTCGGGCGCCACTGGGTCTTCATCGGATACACGGCGCTGGCAAGGAACAACGAAGAGACTCCGGTAGTCGCGGGGTCGAGGGCCTCGATCGTCATCGGGGTGCGAGAGGCTGCGAGAATCCGGCCGCCGGACGCGACGCCGAACGTCGTGGTGTACGTTCCGGGTTCGAGATCGATCGACCGATCGATGTACGCATCGTTCCCCGAAGCCATCATCGTGACCTCGTCCTCTTTGACGTCGATGATCTCGCCGCGCTTGTTCTCAACCACCGCGAACGACGTGATTCTCTGGCCGGTCGGGATGTCGCCGCCGGCGGGGACGTAGACCTGCGCGGAAACGAACTGCTCGCCGTCCGTCGTGACGAACTCGCCCCACGTTAGGTCGGCGTTGCCGATGGTCTGCTTGTCACCGGAGCGGAACTGCTCCCAGGCAGTTTTAAGATCCGGGCTTGTGAACGACGTTCTGTGCAGCGCCGCTGGCTTTTCGTAGACCGGAACCTTTGTCATGTTCGGCGACACAATGGACGCTTTGATGGCCTGCATGAAGAGCAATTCGGGATTCACGCGCTCCGTCGTCCCGATAGTCCAGTCGCCGTGGCCTTCGTCGGCGAAGACGATTGTGAAATCGGCCTGAGTCACAAAAGCCGGCTTTTTTTCGTGGGCATACATCCAGAACTGCTGATTGGGCTCGGCGGTTGGATGGCCGAGCACTAGGTGTCCCTGCGAGTCCACCGGCACTTTTCCTGGCGTCGCACCGCCGAAAGTCGACGATGACACCGCGTCCGCCCCCGCTTTGCCGCTGACGCGGTAGGGCGGTCCAAAGAGGATGAAGACCTTTCCCTGATCGCTCAACGCGCCGCCGACGCTGCCCGTTCCGAAGTTTCTGTCGGCGAAATCGACGCGCGCCTCGAAGTCTTCGCGGAATTCGTTGCGCGGCGTAGTAGGTGTCGGATCGCGCCGTGCCCAGAAAAGGTCGATGAATGCCTGCGCCTCGTCATCCGAGCGCAAGGTCTTCCACGTTCTCGCCTCTTCTTTGGTCATGAGGTGCCGGACCGGGCCTTGCGCCCAGTCGACAAACTTCGGTGAGATGTTCGCAATGGCGGATGTGGAGATAACGATCGCGAGAATGGCGCACATCGACACAGTCTTCATGGATTGATCGCTCCGGAAATGCATTGTGCCAAAAAAACGGGGCGGCTGTGTAGCCGCCCCGTGAACCACCATGCAAAACCGAGACTAGAAACGGACACCCGCGTAGATGAGGTACTGGCGCGGCGAGACGAAGCTCGTCGAAGCAGTCGGGCGGCCGAATGTCGCGGATTTGTTGAAAGCAGTCGCATATCCCAGCGAGTCGACAGGACCCGTGGTGCCAGCATTGCAACTCGCTGACGCGGCATTTTGGAAGGTACAGATGGTGGTGTTGCCCGTGATCTGCGTGTGATCGTTGAACAGGTTGCGGATGTCGACTTTGATCCACGGTGTGACAACGGAAACCGGGATGTTCCACTGCAGTGACGTGTCAAAAAGGGACGTTGAGTTAAACGTACCGGCGCCGCGAGGACCGAACAAAAGCGTGGCGCTCGAAGCCTGTCCGGTGTAGCCCGGGTTCAACGCCTTGGACGCCGCCGTCCGGGGGAGACCTACGGCATAGCTGTACGTCAGGCCTGAGTCGTAGCGGAAGAGCAGACCAGTCCCGAGGGAGCCGAAGCGTCCGAGGTTGAAGTTGTAGGTCGACCACACGCGGAACCGGTCAGCCTCAAACTGTGCGAGTCTGCCCGTGGCAATTTCGCGAGGATCCTGAATCTCGGGGCGATTGCCGAATGCCGTTGCTCCGAGCGCCTGTCCCCCTTCTCCTTCGTAGTTGCCGTTGTTCTTGAACTGATGCGTCCAGTTTCCTTCCAGCCCCCAGTGGCGAGTGAGGTCGTAGTGGGCTTGGATATCAGCAGCCTGATACACACGTTTCGGACCGTTAGAATTGTCAAAGACTCGGTTATCGGCACAGCCGGCACTGATGCCCTGCAACGTGACGTTCGTGCAGCCGTTCTTAATCAGAATGAAGTCCTCGATAAAGTCGGTGTATTTTCGGTCCGTCAACGTCATTTTCGCCCAGCCGCTCTTGGGGAGCACCATGCCGGCGGAAAGCGTCACTTCGTTCGAGACGGGCGCGTGCATTCCGGGAGCTACCTTGATGTTCGCCGTCGGAACGCTCGCGGTGTAGAACTTATAGTTCTTGAGGTCGAAGCCCGGCGCGAAATTTTTTCCTTCACCCGCCGGCCCGGTGTAATAGCCGTAGAGCCCCGCCGGGTTGCCGACCGGCGTATTCGCTCCGGTAATTCCCGGGTTGTAGCGGCCGACGTACTGCGCATACGTCACGTCGAATTTGTACTTGCCGTCGGCCTTGGGATCGAACGAAGCGCCCAAGCGCGGAGCAAAGTTCGAGGTGTCGATGGAGACGATGCCGCCCGTGGCTTTGGACGCCGTCTTTTCGTAGCGGCCACCGAGATTGAAGTTGAAGTGGCTGTTCAGGTTCCAGCGGTCATTGATGTAAAACGAGTTGGTGGTCGTGTCCAGTTTGGCGCCGCGCGTGGCGACATAAAGTGCTATTTGCGTTTCCTGGTTCGCGGCACGATTGTTACCGAACAGCGGAATCAAATCTCCGTTGGCGTCGAGGACCGGAGCGCCTGCGGCCGTCTTATATCCGCCGAAGAACACGAAGCCGGTTGCCGTCTGGCTGTTGCCGCCCGTACGCTCGTCGACGAACTGTTCGTAACCGCCCTTGATGTCGTGGCTGCCCATCTTGGCGGTGGACATGAAGTAGGACAGCGAACCGCCCAGTTGTTTGTTGTTCCGGTCTTCGGGATCGGTGGCATCGAAATACGGCGCGTTGAATGTCCCGGCAACGGTCACGCCGGGGATCCGGGTGCTGGAACGGAACGGGCTGTCCTGGATGTCGGTCAGCGTGCCGCCGAGGCCGCGGAAGCCGAAGTGTTTCTTCGAGTAGCGCGCATCTGCGAAGACGTTGGGAGCAAGGACGCCTGAGTAAAACGCCGTGTAACCGCGGTTCTCGCGGACGGAGTTTTTGCCGACCGCCGACAGGGTCAAAGGAGCAACCTGGACCTCGAGGTTGCGCGTGACCGGGTTGTCAATGTAATCGGCTTGCAGCGTGTGGCCCGACCCGATGTTGCCTGTGAGCTTGTACTCGGGGCGGTTGTTGCCAAGAACTACGGTATACGGAACGCCCGTCAGGGCGAGGCTGTTCGGCGTGCTCGATGTCTCTTTGTGCCCAGCCACGAAGAACCATAGACGGTCTTTCATGATCGGACCGCCGAGGGTGCCTTCATAAACGTTTGAGAGTGTATGGCTGGTGTGTGGGGCCGCCGGAGCGAGGGCCACGCCGTCGCCGCGAAATCCCTTTTCGAAGGGGGTGAGATTGAGCCAGGTTGCCTTGCTCATATTGTCCCGGAACGTACCGGCGAACTTGTTGCCACCGCTTTTCGTGATGACGTTGAGGACGCCACCGGTGAAGTGCCCGTATTCGGCGGAGATGCCGGACGTCAGGACCTGTGTCTCCTGGATGGCGTCTTCCACGAACAGGTTGTTCGTGTTACCGAAGATGTTGTCCTGGACGTTTATGCCGTTGACCAGGAAGTTGTTGTCGTACGCCATGCCGCCGTTGATCGAAAGCTGACCGGCAACAGGAGTGGTGGCGCGGCCGCCCCGGTCGGCCGTCACGCCGGGGGAAAGCGAGGCGATGTCCGTGGGCTGACGCAGAATCGGAAGTTGCTCGACGGTTTCCTTTCTGATGTTCGCGCCGACCGTGGTGCTCTCGAGCACCGTCGGATTATTCGCGGTCACCGTGATTGCCTCGCTCACCGCGTTGACGGACATCTTGGCGTCGACACGAGTGGAAGCTCCGAGCGGAAGCGTCTTCTGGACGTCTTTCGCCTTCATTCCTTCGAGCGTAAACGTGATGTGGTAGTCGCCCGGAGGAAGCCCGCGCAACACATAGTCGCCGCTGGCCAGCGAAATCGCCGTGCGGTCACCCATGAGCGCCGGCGATGTCACGGTCACCGTGACGCCCGGCATGGGTGTCCCGTCGGCACCGGTTACGGTGCCTTCCAATGTGGCAGTCTGCGTGCCCTGAGCGAACGCGCTCCCGGCAAGCAAGACCACGATCAGAGCTAAAAAAATGAGTCTCAACTTCATCAAATCCTCCTCGATTTTGTGGTTGACCTTTTGCGGACGATTGCTACATGACTTCGGAAAAAGCAGGTAATCCCCCTGGTTCAGACCCGAACCCTTCCTGATGAATTCGGGCTATTCATCCCCCCTGAATGCAATGTTCTACAAGGTATGCATGGGATATCGACGACTCATTGGTGCAGGGCGTCTGCCGCTCGCCCGCCCCACATTTTCAAGCACTTACAAGGAAGTCGAGGCCGCCGACTCCAAATCACCGTTTTTCAGCTTCGAATTTGTGAATCGTTTTTGGCCGTGAGAGAGGTCTCCACCCGGTTGCCGCGCCTTGAGAACGCACACAACTCCCCCCGCAATGGACCGCTCGCACTCTCGATGAGCGCGGGATGATAGCACCATCAGCGTTCGTCTAGCGCGTCATCTGCCGGTATCGAATCCGGTGCGGCTGATCGGCCTCGGCGCCCAGACGTTTGTGCTTGTCTTCCTCGTACTCGCTGTAGTTGCCGTCGAAGAAGACCACGCGGCTGTCCCCTTCGAATGCGAGGATGTGCGTGGCCACGCGGTCGAGGAACCATCGGTCGTGCGAGATGACGATCGCGCAGCCGGCGAAGTTTTCGAGTGCCTCTTCCAGTGCGCGCATGGTGTTGACGTCGAGATCGTTCGTCGGCTCGTCGAGCAGCAGGACGTTCGATCCTTCCTTTAACATCTTCGCGAGGTGTACGCGATTGCGCTCGCCGCCGGAGAGGATGCCGACCTTCTTCTGCTGATCGGAGCCGGAGAAGTTGAAGCGCGCTACGTACGCGCGTGAGTTCATCTCGCGCGGCCCGAGGAGCACGAGCTCCGTGCCGCCGGTGATCTCTTCGAAGATGGTCTTGTCGGGATCGAGCGTGCGGTTCTGATCGATATAGCCGAGCTTCACCGTCTCGCCGACGCGAATCGTGCCGGCGTCCGGCGGCTCCTCGCCGAGGATCATGCGGAAGAGCGTGGTCTTGCCGGCGCCGTTCGGACCGATCACGCCGACGATGCCGCCGGGCGGAAGTTTGAACTCCATTTCGTCGATGAGGAGCGTGTCGCCGAATGCTTTGCGCACGTCGTCCGCTTCCACCACGATGCTGCCGAGACGCGGACCGGGCGGGATGTAGATCTCGAGATCCTGCACCTTCTCTTGCGTCTGCTGACTGAGCAGATTCTCGTACGAGGTGATGCGCGCTTTGCCTTTGGCGTGGCGCCCTTTCGGCGACATGCGGATCCACTCCAGCTCGCGCTCGAGCGTCTTCTGCCGCTGCGATTCCGATTTCTCTTCCTGCTGCAGGCGCGCCTGCTTTTGCTCCAGCCACGAGGAGTAATTGCCTTTGAACGGAATGCCGGCGCCGCGGTCGAGCTCGAGAATCCATCCCGCTACGTTGTCGAGGAAGTAGCGGTCGTGCGTGACGGCGGTGACGGTGCCGGGATATTGCTGCAGATGCTTCTCCAGCCATTCGACCGACTCGGCGTCGAGATGGTTGGTCGGCTCGTCGAGCAGAAGGATGTCGGGCGACTGCAGCAGCAGACGGCAGAGCGCAACGCGGCGCTTTTCGCCGCCGGACAGAATGCCGCAGAGCGTGTCGCCGGGCGGGCAGCGCAGCGCGTCCATGGCCATCTCCAGTTTCGAATCGAGGTCCCACGCACCGGCAGCGTCGAGCTTGTCCTGAACCTTGCCTTGGCGCTCCATCAGCTTGTCCATGTCCGCATCGGGATCGCCGAAGGCGTTGTTGATGTCGTCGAATTCTTTCAGCAGATCGATGACCGGCTGCACGCCCTGTTCGACGATCTCGCGAACGCTCTTGTTGGGACCGAGCTGCGGCTCCTGTTCGAGGAAGCCGACGGTGTGGCCGGGCGAGATCACGGTCTCGCCGATGAAATCGCGATCGGTACCGGCCAGGATGCGCAGCAGCGACGACTTGCCCGATCCGTTCAGACCGATGACGCCGATCTTCGCGCCATAGAAATAGGAGAGGTAGATGTCCTTGAGGACCTGCTTCTTTCCGTGAAACTTCGACACTCCGACCATCGAGTAGATGATCTTGTTTGGTTCTGTGTTGGTGGCCATAGGGGCGCGGATTGTAGTGGAAGCTACATCGCCGCGCGCGCCGTTGCCTGCTCCTCGAAGCTCACCACGACCAGCGTCTGGTCATCTTCGGGCGGCCGGTTGCGCGTGAACTTGCGGATCGAGTTCAGCAGCGTCTTCTTGATGTCCTCGGCGTGCATGTGGCCGCAGGAGAGAATCGTTTTCTCGAAACGGTCGAAGCCGTACGGATCGCCGTCGTCGTCGATCGCTTCGATCAGGCCATCGCTATAAAGAATGAGGCGGTCGCCCGCGTCGAAGTCGACGCTATGTTCCATGAACGGCTCGCGGCGCCGGACGCCGAGGGGGAAGCCCCATGAGGAGAGAGCCTCGAGACGCTTCGTCGCGGCGCGGAAGACGTATGGATCGAGATGGCCGGCCGAGGAGAAGATGAGGGTCTGGCTGGCCGGATCGAGCATGCCGAAGAAGAACGTCATCAGAATTCGCTTCGGCGCGGTCTTCATGACGATGTCATTGAGCACGTTCATCACCGCGCGCGGCGACGGGTCGTAGCCAACCTGCACGAGCAGCGCGGACTTGGCCATGGCCATGACGATGCCGCTGGTCAGACCGTGGCCGGAGACGTCGCCGAACGCGATGCCGATCTCGCCCGAGGGCATGGTGAGGAAGTCGAAGTAGTCGCCGCCGATCTCCGTGGCGGCGCGGTAGTGCGACGCGAATTCCGCGCCGGAGACGTCGGGTGCGTCGACCGGCAGCAGCGCGGCCTGAATGCGATTGGCGGCGTCGATCTCCGCCTTAACGCGCTCGCGCTCGACGATCCGTTTCACATGCGGCGCGAGGTCCTCATATTTGTAGACGACTTCGCGCTGGGTCATCATCGCGGCGATGCCGAAGACCAGCAGCGCCGCCATCGGCAGCGCCAGCACGAGGATCATCTGACGGAGCATGTGTCCCTGGGCGACGCTCATGAGCGGCACGACCATCGAGATCAGCGTCGCGCCGAAAAGCGCCGTGGCGCTGGAGAGCAGGTCGTACTTGCGGAGCATCAGCACGATCGCGCCGATGGAACCGAAACCGAAGAGCATCCGCGTCACCAGCGGATCGATCGGAACTTCGCAAACGGAACTGATGACACCAACCGCGATCGCCGCGATCATCCCGATCCACAGCAGGCGAAAGCGATTTGTCCACGACATGAAAAACAGTGACGTGATCGGGAAGATCACGGCATCGACCGCTGAAAAAAGAAGGAGGAGGATCGGGCCGCCGAGCTGCACGGCGACATCGGTACCGACGCCCATTGATGGATGCGCGATCCCCAACGCGAGCGGGATCAGGCCGGTCAGGAACGCTGCGGCGGCGATTGCCGGCGAGAAGAGAACGCCATTGAAGACCGAGCGTCCGACAGTGGCGTTGAGCGGATCGCGGCGAAGAATCGCATCGAATGACGCCAGCCATTCGCCCCACCGTTCGCGCGTGTAACTCTCGCCGACGGACCAGGCGAAGAAGACGACGACCGCGAGCGGAATGTCGTAGAGCAAAAACTTGAATGCGAGCTGCGCGGCGGCGGTCGCCTGCGCGTCGATGCCGCCCATCTGACTACCCTCGGTAGCCGACGGCATCATGATCACGTCAACGACGAGGCAAAGCACGACGATCAGACCGAAGAGAATCGAACCGGTGCCGACGCCAACTTCGCCCGCGTGGTATTTGCGAAGGAAGATGACGAGGAGCACCACTAACAGCACGAAATTCAGCGCCAGCCGCATCAACAGACTGGCCACGCCGCTGCCGGTGTCGTCGCCGCGGAACTGGCTGCCGTCCGCGTACTCCTCGATCAGCGCCCAGCCGGAGAAACGGTCGCCGACGTAATAGACATAGAGATAGGGCACGACGTTGCCGATCGCGAAGTTCGTTTTGACGCGATAGCGGAAAATCCAGTCGGTTCGCGAGCGCATCACACTCGGCCGCGTGTCTTCGAACTGCGGCGATGGCGCGCCGGGAAATTCGCGCGAGTGAACGAAGGCGTCCGCTTTCACCCGCAGTTGCGCTTCCGTAAGCCGCGCTCCTGTCTCCTCGGCGCGCGACATACGGCGCGCCATGATCACGGCGCCGCTTCGTTGATCGACGACGACGTAGCCATACGGCACGGACTTCTCGAGTCCGCGACGGTAGTAGACGCGTTTGTATCCACCGAGTCGCGGACCGATGACGGGATCGTCAGCGGCACGGCGGCGGAGCTCCGGCTTCGGCTCCAGCTCTTTGTCGAGCAGCGTCGAGTTCGCCCACGAGAGCACGGTCCATGAGCGATCGACCGGAATGCCGAGTTGGCGCGCCGCGGCATCGGCGATCGGAACGGCGTCGCTGCGCGTCAGACGGATTCCCTGCGGCTGCGCCGCGTTGAAGCGCGGCATGAGCACCACGAGCACGACGATACCGACTACGCACGCCAGATACGGGAGAACTTTTTTCATGATGGAAGAATTGGCTGCATGATACCTGCGCTCGTTTGATTACGTTCCGGCGCGCCGCGAGTTTCGCGCGCTACACTTCCAAAAATGTCTGTGGCGATCGATTCACCCGCTGCTCAACGCGCGGCCCGCTATGCGCTGGCGATCCTCACGCTGATCAATCTCTTCAACTATCTCGATCGCTGGATCGTGGCCTCGGTGGTGGAGTCGATTAAGAAATCGTTGCATCTTTCGGATACGGAGCTCGGTCTCGTCGGCACCGGATTCATCGTCGTCTACACATTGACGTCGCCACTGTTCGGCGCGTTAGGTGACCGCCGCAAACGGCCGCCATTGATCGCGCTCGGCGTGGCGGTGTGGAGCGTGGCAACGTCGCTGGCGGGATTCGCGCGCGGATTCATGTCGCTCTTCATTGCGCGCTCGGGCGTCGGCGTCGGCGAGGCGGCGTACGGGACGATCGCGCCGGCTCTGCTCGCGGATTCGTTTCCG
>DASYJY010000238.1:0-45810 GCA_035995985.1 Thermoanaerobaculia bacterium | reverse complement strand
CTTGACTCACCGTATGATCCGGTTGACTCACCGTGTGATCCGGTTGACTCACCGTGTGAGCCGGTTGACTCACCGCGTGAGCCGCTTGACTCACCGTGTGAGCCGGTTGACTCACCGCGTGAGCCGCTTGACTCACCGCGTGAGCCGGCGGATCACGGCGTGAGCCGGGTGATTCACGGCGTGAGCCGGGTGACTCACGGCGTGAGCCGGATGACGCACGGCGTGAGCCGGGTGATTCACGGTGTGAGCCGCGTGACGCACGGCTGATTCATGCTGTTGTCGCGATCACGTGGGCCGGATCTTTCGATCCGCAGGGAGCAAACCGCGTCGCATTGATGCGGGGCCAGACCTCCGATCCGTAACGGGCGATGCAAGGGCGGGTGTGTCCTTGACGTTTGTCCCGCCTGAAATCGGGCCGCTCCAATGAACGCTCGCCCCTGCCCCGCCAAATGCTCCGCCGCCGGCGATCAGGACGACGATCCCGGCTAGCGGGACGGCAAGGACGGCGATCAGTTTGATCGTGTCGATGAGGGAGTCGAGTTGGACGGGGACTGTGCCGAAGCCGAGGGGACGGCGTCGGACGACGTTCATCCCGAAGCGCGCGAGGTTGGCGCAGATGCGTCCCGCGTTGGCGAGGCCGTCGGCGATTCCGAATCCGATCAGGGAGAGGAAGAAGGAGATGCCTACGCGCTGGTCGGCGGTGGTGTCGCGGATGACGGGCCACGCCTGCGGCGCGGCGACGGTGAAGACGCTGCGCAGGCGGGCCAGAGTGGTGCGGACGATTCCGGGGGCGCGGCCGGCGGTGTATTCGGAGCGGACGCGGTCCATCATCGCGGCGACTGTGTGGTCGATTCCCTCGGCTACGTTTCCGCCGGCGATGCTGGCGGAGAGTTGCTGGTCGAGAATCTGTCGCGCGACAGCGTCCGGCAATGCGCCTTCCAGTCCGTAGCCGACTTCGAGGCGGGCGATGCGCTGTTTGAGGAAGACGAAGAGGATGGCTCCGTTGTCGCGTCCCTGCCGGCCGACTTTCCACGTCTCGGCGGCGTGAATCGTGAAGTCTTCGATGTCGTCCGCGGGAGCCTCCGGGTAAACCACGACGGCGATCTGATTCGACGTTTCTTTTTCGAAGCTGGCCAGGCTCGCATCGATGCGCGCGGCGTCGGCGAGCGGCATCACGCGGGCGAGATCGTCAACGTAGCTGGTCAGCCGCTTCAATGGCTTCGGGAGCGTGGAGGCAGCGATCAGTTTCGGCGGATGAATGAACGCGATCACCATTACGCCGATCCAGAAGACAGTGAAGGCGAGCCAGGCCCAGAGTAAGGACGGGACGGAGTCGTCAGTGACCGCCAACCGCCGCTTCGCCTTTGGACGCGCAGCGACGGGATCGGCCGGGAGCAACAGAAGGGAACCGGTGGCGATGACGAAGGCGAGCAGCCAGAGCCAGTACGACGCGTTCTTCAGATAGCCGCCGTAAAAGAACGCTCCGATCGCCGCGTTGTTGATGACCGATCCGATCAGCAGGATGCGCCAGCCGAGCGACGGCCGCGTCGTGTGCAGAATGATGCGCGACGCCGCCAGAATCACATTCGTGAAGCAGCCGAGGATGAACAGGAGGATGCCGATGAAGCCGTAGGGCGTGACGCCGCCCTTGGCGAGCTGGCGTGAGAAAGTGACGGCATCGCCGATGACCGATCCGCGCGAGACGAGCAGCGACAGGCCGAAGACGATCCAGGCGGCGACATAGACTTTTTTTCTTTGCAGGGTTTGCATTGCGTGCGAAGCAATGTACGCCATCCGCTACGCGCGCGGCTGCGCGAAGAGCGCCTCGAAATCTTTTCGCCGGCTGCGGCTCAACTTGATGCGGCGTCCATCGGTGAGTACCAGCGCGCAGTCGCCGCGGAAGAGGGGGTGGATCTCGCGGACGCGGTCGATGTTGACGATGGCGGAGCGGTGGACGCGGAAGAAGTGGCGGCGGTCGAGTTGCTTTTCGATTTCGTCCATCGTCTGGCGTAGCAGGTGGGCGGCCGGGCCGGCGTGCAGCGTCACGTAGTAGTCGGCGGCTTCGATCCAATCGATCTGGGCGGCGTCGACGACGATCGTTTTCTCGCGCGCCGGGATCAGGAAGCGCGTTCGCGGCATCTCGCGCTCGGCGAGCAATTCGGCGATGCGGTGATCGATCTCGCCGCGCTGCCGTCCGCGAGCCCGCTCCTTCGCGCGCGCCAGCGCCTCGGCGAAACGGCGGTCGTCGAACGGTTTGAGCAGGTAGTCGAGCGCGTGGACTTCGAAGGCGCGGACGGCGTAGCGGTCGTACGCGGTGACGAAGATGACGGCGGGGACGGTGTCCGCGCCGATCTGCTCAATCACCGCGAAGCCATCAACCTCCGGCATCTGGATGTCAAGGAAGAGCAGGTCCGGCCGCGTGCGGGCGATCAGCGCGACCGCGTCGCTGCCCGTCCCCTCCCCCACCACGTTCACTTCGGCATCCTCGGACAACAGCGCGCGGACCGATTCGCGCGCGAGCGGCTCGTCGTCGATGATCAGGATGCGGAAAGGATTTTCAGTCATGGCGATTTGCACAAGCACACCGGCGGCGTAGCCGTCGTAAGAACCGTAGCCCCCAGCTTTTAGCTGGGGGTTTCAAGGTGGCGCGATCTCGTGAGCCCGTTTTAACGGGCGAAAGAAAGCTTTCTCTCGCCCGCCAAGGCGGGCTCACAAATCGATACGCATCAGCGTCCCACGGGTGAACCCGTGGGCTACGGTTCTCACGCCGGCTTCGCCGACGACCGGATTTGTCACGCGTTGCTCGTGCAATCGAACAAATCACAACGTACTCCACGGAACTTGCACTGACGCCAACACGCCGTCGTCCTTCGGAACGAGTTCGAAGCGCGCGTCATCCCCGTACAAATGCCGCAGCCGGTCCAGCGTGTTGCGCACTCCGATGCCGCTGTCGCTTCGTTCGCCGAGGATGCCGGTGTTGAAGACTTCGATGTTGAGATGGCCGTCGTTGCGGAACGCGCGCACGTTCACCACTCCCGGCGACGCGCTCAGTTCGATGCCGTGGCGGATGGCGTTTTCCGCCAGTGGCTGCAGAAGCAGCGTCGGCACCGCGCCCCTTCCGGCCTCGGCCGACGCGTCGATCGTGAATGACATCCGGTCCGGAAAACGCGCGCGCTGGATTTCGAGATAGCGGCGCAGTACGGCCAGCTCGGCGTCGAGGGGAACTTTCTGATCGCCGGCATGATCGAGGGTGTAGCGCAGCAGTTCGCTCAGACCGGCCAGCATCGTGATTGCTTCATCGTTCCGTTTCACGCGAACGAGTCCGCTGATCGCGTTGAGCGTGTTGAAGAGAAAGTGCGGCTGGATCTGCAGCTCCAGCGCGTGCAGGCGCGCGTCGGCAAGCGAGGTCTCGAGCTGTGCGGCCTGCAGCGCGCGCTCGCGGTAGCGCTCATAAAACTCGAACGCCGTCGCCGCGCCGAGGACCATGCAGTAGAGCAGCCACTCCAGCGGCAGGCGATAGAAAAGGATGTCCGCAATATCGAGCTGAGACGGCTCGGCCGTCATGCGGTCATAAGGCCTGAGCGCGAGCATCAACCCGAGCCAGTAGAAGCCGTGGACGACCGCGATTACACAGGCCGCGAAAAAGTGCACGAGGATGGCAAGGCTTCGCGGCGGAACGACCGGAAAACGGCGCGCCAGCCAGACGATAACGACGGTGGCGAGGAGCCATCCCTCCGAGATCAGGACGTTGTAGAAGATCAGCAGCGGCACCGAATGGCCGTGCGTGATCATGCTGATCCAGACCTGGATGCCGGTGACGACGCCGAACAACGTCCAGAAGATCGCGGCGAACCGCCAGGCCATGCGGCGCGGAGTCATGCCCGCGAGTTTGCGGCACGATTCGGCGAAACGCCGCGAGAATGCAGCGAATGGTGATCGGCGTGCGGCGAACCGGCGATGCCGCCGTATACTTTCTTCATGCAGAAAACTCCCGCCTTATGGACGCGCCTCGCATCGCGCTATGCGGACTCGCGTCCGCGCAGGATGCTTGCGCTCGACGGCGGCGGCATCCGCGGAATGATCACGCTGCAGATCCTCAAACGGATCGAAGAGATCGTCGGACAGACGCTCGGAACGTACTTCGACTACATCGCAGGAACCAGCACTGGCGCGATCATCGCGGCTGGACTGGCGCGCGGGAAAACGGTCGATGAGCTGATCACGTTTTATCGCGAGACCGGACCGCTGATGTTCGACGAGCGCACGTTGTTTGCGCGCTGGAAGAGCCTCTACTCGTCGGATCCGCTCGCGAAGGAGCTCAAGAAAGTCTTCGGCGAGAAGACCACGCTCTCGCCCGACGATCTCGACTGCCTGCTGCTCGTCGTCACGCGGAATGCCACCACCGATTCTCCCTGGCCGGTCAGCAGCAATCCCGAGGCAAAGTACTGCGGCCCGGAGCGGCCCGATTGCAATCTGAAACTGCCGCTGTGGCAACTCGTGCGCGCCAGCACGGCCGCGCCGGTGTACTTCCCGCCCGAAGTGATCCAGCTCGACAAGGACGATCCGAAGAAAGACTTCGTGTTCGTCGACGGCGGAACGACCGCGTACAACAATCCGGCGTTTCTTCTCTATCGAATGGCCACGCTCGCGCCGTACAACCTGGAGTGGGAGCGCGGCGAAAAGAAGCTGCTTCTCATCTCGGTCGGCACCGGATCGGCTCCCGCCACCGGCCCGTTCGCCGTTGCGCCGGAGTCGAATCTCTTCGCGGGACTGAAGTCGCTCGCATTCGCCGTCATGTACGCGGCGCAGGTCGATCAGGACATCAACTGCCGCACCGTCGGACGCTGCGTGTACGGCGCGCCGATCGATCGCGAGCTCGGCGATCTCGTGGTGCCGGACGACGCTCCCGATCACGGCCGCGCGTTCCGTTACGCTCGCTACGACGCCGATCTCTCCGCGAAAGGCCTCGACACCCTGGGCGTGAAAGGCGCGATTCCGGAGAAAGTGCAGCAGCTCGATGCCATCGATCAGATGGACACTCTCGTGACGATTGGCCAAGCCGTCGCCAGCCGCATCGAGCGAAAACATTTCGGGACGTTCCTGCCGTGAGCACGATCAACAATGCGTTCGTAGTCCGTCCGTTCGGCGAAAAGTCGAACGTGAACTTCAACGCCATCCACGACCAGCTGATCGCGCCGGCTCTTCAGGCGTTCGGCGTCACGAAGACGACCACGCTCGACATCCTCGAATCGGGCAACATCCGCGCGGACATGTTTCGCCTGCTGTTGACGGCGGACGTCGTGATCGCCGACCTCTCCATCCACAACGCGAATGTCTTTTACGAGCTCGGAATCCGTCACTCGCTGGTCAAGAAGCACACGATTCTGATTCGCGCCGAGATCGACAAGATCCCGTTCGATCTCTTCACAGACCGCTATCTCCTTTACGACATCAAGGATCCCGTGGCGTCGCTGCCGACGCTGATCCGAACCATCGACGCGACGTTGCGCAGTGCGAACGAAACCGACAGCCCCGTCTTTTCTCTCCTGCCCGGGCTTGTCGAGCAGGACGCGGAAGCGTTCATCGTGGTGCCGCCGCGCTTCTCGGAAAAAGTGCGCGAGGTACTCGGTTCGAAGACCGACGCCGATTCGAAGACCGCCGATCTGGTGTTGTTCGCAACCGAAATCGCCGGACTTTCGTGGGAGATCGCCGGACTTCGTCTCCTCGGGCGCGCGCTTCTGCAGACCAGAGCATTCGAGGCCGCGAAGGAGGTTTGGGAACGGATTCGCGCGACCGAGGCCAGCGACGTCGAATCGAACCATTGCCTCTCCACCATCTATCAGCGCCTCGGCGATCCGGGCCGCGCCGAAAATGCACTCGATCGCGTCTTGCAGCATCCTCTCGCGTCGAAGAAAGCGCGTTCCGAGGCGCTCGCGTTGCGCGCGCGGAATGCGAAGAGTGAGTGGCTGTCCACCTGGCGTGATCTCGCCACCGTCGAAGAACGTCAGGAAGCCGCGTTGACGTCGCCGCTCCTCTGCACCGCCGCCGAGTCGTATCGCGATGCGTATCTGCTCGACTTGAAGAATTTCTATCCGGGACTGAATGCGCTCGCCTGCGCGCTGCTGCTGGTGCAACTGGCGGAAAAACAGCCCGACCTCTGGGCGGCGTTGCATGACAAACCGACGCTCGATCTGGAGCCGTTCGCCGAGATGCGGTCGCTGCTTCCTGGATCTGTGCGGATATCGATCGACGCGGCACTCGCCGAGGCCACCGGCGACGATCGCGAGTGGGCTGAGGTCAGCCTGGCCGATCTCGCGTTCTACTCCGCGATGAAGCCGGCCATTGTGAGCGCCCGGTACAAACAGAAGACGGCGACGCTGACGCCGTTCAAGATCGGCGCGGTTCGCGATCAACTCGAAATCTTCCGCGGTCTCGGCATTTTCCAGGAAGCCGCCGAGGCTGGACTGGCGGCGATGAAGCAGGCCAGCGTCGAATTGAGCGATGCGTTGCCTTACGTCATTCTCTTCACCGGCCATCGCGTTGACGAAACGGATCGGACGGCGCCTCGTTTTCCGGAATCGAAAGTCGCCGCAGCCTCGGCGGAAATCGAAAGCGCGATCGACAGCGTCCTCAAACAACATCCGACGGCCATCGGCGTGGCCGGCGCGGCCAGCGGCGGCGACATCCTCTTCCACGAGGCACTGCGGCGCCGCGGCATCCCCACCGAAATCTACCTCGCGCTGCCGCCCGACCAGTACGCGCGAAGATCGGTCGAACCGTCGCAGGGCGATTGGCGCGATCGCTTCGATCAACTCGTCGACGATCCGACGCGGCGCATTCTGCAGGAGCAGGAAGAGCTTCCGGACTGGCTCTTCGAAAAGGGGCCGTCGTACAAAGTGTGGGAGCGCGCAAACCTCTGGATGCTCGGCCGCGCCATGGCGCATGGCGGCAGCAACATGACCCTGGTCGCGCTTTGGGACGGGAAAAGCGGCGACGGTCCGGGCGGAACGGCGGACATGGTGGCGCGCGCGAAAGAGCGCGGCGCGAGAGTCGTGTTGCTCGGCAAAACCATCTTCTGAATTCAGCGCATCAGCCGGTACGCGAACAGTCCGATTGCTCCCGCTGCGGCGATGATCATCGGCTCAGGAATCCTCTTCCACATCGTGATGATGGCCAGACTGGCGATGGCGATCGACATCGTCAGCCAATCGCCGATCGCTTCTTTCGCGATCAGGTACGAGGTCCCAACCAATACGCCCACCACCGTCACGCCGACGCCGCGGATAAAGCCGGCCAGGCGCGGGTTCTTGTGGAAGCGCAGCAGGATCGGCGTCGCGATCACGGTGAAAAGGATCGGCGGCGAGAAGATGCCGACGGTCGCAGCGGCGGCGCCGGCGAAGCCGTTGAGGAGGTAGCCGACGAACGTGGCCGTGATCACCACCGGACCGGGCGAGATCATCCCGATGGCGACGGAGTCAAGGAACTGTTGATTGCTCAGCCAGTGATATTGATCGACGACCTGTGTCTTCAGAAACGGCACGATCACCAGTCCGCTGCCGAAGACGAGCAGGCCGGTTTTGAAAAAGAACAGAAAGAGTTTCGCGCTCGGAATCAGCACGAACGCGTTCGCGGGACGGACGCTTGCGGGCACGAAGACGAGCGCTCCCAGCAAACCGGCGGCGACGAACATCAGCGCGAGCTCTCGCTGCACGATGACGGTGATCGCGCAGGCGACGATGGCGAAGATCCACGCGATGCGGTCGGCGCGAAGCGTGCGGCGGCCGAGGTTCCAGCAGGCGTTGACGATGAGGGCGACGATCGCCGGCGCGATGCCGTAGAACAACGCGCGCAGGTGCCAGTCGGCAGCGAAACGGACGTAGAGCCAGGCCGCGATCGTCACGATCACGAACGGAGGCAGTCCGAAGGCGATGGCCACCGCGAGTCCGCCGGCGATGCCGAAACGGATGTAGCCGCAGTAGATGCCAAGCTGGTACGCCAGCGGTCCGGGACACGCCGCGGCGAGGGCGAGTCCGTTCTCGTACTCCTCGGCAGTCAACCAGCCGCGCCTCTCGACGAGATCGCGGCGGAGTGCATTCGTCAACGCCACCGGTCCGCCGAAGCCGAGCGCGCCGAGGCGGAGGAAGTAGAGGACGAACTGGATCAGGGTTGGCGGCATTGGTTACACGGTAGCGAACTTCGCCCTAGGTGCGCTGTCTCGCCCGCCCCGTTTCGCTAACGGCTACTCGTCACTCCACTGTCGTGCCGAACGGGCAATGTCACGACAAACCGCGACCCTTCTCCCGGCGAGCTGTGGGCGCGAATGTCGCCGCCGTGGCGTTGCGCGATCTTGCGGCAGATTGCGAGCCCAATGCCTGTGCCTTCGTACGCGGCGCGGCCGTGCAGGCGCTCGAACATCGTGAAGATTCGGTCGGCGTATTTTTCGTCGAATCCGATGCCGTTGTCGGATACGACGATCTGAATGTGTCCATTCACAGCGTTCCCCGCCACCTCGACGCGCGGCGGCACATCCGGCTTGTGAAACTTCAGTCCGTTGCCGACGAGGTTCTGAAAGAGCTGGCGCATCTGCAGCGCGTCGGCATCGAGCGGCGGCAACTCGCCGACCACGACTTCGCCGCCGCTCTGATGAATGCGCGCTTCGAGATCGTGAACGACTTCGCGCGCGATGACACCCAGGTCGACCGGCGCGAACGGCTGCGCTTTCGTGGTGATGCGCGAGAAGACGAGCAGGTCGTTGATCAGCGACTGCATCCGTCCGGCGGCGCTCTGCATCCGGTTGAGGTAATCGATGCCTTCGTTCGTCAGCGCCTCGGCATAGCGCGCCTTGAGCCGATCGCCGAACGCCTGGATCTTTCGCAGCGGCTCCTGCAGATCGTGGGACGCGACATACGCGAAATCTTCGAGCTCGCGATTGCTCTGCTGCAACTTGACGGTGAACGCGCGGAGCTCCTCCTCGGCGCGTTTGCGTCCGCGGATGTCGCGCGCGATCAGCACCGCGCCCCCTTCCATGTCGCGCTCGTGCAGCGGCGAAACGGAGATGCTCACGTCGATCCGCTCGCCGCCCTTCCTGCGAAAGACGCGCTCTTCGTCCCGGATCGGCGCGCGCCGCAGCATGTCGCGCAATGTCCGCGAGATGCTGGCCTCGAGGTCGACGTATTCGAGCGTGTCGATGGTCTTGCCGAGGATTTCGGATTCCGTGTAGCCGAAGATCGTGTGCACCGCGTCGTTGATGACGCGCACCCTGGCCTCGGCGTCGATGACGAAGAGCGCATCGGCCATCGTGTCGAGGATCTCGCTGGCCGCCCGCGCAGCGGTGATGGCCTGAAAGCGATGGCTGCGAATCGATCGCCAGGCGAAGAGGACGAACGCGAAGACCGGCACGTATCCGACCGGCCGGTGATCGACGCCAAACATCGGCACGAAGTCGACCACGGACAGATAGACGATGGCGAAGCTGGCCATCAGGTTGAGGATGCGCCGCCGGCGCGTCTCATCGCTCGTCTGGCGGTACTCGGCCATGTACTCGAACATCTGCAACGACAGCACGACCGCGAAGTAAAGGAGGAAAAGCGGGAAGCCCGCGCCGGCACGCGGATAGCCGCCCCACGAAAACTGCCGCGTCCCCGCGAGGATGAAGTCGGTCGCGAGGATGAGGAACGCGAAGAGCGTGGCCGCGAACCAGGCGATGAGCACGATCGCACGATGGCGGACGTAGCTGCGGATCGAGGTCGCGGTGAAGTCATAAACCGCCGCCGGCAGAAATGCGACCGAGGCAATCGCAAGCCGTCCGAACATCGCTGCGAGCGTCGGCGACGCCGTCGCGAACATTGCGGCAAACCCGAGGAACCAGCCGGCCACGAGAAACAACATCAGGCAGAAAAGCCGGGCCACGCGTGAGGCGCGCTGCCGCCGCAGAATCACCGCCGCAAGCACGACGAGCAGCAGACACATCACGGCCCACGGAACTGCGGCCAGCCGGAAGTGAAAAGGCACGGCGCATTGTAAGGGCCGCGTCTGTCGTTTTTGTGCGGTTCGGCCCGTCAGTGGCACCCGAGTTGCTCAATGGTTGAGTGTCAGCCACTCGGCTGCCGAACCTGGAGGAGAAAAATGAACATCATTGGATGGCTTCTATTCGGTCTTGTCGTTGGTGCGATCGCCAAGTTCCTCATGCCGGGACGCGACCCGGGCGGCTGGATCGTGACGATCCTTCTCGGCATCGCCGGTTCCTTCGTAGGCGGCTTCCTCGCCTCGATGCTCGGTCACAACGAACAGAGCGCGGGATGGATCGGCTCGATCATCGGCGCCATCGTCCTGCTATTTGTCTATCGCCTCATCGTCGGCAGACGCGCAGTCGTCTGAGCCGGCCGGCCGATCTTCAGGCGGCGCCGTGAATCGGCGCCGCCTGTGCCTCTCAACCTACCAGCCACAATCTTCGAAAACGCAATGGCGGCCGAGCCATGGGCAACCAACGCCGCCGGCCGTGCCGGCCTAGAACACCTCGCCGATCCAGAACTCCGTCCGGAACTTGCCGTAGACGTTGCGGAGGTCGGTGCGTTTCGCGAAATCCCAATGCAGCTCAAGGCCGAGCATGTTGAACGAGACGCCGTAGCCGACTGCCGCCACGCCATTGACCAAGCGGCGATCCTTCAGGAACGTGTATTTCTGGCCCGGGAGCTTTGCGCCGCCGATGTCGAAAAAGAGATTGGCGCGTATACCGGTAAACGCAATGATCGGTGTCGCAAGAACGTCGATGAGCGGGAAGCGCAGCTCGACATTCGCATACGCGGCCTGCGTCCCGATGATGGAGCGGAAATCGTAGCCGCGTACGGTATTCAGCCCGCCGAAGTAATAGAAATTCGGGAAATCGCCCCGCGAATAGCCGACGAATAGCCGCGTTGCCAGGAGCGCGCGCGACGAGATCGGTAGGTACTGGCGGGCGTCGAGCGTGTAGTCATTCGTCAGAATCGAGCCGCCGCTGCCGCCGATGGCATTCGTGGAGCTGCGGTGGATATTGGGCGCAAACAGAGTGCCGATGTCATAGCGGTGCCCTGAGATCGGACCGAACTCCTTGAAGCTGGTCGTGTCGCCGCCGAAATTCGCCGAAATGAGCGGGAAGCTATCGCGCCGGCCGACGAAGAAAAGATTGTTCGCGTTGTCGAGAAACGGGTAGTTGACGTCGCGTGCCTCGAAGCCGGCGCCAAGATCGACGCGGTGATAGCGATCGAACGGATGGCTGAGGATCGCCACCGCGCCGGTCTCACGGTAGATCTGGTGACGATCGATGGTGAAGTCGCCACCGCTGTTGTTCTGGTTGATCGTCGAGTAAAACGCGCGGCTGTCGAAAACGCGGACACCCCAATTCGTCCGGTTGTGAAGATCGAGATAGAGGAAGTCGAAATTCGAGAATGACGAAACGGAATCGAGCGAGGCGATGAAACGGCGGTCGCCGAGCATGTCGCTCATGTAGATGACCGAACGCGAGACCAGCAGGTTCTCCGACGTCACGCCGGCGTTGACCTCGACGTCGTCGATGAACATCTTGAATCCGCTCGGCTTTTCGATCTTTTCGGGATCGATGGTCACCTCGACCGGCGGCTGAAACATCGTGCGCGCTGAAGCCTGCAGCGGAGCAGAGGGCAGCGTGGTCTTTTCGGCGGCGTGGAGCGGCTTGTCGGTCGTCGTCGAGTACAAGCGCCAGTGCCGTTTGTAGTACGACGCGTACACCATCCGCTCGCGATTGTTAGATCCGGTGAAGACGACCGGCGTGAAACAACCGCCGACGACGTCGGTGTACTGGAGCAGGTCGCCGCTATCGAGATTCAGCGAGTAGATGTTGTAGGCAGCGTACTTCGTGAGATCGACGGGAGGCGTCGCGCCGTCAGGTTTCGCTTTATTCTCAGCATTCTGCAGGATCTGCGCGGCCTGCTCGATATTGCGGCCGGTCTGTTTATCCGACGCGAAGAAAATGCGCTTCCCGTCGGGAGAGAACCAGGCGTCAATATCGTTCCAGTCTCCAGTCGTGATCTGGTAACGCTCCGTGTAATTGGCGAGATTCAATTTGAAGAGCTTCGCGTATCCATTGACGACGGACGAATAGATCAGCCACTTGCCGTCGGGCGAAAAGACAGGCGCGCCGTCGAAGAACTTGTCGTTGGTGACATTGGTAATCGCGCCGCTTTCAATGTCGTAGGTGTAAATATCGGGAACATTGCCCTTGAAGGCGGCGAAGGCGATCGTCTTCCCGTTCGGCGAGTACGCCGGTGCTAGTTGCTGCTCCAGGTCCATCTTCACCGAGTGCTCGATGGCGCCGCTGAGCGCATTGATCAACAGGAGATTGCGCCCGCGTTCTTTTTTGGCGAAGAGCGCGATCTGATCGCCGCTCGGCGCGAAGGCGAGGTCGCGTCCCATGACCGGCCCGATCGTGAACATCTGGGCGATCGCGTACTCGTATTTCGAAGTGTAACCGCTTGTCAGGTTGCGCAGCAGGCGCCGTTCAGGAATGTTGTAGAGGATGACGTCCACGTCCTCTTTGTACGTCGCAAACGAAGCGAGCAGATCGCCGGACGGCGATGGCACCGGCGAAATGTCTTCGCTGGCCACATTCTCGGCGATCTTGAACGGATCGCCGTACTCCTGAGGCTCGCCTTTCGCGACCAGAGCGGGCAGATACTGCTTGCGGAGCCAGGTACGGAACTGCGAGTCAAACTCGTCCGGCTTCACATCGAATGCACGCTTGAGCGCTTTATCGACTGAGTTTCCGAGCGTGTTTCGGTATTCGTAAATGAAATCGCGCAGCCCCTCCCATCCATACTTTTGCTGGATGTACTGGAAGACGGCGTGACCGAAGCGATAGGCGAAATAGCCGCCGCCCTGCGCGTGCGAGATGGCCGGCACCTGGTCATTGACGACGGCGTCGCGCAGGACCATCCGGTCCTTCGAGTCCTCGTCATTGCCCATGAACGAGGCCAGCCCCTCCATCAGCCACGTGGGCGGATTGGACGTGACCTCTTTGCCGAGTTTCCCCTGAAAGAGGATTTCGTACTCGAAGATGTGCGTGAGCTCGTGCTGGATGAGCTGCAACAGCTTCTCGTCCGTCGTGTCGATCGGAATGACCATCCGGTTGCGCGTCGGTTCGGCGAACGCGCCGACACCTTCCGGGATGAAATTCAGATCGACATTGGTCTGCTCGAACGCCGAATGCGTGGCGTAATAGATGATCGGGATCTTTTTCGAGATCTGGAAATTGAACTTGCGCGAAAGATCGTCGTAGGCGCTTTCGGCCATGTCGACGACTTTCTCCAGCGCGGGCTTTTCTTCATCATAAAAATAGATGTCAAAATGCGTGGCGTGGTAGATGTTCCAATGGAACTTGTCGTAGACGATCTTGTTCTGGCCGAACGGAAACGCGCTCGGCGCGAAGAGGATGGAGACGAAGAACAGTAGAGCGATCGTTCGCTTCAAATGAGCCTCCGACGTGTAGGGTGTGGGGAGTAGGGAGTGGGGTGTGGGAGAAAACGTCGCATGGCGCATCGCCGTTGCTTTTCTCCTACTCCCCACTCCCTACACCCTACCCCCTACTCCGTAAACACGTATCTTGTGGCGGACGTCTCCTGGGGAACGAAAATACCGACGAGCTGCGTCTCCATGGAGCGAAGATTCTCGAATAGCCCAAGGATTTCGTCGTAATTGCGTTGGTCGAATTCCTTGAAATCGCGGAAATTGTCTTCGATGACTTTCTCGCCGGTGTCGGCATTGAATACCGCGATGTCGATATCGAAGACGAAGCCGGTGGTTTCCACGAGCACCTGCCGGTAGTACGTCCGTCCATCCGCCGGCGACACATACTCCTCGGTCTTGTAGCCGGACTTGTCATTCACGTCGAAATCGACCACGCCGGAGACGATGAAGTCGGCTCCTGTCGAGGCGCCGAGGCTCTTCCAGTAATCGCGGTTCGCTTCGAGCGCTTTCATGTCGCTGCCCGGAAGGCGCGTCTGCGGGACATCGACGAGACGCAGTTTGGTGCTCTTGGTGAGTTGCTTCTTCAGGTAACGCTGAAACTCCGCCTGGACATCGACCTTCGACGCCCGGTCATTTTTCTTTTCGCGATTGGCGATCACGAACGGCGCGATGGCGATTTTCTCTTCGCCCGTGATCTGCAGCTTCGGCTTCAGCGGCAGTTTCAGTTTGACTTCGGTCACGCCCGCGATCGCGGCAAGCGGAAGGAGTGCGGCGAGGACGGCTGCGGAAACGCGTTTCACAGAACACCTCCGGGAGGATTCGGCGTGGGCGGCGGAGTGGGAGGCGACGGCTGCGGACGATCGCTGGGCTGCGCACCCGGAGGAGTGGCAGCGGTCGGCGGCGGCACGTCCCCGCCCGTGGGCCGGTCCGGCTGGCCGGAGTTGATGACCGACGTCGAGGTCGCGCCGGTGGGGATGCCCTTCAGCGGCTGGGCAGTCACTTTTGGCGTCGCGGCCTGGCGCTTCTTGTTGCGCGACAGGAACTCCACGAAGCGGCTGTAATTCTTCTGAATGTAGGGATTGGTGCGGTCGAGTTTCAGCGCCTCGAGGTACTCCTTGCGCGCTTTCTCGAAATCGCCGTTGGCCTCGTAGGCGACGGCGAGGTTGTTGTGCGCCTGGGCGTCGCCGGGATTGATCTCGATGGCCCGCTCGAAGCGGAACATCGCCTCGCGCCAGAGATTCATGCGCGCCATCTGCACGCCGAAGTTGTCCTGCGCGGCCGGGCGCGCGAGGTCCGATCGATGTCCACAGCCGATCGACAGAGCCAGCGTGGCGAAGAGAATCGAGAAGCGAAGCATCCCTTTCATCGGCAATCTCCCTCCGAGGACTTTACCGGACAGTCCGCGGAGATTACCATTGTCGCGGCGGCGTCCCACACGCATCGCTCCCTCCCGCGGTACCAACACGCATATGCCCGAAGTCCCGCTCCGCGATCGCCTGATCGCGTATGCCCTGCTCCCGCTCGCGCCGTCCCGCATCCGAGTCCTCATTGACACGTTCGACCCTCTCTCCAGGATGTGCAGCGCATCGCCCGCGATGCTGCGGCAACTGCTTAGTATTGATGGAGCAGATGCCGGCGCTCCGTGGCGGAATGATGAACTTCGCAAGGAGATCGATGCCGTGCGCAGTTGCGCCGTCACGCTCGCGGATGACGACTATCCGCCGCTGCTCCGACAGTTAGTCGATCCGCCGCTGGCGCTTTTCTATCGCGGCAATCTTGCGTTAGCGAGCAAGCAATCGATCGCGATGGTCGGCTCGCGCAAGGCCTCGCCGTACGCGATCAGTGCGGCGACGCACCTGGCGCGTGACCTGGTCTCCGTCGGACTTACGGTCGTCTCCGGCCTGGCCCTCGGCGTCGACGCAGCAGCGCACCGCGCCACGCTCGATGCCTCCGGCGACACGATCGCAATCCTCGGCACCGGCATCGATCTTGTCTACCCACCGAAGAATCGCCGTCTGTTCAGCGACATCGAAACGAAAGGTTTGATCCTTACCGAGTTCCCGCCCGGCACGCCGCCGTTCAAACACAACTTCCCGATCCGCAATCGCATCATCAGCGGCATCTCGCTCGGGACCGTGATCGTGGAGGCGACCGGCCGCAGCGGCTCGCTGATCACGGCCCGGACCGCGGCGGAACAGAACCGCGAAGTCTTCGCGGTGCCCGGCTCGATCTTCTCACCCGGTTCGGAGGGGACGCATCGGCTGATTCAGTACGGCGTGAAACTCGTTCACGATGCGAACGACATCCTCGACGAGCTGAAGTCGAAGCTGCATGTTGCGCCGGCGCCGCCGGAACAGCCGCCGTCGCCATTGCGCGAAGTGCTCGGAGCATTTCGCCGCGACGAAGGGATCCACATCGACACGGTTGCAGAGTCGCTGGGGAAGTCCGTCGCGGGCTTGTCCGAGCCGCTGCTGCAACTGGAACTCGATGGCTGGCTGAAGGCGCTGCCGGGAGGACGATACGTACGGATGCGATAGATCGTGTCGCCGAGTTGGCGAACGCGCGCAGAGGTTGGCACTGTGACTTGCTGCAGCGATTGGGCCTCGTCGGCGAAGCCGGCGTAAGAACCGTAGCCCACGCTTTCAAGCGTGGGGGTCCGACGATTGCGTTGAATGTGAGCCCGCCTTGGCGGGCGAGAGAAAGCTTTCTTTCGCCCGTTAAAACGGGCTCCCAGGATGCGCGGTCCTCGATTCCCACAGGTGAACCTGTGGGCTACGGTTCTTACGCCGGCTTCGCCGACGGGACGGCGCCTTCGAGGACGGTCGCGCGCGCACGCGACTCAGATCGCCTTCGGCGGATTGGCTTCCCACTCTTCGTCGAGCACTTGTGGCCATTTCCATCTCGCCTCGGCGATCTCTTCGTCGATGGCGTCGCGCTCGGGCGCGGCGTCGAGCTGCGGTACCGACCAGTTGCTCATCCACATCGGCGAGACGTATGGCAGGACGTCGATCGTTTCGATGCGGTGCGGCAGGCCGCGCGCGGCGAAACGTTCGTTGAGGTGATCGATGACGTCGCGCGCGGTGGGGATGCGGTCAGTCATCGAGCTCGTGCTCTTTCATTTTCGCGGCGAGCGTGCGGGTGGAGATGCCGAGCGATTCGGCGGCGTCGGCGCGCGTGCCGCGTTGCAGCGCGTCCGTAATCTTCAACCGCTCGACCACGCGTGTGGCCCGTTCCGACGCCTCGGACAACGTCCCCGAGAGGTCGAGGGCATCGCGCAGCGTTTCCGACGACGCATCGCCGAGGTGAAGGTCGCGGCGCTCGATGGTGGCGTTGTCGCAGAGGATCGCCGCACGCTCGATGCAGTTCTCCAGCTCACGGATGTTGCCCGGCCAGTCGTACGCGCGCAACGCCTCGCGCGCATCGGCGGAAATGCGCAGCGATGCCTTTTTCAACTCGCGTGCGAACTTCTGCAGGAAAAAGTCGCTCAGCGCGTCGATGTCCTCGCGGCGCGCGCGCAATGGCGGCACGGTCACGGGAAACACATTGATGCGGAAGAAGAGATCCTCGCGGAAGCGGCCTTCTTTCACGTCGTCGGCAAGCGTGCGATTCGTGGCGCAGATGATGCGCACGTCGACGTCGAGCGTGGAGGTGGCGCCGATGCGATCGAAACGCCGCTCCTGAATCACGCGCAGAATTTTCGACTGAACGCTGAGGCCGAGGTCGCCGATCTCGTCGAGGAAAATCGTGCCGCTGTCGGCCAGCTCGAACTTGCCAAGCTGCCGTCCGGTCGCGCCGGTGAAGGAGCCCCTCTCGTGTCCGAACAGCTCGTTCTCGATCAGCGTCTCCGGAATGGCGGCGCAGTTGATGGCCACGAACGGCCGGTCGCGCCGCGGCGAGAGTTGATGAATCGCGCGTGCGAACAACTCCTTGCCAGTGCCTGACTCGCCCTGCAGCAACACGGTCGAGTCGGTCGGCGCCACGCGCTGGATCGCATTCGAGACTTCCACGATCCGCGGCGACTCACCGACGATCGCAGGAAGGCGATAGCGCTGCTGGAACTCATCCTTCAGAAGGATGTTCTCGTAACGCAACTCGCGATACTCGCGGCAACGCCGCAGGAGCAGCAGCAAGTGATCGACGTCGACCGGCTTCTGCACGAAGTCGTACGCGCCGAGCTTCATCGCCTCGACCGCATTCTCGATCGTTCCGAACGCCGTCATGACGATGACCGGACAATCGGGATCGCTTTCTTTGACCTGCCGCAGCACCGCGATGCCGTCTGCACCGGGCATCCGCAAATCGGTGAGCACCGCAAAGTAGCGCTGGCCCGACGCGATCCGCGTCGTCGCCTCGCGCCCGTCGCGTGCGACGTCGGCCTCGAGTCCCTCCGCCTCGACGGTCTCGCGCAACATATGCGCGAGCGACTCTTTGTCTTCAACGATGAGCAGGCGCTTCATGACGTGCCTATCTGACGGCGACGACGCTATTGCAGAAGTCGAGCAGCAGTTGCTCGCCTTCAGGCCACGGTCCGTGACCGGACTCGCCGTTGATGTGGCCGGCGTCGCCGATGAACATCAGACGACTCCCCCACGCATCCGCGAACTGGCGCGCGCGGTCGACGCTCACGAACACGTCGTTCGTGCTGGCGATGACGACACTTGGAAACGGCAGTCGGGAGAGCGGCATGTACGAGAAGCTGCGTCCCTCGATCGGATAGTCGGGATGTTCGACGTCACTCGGCGCGACGAGAAACGCGCCGAGCACTCCCTGCCCGCCGCAATCCTCGGCCCATTGCGCGACGAGCGAGCATCCGAGGCTGTGGGAAACGAGAACGGGCGGCGCGTCGCAGTCGGTGACCGCCATCTCCAGATTGGCAACCCACTCGGAACGGTCGGGATGCTCAAAATCGCGCTGCTGCACGCGGCGGAAAGAGGGATTTCGCGCTTCCCAATACGTCTGCCAATGCTGCGGGCCGGAGTTCCAGAGGCCGGGAATCGTAAGAACGGGAACGGTCATCGCGCGAAGTCTACTTCGCGCTCACCCTCGCCCGCAGCGCGTCCTTTGCCTCCGGCGGCGTTTTGCTGAAATCGATCTCGTAGTTTTGCGGCGGCAGTTCCCACGTGTAGCCGCGCAGCAGCACGACAGCGAAGACTTCCATGATGTACGTCGCGAAATCGAGCCCGGGGCAGCGATGTCCCATGGCCGGCCCCGCACCCTGCGGCGCGAACGCATGCTCGTGCCGCTTATCCTCGGCGCGTTCCGGCGAGAAGCGGTCTGGATCGAATGCAGTCGGATTCGTGTACGCGCTCTGTGCGACATGACTCGGTGTCACCGGCCACACCACCATCCAACCGGCGGGGACGGAGTAGCCATCGAAATGCAGCGGCGCTTTCGTTTTGCCGAAGACGGCGGGCACGATCGGACAGAGCCGCTTGACCTCGTTCGTAACCTGCAGCAGATACGGCATCGTCATCAGCGTTTCGAGTGACAGCGCTCCGTCCGACGCTTTCGACGCGATCTCCGCCGCGAGTTTCGCGCGAACGTCGGGATGCGCCGTCAGCTGCTGGACGATTGAAACCAATTCCGCGTAGACGATGTAGCCGGCGATGACGATGTGATGCAGTTCGAGCGCGGCATCATCGTCGGAAAGCGTTGCGTTCGATGAGATCGCAGCGGTGAGCATGCGCGAAAGCCCATCGTTCGTCGGCGTCTGACGGCGCTCGCGAACGAGGCGGCGAAGAACATCGAGGATGCGATCGCGCGCCTGCAGCGCCTTGCGATAGCGAGTGCCGGGTATGTTGATCGGCAGCGTCGCGAAACCGTCCGTGAGGATGCCGTAGTAGGTTCGCAGCGCATCCATCTCGTTGCCCGGCGGCATCCCCATCACCGTCGTGCAGATCACTTCGATCGCCAGCCGTTTCAACTCATCGAGCCAGCGGATCTCCCCTGACGCCGGCCATTTGTGAAAGTACGTCTCGACGGTCTGCTGGACGATCGGCAGGTACTCGGCCAACGCCGCGCGATTGAACGCCTGGTTGACCAGCTTCTTGCGCGCGCTGTGAATTTCGCCGTCGAGCGATGGCAGGCTGCGTCCGCCGAACAGCGCCTGCACGTGCGGCGGCATCGCTCCGTCGCGCTTGACTACGTTGGGATCGATAAAGACTCCCGCGCCTTCGGCACCCGCCAGGATTACCGCCTTCCGGCCGAGGATGTTGGAGCGGAAGATGCGGCCGTGCGTGGAGAGGCGTTCCTCGATGAAGCGAAACGGATTCTTTGCGAATGACAGCGTCTCGCCGAGGAGTGGAAGTCCGTTCTTGCCGGGCGGTTGAGGCGTTTCGAGTGTGCTCATGCACGTGACGATACGCTTCCGCCCGGCAAGCGGATCTGTATCTCGTCAGGCTCGCTTGATCAGCCGCACGAGGAACAGCAGGATCACCGCGCCGAGGAACGCCACGATCAGGCTGCCGGCCAGGCCGCCTCCGAACGAAACTCCCAACTTCCCAAACAACCATCCGCCGAGGAAGGCGCCGATGATGCCCACGATGATGTCGCCGAGCAGGCCGAAGCCGCGCCCCTTCATCACCAAGCCAGCCAGCCAACCCGCAATCGCGCCGATGATCAGAAACCAGATCAAACTGTTCATATTGAATGTCCCCTCTTTCTGCCAAGCAGCCTCAGCACGTTCGCTGCCATCTTCTGACTAACTGACGGAATCCCATCCATGCGCGTAAACTGCCCAGCACAATGAATGACGATGAACTGGGAATCGAAGGTCTGACCCCTGACGATGCGAAGTTCTCCGGATCAAGGTTCGCCGAGGTGCGCGACGCGGTCTTTGCCAATCCTTACCAACGCGTTTGGGACGGAGTGACGCCATTCGAGCGTTTCCCGGTCACGTTCTGGACCGTGATGCGCGGCATCCTCCCCTTTGGAAAACCGTGGGTTCTGCTCGAGGCGGCGCGCAGGACGCTGGCGTCGCACGCCGATCTGCGCTGGGGTGCGAACGGAAAGGGATACCGCCGGCTCGTCCATGCGAATGGGATTTGCCTCACCGGGATGTGGGAGATCACCGAAGACACGCCGTACAGCGGCTACTTCGCGAAAGGCAGCCGCGGCCTGTGCGTGGCGCGCTATTCGACCTGCTGCACGGAGACGCGCCGCGGCAACACGCGCTCGCTGGCGATGGTCGGCCGCATCTATCCGACGACCGATCCGAATCACGCGGAACGCCTGCCGACCGCGAACTTCATCACGCAGGAAGACATCGGCGGCGACTACAGCAAGACGATCAACGAGGCCCTTCTCCTCAACGCCCCGAACACCACGGTCTTCCGCCGCGGCCTCGGCTTCCCCACGCTCCTCGCGACCGGTGCTGCGCTGAAGCGCGCCGAGACGCAACCGACGATTCGTCAGGTGTACCAGATCGCGGAGCTGGGCCTCGCCGCCGGCCAGCCGACGCGCTCACCCGAGTTCATGCAATTCGCGGTCGTCCCGGAGCAGCCGGTGATCCCCGGCGACGCGCTCGATTTTCGCGACGAGATCATGGCCCAGATCTACGACCGCGCCGATGCGACGCCGAAACGGACGCTCACCTTCCGCATCCAAACATCCGACGAAGGAACGACGCGCGGCAATCCGCTGAAGGAGCGCCGCGACATCCGCAACTGGCGCACCATCGGCACGCTGACGTTCAACGCCGCGGTGGCATCGTTCAACGGCGATAACGTGATCCACTTCAATCACCCCGCCTGGCGCGACGACCGCAACGATCCGAGAACCGCCCACAAGGTGAAGTGATCCGCAGATAGCGCCAGATCAAACGCAGATTTCTATCTGAGACATCTGCGTCATCTGCGGATAAACCGGCCGTCAAAAGGCGACACCCCCGAGCCCGGTGTGCCGGCCCAGGGGGAGCCAGCACGCGAGGATGCCGCCATTTCACGGCCGGAGTTCACGCAGGGCGTCGATGGGAAAGGCCGCGTTCAGAACGAACGCGCTGCGCGAGGCCGGCTGGCTAGGCGCGAGGAGGAGAGCGCGGATCGGACGGAATCGTGACCAGGATCAACGCGGGTGCCGGGATCACGTGCTGAACACGCGACAGCGCCATGAACGCCACGGCCAGCAGCAGCATGCAGACGATGATCGCCAGCGCTTCTTCGAGCGAGTTGCCGTCGAGCGCGAGATCGTCGGAGACGGAGATGATCGGGAAGAGCAGAATAAGGATGCAGGCGATGCCGAGCGTGGCGCGGCTGGAGCGGCGCGGCACCGCCAGGAAGGCGGCGGCGACGATAGCCAGCCAGATTGCGTTGAGCAGCAGTTCGATCATCGGCATTGCGCGGCAGCCGGTCTGTCTGACCGGCCGCCGCATTCTATGACGTCAGGGACCGCAGACGGTTTCAATCAAAAGTGCGCAGACCTGATACGGATCCATGTTCGCGGCCGGACGGCGGTCTTCGAAGTATCCGAATCCCTGATTGGCCGTGGCCATCGGGATGCGCACCGAGGCGCCGCGGTCGCTGATGCCGTAGCGGAACGCGTGGATCGGCGCGGTTTCGTGCAGGCCGGTCAGACGCTCTTCGTTGTGCGCGCCGTAAACCTTGATGTGTGCGTCGTGGCGGCGTTCGAGTTTCTTCATCGCTTCCTCGATCACCTTCATGCCGCCCTCGGCACGCGTCGCTTTCGTGGAGAAGTTCGTGTGCGCGCCGGCGCCATTCCAATCGCCCTTGACTGGCTTCGGATACAACGTCGCGCTGACGCCGAACTCTTCGCCGATGCGGTACAGCAGCCAGCGAGCGAGCCAGAGCTCGTCCGCAATGTCGGGCGCCGGCAGGGCTCCGACCTGGAACTCCCACTGTCCCGGCATGACCTCGGCGTTCGTGCCGACGATGTGGATGCCGGCGCGCATGCAGGCATCGGCGTGTGCTTCGACGACGTCGCGTCCGAAGACTTCATCCGCTCCGACGCCGCAGTAGTAGCCTCCCTGCGGCGCGGGAAATCCGTGATCGGGCCAGCCGAGGGGACGGTTGCCCTCGAAGAAGGTGTACTCCTGCTCGATGCCGAACCACGCATCGTGATCCTTGTACTGCTCGGCCACCTGCCGCAGAAACGCGCGCGTGTTGCTCGGATGGACGGTGCCGTCCGGATTGAGCACCTCGCACAGAACGAGCACGTCGCCCTCGCGGTGCAACGGGTCGGGCATCATTTTCACGGGACGCAAAAGCAGATCGCTGAAATGCCCCGTGGCCTGCTCCGTGCTGGAGCCGTCGTAGCCCCACTCCGGGATGTCCGCCAGCGACTTCGCGCCGTCGAGAATCTTCGTCTTCGAACGAAGCTTCGCGGTCGGCTTCTGCCCATCGATCCAAATGTACTCCGCAGTGATTTTCGCCAAGGACGTCAACCTCCAAATTGAGATTTCGAAAGATAGCAGAAGCAGTGGATCAGTAGATTGTGATCAGTAGATAGGACGGCAGACAGTTCCCTGATCCACTAATCTACTGATCGACTAGCCACCATCGCCGCCGGTTGCAATTCCTCGCCCACTCTGCTGACCACGACGAGATTCTTGCCGAGCGATTTGGCGCGGTACATGGCGGCGTCGGCGCGGCGGAGGAGATCGCTTTTCTCCTGATCGAGAGACGCGTTCGAGTAAGTGACCGGCAGGTGTTGGGCAATGCCGAGTGAGGCGGAAAGGAGGCCGGCCAGGTGAAGCGGCGGCATGCTGAATCCCCACTCGCGCGACAGGAACTCCGTCTCCTCGATCGTACGCCGGATGTCTTCGCAGACGGCGATGCCCTCTTCGAGTTTCGTGTTTGGAAGAACGATCACGAACTCGTCGCCGCCATAGCGCGCGACAGTGGCGTCACCCTGCTGGACGATTCGTTTCAGCAGGAAGCCGACTTCGCGCAGAACCTGGCTGCCGGCGAGATGACCGTGTCCGTCGTTGATCGCTTTGAAACGATCGAGATCCATGAAGATCAGCACCGCTTCATTGCCGCTCTTGCGCGCGTCGGAGAGCGTTTCGGTGAGGCGTACGTTGAACCAGCGATCGTTGTACAGGCCGGTCAGGTCGTCCTTCTTCGCCAGCTCGTGCGCGCGCTTGGCATCGAGCGCGTTCTGCAGCGTGAATGAGGTGTAACCGGCAAAGATCTCCAGCAGCGTCTTGTCGCGCTCCGTGAAAATGTCGCCGTCGAGACGGTTGATCAGCTCGAGCACGCCGCAGACGGTCTTACCGATGTAGATCGGAACGCAAACGACGGAGTGCGTTTTGTGGCCGAGCTGCTCGTCGAACTCGGCGTAGAAGAAGTCGTCCTCCTTCACGTCGGCGGAAACATACGGCGTTCCGGTCTGATAGACCTGCCCGACGATGCCGAACTTCGCGGAGAGCCGCTGGCCGATGAGGTTGCGGCTGGCGTGGCCGAAGGTGGCGATGAAGACGAGTTCATTGTCGCGGCGCGTGGCCACTTTGCGGAAGGGATCGTCGAGAAGGATCGAGCCCGATTCCGACGGCACGAACTCGTTCGCCTTCTGCAGAATCTGGCGAAGGATGAGGTCGAGATCGATGTCGCTTTTGAGTGAGAGTCCCGCTTTCTGGCGCTCCAGAAAGCGTTCCAGCTGCGGGATTTCGAGCGCGTGGAATTGGATCATCAGGATGTTCGCGAAGGCGCGATTATACGGTTTGCCCGCCCTCTTCTGCGAAGGCCTCGGCTTCGAAAGAGATCGCGCGATACGCGTCATCGTGCGGCATCCCGCGGCGGCGGTTCCGTACGTACTCCGCGACGTAGCGCCACAGGAATCGAAGAATCCCCAGCTCGCCTGCCTGACGAACGTGCACCAGCTCATGCCGCAGAAGCGCATCGCTGGCGTGTCCTTCCGCGACGTAGATGCGCCGCCCGAGGGTGATGGCGATCGTACGGCGATGCAGAAAGAGGCGCAGCCACCATGGATAGCCGATGCGCACGATGGTCTCGGTCGACCTCATCTACAATCCGCCGTCATGCGCAACCTGATGATCGTCATCGTCGCCTTCGCCGCCACCTCTGTCTTCGCCCAGCAGGATTTCAGCAAGATCGAGATCAAAGTACAGAAGGTGGCGGGCACCGTGTACATGCTCACAGGCGCCGGCGGCAACATCGGCGTGTCGTCAGGCGACGACGGGATCGTCATTGTCGACGACCAGTTCGCGCCGCTCGCGCCGAAGATCCGCGAGGCGTTGCACGGCATCACCGCGAAACCGATCAAGTTCATCCTCAACACGCACTACCACGGCGATCACACCGGCGGGAACGCGATCTTCGGTCACGACGGCCCGATCATCGCTCACGAAAACGTGCGCACGCGTCTCGCCGCCGGCACGACCGTGATGGGCAACGCCACGCCGCCCGCGCCGAAGGATGCGCTGCCGGTGATCACGTTCAATGACCGCGCCACGATTCACGTGAACGGCGAAGACATCCGCGCCGTCCACTTCCCCCACGGCCACACTGACGGCGACTCGATCATCTTCTTCACGCAGTCGAACGTGGTGCACATGGGCGATGACTTCTTCAACGGCATGTACCCCTTCGTCGACGCCGACAACGGCGGTAGCGTCAAAGGGATGCTCGCCGCGGTTGACAAGGTCCTCTCGACGATGCCGGACGACGCGAAAGTGATCCCAGGTCACGGTCCGCTCTCCGACAAAGCCGGCCTGCGCGCGTTCGCCGACGTGCTCCGCGGCACGACGAAAGCGGTTGCGACGGCACTCGCCGCCGGCAAGACGCTCGATCAGATGAAAGCGGAGAACATCCTGGCGCCGTGGGATGCGTGGGGCAAAGGGTTCATCAAGACCGATGCGTGGCTGGCGACGCTGGTGAGCGAAGCGAAGAAGTGATGTGGCACAGATAAGAGTGTCTGTGCCCAGACGTGTCCAAATTAGAGGAACGCCGTCGCCGGAGGCGACTCGTAGGGTAGCCGGTGGTCGCTCGCGGAGCGAGAGACCACCGGAAAATAGCGCGGATGGTTCATCGACCCCGGCCGGGGTCGCGTATCAAATACCAAGCGCGTGGATTCCCTCCGCGACCGCTGCCGCGGTCGGAAAATCGGGGCGCGCTCGTCAATCCGGTGGTCTCGCGCTTCGCACGCGACCACCGGCTACCGTACGAGCCACCTCCGGCGGCTTCGTGCCGCGCGCGGCAGCCCTGCAGGAATCCACGCATCGCGACTCCCAGCTAATTTGGACATCTGTGGTCTGTGCCACATTGGCCGCCGATCACACTGACAGTCGCGCGCGATACACGATGGCCGCTGTGGCAAGGAACGCCATCGCAATCCCCACGTACATGACGACCACGCCCATCGGCGGCGGGCCGTAGAACCCCGCGAAGTCGAGCGCCTTTGCCTTCCCATGGTCGTTGACGACGATGTACCAGAACGTCAGGAAGAGGACGATGAATGTCTTTGGATTGCCGCTGATCACGCCGAGCGATGTTGCGGCGGCCGCGATGAGCAGAATGCCGGTGATGACGGAAATCGGGCTACGCACGAGTGGAACGATCAGAAGCATCGCCGCGAGGATCGATGCGGACGCGAATTTCCAGAGGACGGTGTTCTCGCGGAGGCGCGGAGACGCGGAGAGGAGAGCGGTCGTGCCGGCGCGGCGGTCGCGCGAGGCGATGTCGGAGATGACGATCGCGGCGATGGCGAACGTGATCGGGAGCGATTTCGGACTTGCCAGCGAAGCGATGGTGATGCCGATCAGCGCGATGCCCGCGAATGGTGTGATGGCGAAGGTCATCATCGCGTCGGTCATCGCAGCGCCGCGCACGGGAATCGCGGCTAGCGGACGGACGAATGGTTTGGCGAGCGCGTTGAAGCTGCGCATCCAGCCGCGTTTTCCTTTCACGCCGGCGGCGCGGATCCGCGCGGGATCGAAGCGATGAAAGAAAACTCGCGCCAGCAGAAGCATCGGAATCGGCGTGATCGTCGACACCAGGCGCGTGGCCCACGCATCGCCGGCGAGATTGAGTCCCGCGATCGTGATCGGTGCTTTGGCGGCATTGAAACTCGACGCTCCGATCGACATTGACGTCGTGTGAAACGTCTCGCGGCACTGTTCCATCAGGTAGCCGAAGCTGCTGAAGTCGAAGAAGCGCAGCACTCCCCCGCCGCCCTGTTCCATCGAGCTGGCCACGATTCCGAGCGACGCCGCGTAGACAAAAAAGTAGAAGACGTCGCCGAAGCGGCCGGAAAGCCACGGAATCGATTCGAAGACGATCGCGGCAACCGAGATGAAGACGATCGTCGACGGCGTCACGATCGCGTACTGCTTCATGAAAATCAGCGGCTCCAGCGGCGCCTCACCGCGCACGAGCAGCATGGCCATCGATGCCGCCATATAGCCGCTGATGAACGTCGTCAGGAAGACGACATTGCCCAGGAACTTGCCGATGATGTACTCGCCGCTGCGCATCGTCGTCGAGGCGATGACGTAGCCGCAGCGCGAGTTCACGTCGCGCCGGACGGCGTTCGACACGACGTAGAAGCCGAACAGCCCGATGAAGACCGACGCCAGCATCGACGTCCCCATCCCGATCGCGGCGGAGTTGTAGAGCACGCGCGCGCCGTTGATCTGCATCAGCGTGCGGCCCGTTGCAGCGTCGGGCACCCACACGTACGCGAAGCCACTCAGGAACAGGAAGATGATCACCGTCGAAAGGCGGCGGAAGCGGATCAGAAAGTCGGCGCGGATGATGGCGGCAATGCGACCTGTCGAGTTATGGCTCACGCCGCGGCCTTCGTGCTCATCGTGTAGAGAAATGCATCCTCGAGCGTCGGCTCCGCCGCGGACGCGCCGCGCGGCACGTCGCTGCTGACGATGCGCACATGCACGCCATCCGACTTGCGCACGGCACTCGAAACACGCGCGGTGCGCCGCAGCTCATCGAACCGTTCCGACGGCACCACCAGCTCCCACACGCTTCCCTCGGCACTGCGCATCAGCTCTTCGGGAGTGGCGCACGCGATGATGGAGCCGGCGTTCATGATGGCGATGTGCGTCGCCACCGACTCGACGTCCGAGACGATGTGCGTGGAAAGGATCACTAGCTTGCCCAGCCCGACATCCGCGAGCACATTGCGAAATCGCACACGCTCCTCGGGATCGAGTCCCGCGGTCGGCTCGTCGACGATGACCAGATCGGGATCGTTGATCAGCGCTTGCGCGATGCCGAGGCGCTGCTTCATGCCGCCGGAGAATCCGCCGACCGCGCGTTTGGCGACGTTGTGCAGGTTCACCATCTCCAGCATCTGGTTGACGCGCGCGCGGCTGTGCACACCTTTCAGCGCGGCGAAGTAGCTGAGAAACTCGATCGCGGTGAGGTTGTCGTAGACGCCGAAGTCCTGCGGCAGATAGCCGAGTTTTCTGCGGATGGCGTCGGGATCGCGAACGGCATCGATGTCCTGAAAGCGAATCGTTCCCGAGGTCGGCCGCGTGATCGTGGCGATCATCTGCATCAGCGTCGTCTTGCCGGCGCCGTTCGGTCCGAGGAGCCCGAGGACGCCGCCGCCGATGGAGAGGGAGAGATCGCGGACGCCGAAGTTGCCGCCGCGAAACTTCTTATTGACGCCGTCGAGGACGAGCATGCGGAGGTATACGCGGGTCGAAGGAGACGGTTATCACCACAGAGACACAGAGATCACAGAGGTTTCTCTGTGTCCTCAGTGCCTCTGCGGTTAAACGGATTTAGACCGCCGTGCGCAATTCGCTGATGCGCGAGCGCAACTGCTCGGTCACAGCGAGGCCGCGCAGCAGCGATGCGGTCTTCTCGAACTCGATCACCATCGCATCGACCGCTTGTTCGCCGTCGCCGCTCATGATGCCGTCGAGGGCGCGCAGGAAATGCTTCTCGATGGTTTTGTGCGCGCTGTTGCCGATGTACTCCTCGGCGATTGTTCGGATGCGCGCGGCCAGGTCGACTAGCTCGCCGCTCTCTTCGTCTCGAACGAATTCAGACTTTTTTTTTAAGGCGACCAGCTCGCCGGTGATCATCCCGTAGAGGATTTTGGCGACCTCGAACGAGGAGATGTTGAGCACCTTGCCGATGTCCGAGATGGAGCGATGGCCGTCGATACGCGTGACCAGCAGCCACTCCTGCGGATTCAGCGTGATCTGCTCGTGACGCGATTCGCGCACCTGCAGTTCGGGGACGTAATCGACCGAGGGAACCTTCTTCGAAAGCACCCGCCACTCGTCGAGACGGCGCGCGGCTTCCATCAACAGGTTCGTGTTCGACTTGGTGATGGTCTGCCGGTCGGGCTCTTCGCCGGGACCGAATTGAAAGTCTCCCTGATTCCAGATGGCGAGCGCGTAGATCGCTTCCTCGCCGACCAACTCACCGACCGTGGCGTGCACCATCTGCCCGTTTTTCAGGTAGATGTAGCCGCGGTCGTGATCTCGGGAGAGAGTGAACTTGCCCGTCTTTCCGGATACGCTGACCAACTGGATGATGTCGGGCAGCGGAAGCTCTTTGAGCGATCCCTGGAAGGCCATTTCGATTGTTTTCGGTGCGATGGAAGCTTGCTCGGAAGCGTAACCCACGGTGAAGGTGAGGTCAAGGAATCGTGACGGCGGTGTGATTTTCGATCGCGCTCAGAGCCCACACGCCGAACGCAATCCCGAGCACGAGGCCGGTTTCTATGCGAAGCGTATTGGTGCTGACGCGCAGTTTTGCGAGCTGCGTCAAGCCGTCGATGGCCATCGGAACGGCGGCGGCGCACAGGACGATCCTCGCGAATCGCTCCGTCATTCGCGGCAGAAGCAGGAAGACGGCGATCGACACGATCAGCCCCACGTAGATGGCCGTGCAGCGCGCGCAGATCGGCATCGGAACGTTCCAGAGGTAGAGACAACGTTCGGGGATGCCGTGACAGAAGACGCGGAAGAGCAGCCGCCATCGCATCGATGCGCCGTTCGCAATCGCCAGCGCGCAGGTCACCGAGCCCGCCAGAATCGCGCTCGCGATTCCGCCGATGACGCTGGCCACGATTTTTGTGTCGCGCTTCACTATCGCGTGTGCTGGGGATGAGCGAGCCGCCACGTCTGCGCGAATGCGTATGTGGCCACGACCAGCGACCAGAACGTCGTGAAGAAGACGCCCACGCACAGCAGGATGAAGCCGAACGGAACGATCATTCGGACGACCAGCCAGACCACGAAGGCCAGCAGGTAGTTGCCGATGTTCCCCTTGATGAACGCCGCGATCTGCCCGAACTCGAACCCGGCTCCGAAGCGCTGCTCGATCGCCGTAAACAGTAGCGCGGCCGGAAGCCAGATCGCCAACGCCAGTCCAAGCGGGAAGATCAGGCACCAGACGCACGCGGCCATCCCGCCGCCGATGTTGCGGAGCGCTTCGCTATCGGCGTTCTGCGCGATGATCGACGGCACGATGAAAACGAGCACCAGGCAGATCATCGGCAGCGTATAGATCAAGGCGACACAGAAAAGTCGCAGCCCTTCGCTGAAGAACTCGCCGAGGTCGTCCCACTCAGGGAGAGGATGTTGCACGCCAGCGATGACGTTGCGCGCCAGGCGCGCCAGATAGCCGTAGAGGAAGAATCCGCCGATGATGAAGATGCTCGCCAGTGCGAAGAGTCCGCCGAGTAAAACTTTATGTACCCAGCGCGGGTCCTCAAACGTAAAGGTAAACGGACGCGCGAAATCGAAACCGATTCCTGGCGGCCGCAACGGTGGTGGGGGCGGCGGCGGCGGAGGCGGCAGTGCCGGTTGGAAAACGTCGGACATTGAATCGAGTTTAGCATCCACTCCGGGGAAGAAATCGGAGACAGGCCAACTTCTACGCTGAGGACTCCCGATTTGGACCACGACCTCCACGATTTCGAAGAGCGAATCGACCTCCTCGGCGACCAGGCCGATACGCGGAGCGGCGGGGTCAGCGTCGCCGTCATCGTCTCCTTCATCGTCCACGCGCTTCTGCTCGCGTATTTCATCGCCACCTACAAGCCAGTCTCGAAAGATGCGCCGGCGCCGCCGATCGCGCGCTACGTCGAACTGATCCGCCAGAATCCGGACAAGGCGTTCGTCGAAGCGCCCGGCCCGAAGCTCGATCGCGCACCGTCGTCGAACGCGGCTCTCTCCGACGGCAATCGCAAAGCGTCGACGCCGAATCCGACCGGCCAGAAGCCGACGCAACGTCCCGGCGACGGCAGCCAGATCTACACGCCTCCGAAATCTCCCGCCGGTCAACGGCAACAGGCCACTCCATCGCAGCAAGCCGCGGCAGCTGCCGACTCGCAGCAGCAGCCCTCGACCACTCCGACGCCGCCGAATCCGCAGGCGCTTTCCACACTCACCTATCGTCAGCCGGCACAGGCGAACGCCGCCGTCGGTCCGGTGAACTGGCGCAACGCGATCAAGGAAGTCGGCAGGGTCGCGTCGCTCGGCGGCGGACAGGATGGCCCCGACCTCAAAGGCGCTGCCGGCGGCGAGAAGGGCTTCGCGCAGGACGGCCCGCTGTCGTTCGAATCGTCGTGGTTCGATTGGGGCGACTACGCCGAGGGGATGGTCAGCAGGATTCGGGTGAACTGGTACTCGAACATGCCGCACCTGATCCAGACCGGCCTCAAAGGCGTCGTCACGATCCGCTTCACGATCCATCGCGACGGCAGCATCACTGACGTGACCATCCTGCAGAGCTCCGGCGTGCCGCCGTACGACTTCGCCGCGAAGAAAGGGATCGAGCTCTCCTCCCCGCTCAATCCGCTGCCCGCGAACTTTCCGAACGACTCCGAGCGCGTGACGGCGATGTTCTATTACAACCAGGAAATCCCGAAGAGATAGTGGATTAGTCGATTAGTGATTCGTAGATCGACGGCTCGGACGCAAGATTCGAGTGCGTCTGATCGACGAATCCACTAATCTACCGATCCACTGCTTCATGTCCGTCTCACGCACGATTTCCCGCCTCGATCTCAACCTGCTCACGACCGCGCTGCTCATCGCGGCGATCGGCTGTCTGCTCGTCTACAGCGCCACGTATTTTGGTCCCGAGGCGCCGCTGTTTCGGAAGCAGGTCATGTGGACGCTCACCGGCATCGCGCTGATGGTCGTCTTCATCGCCATCGACTACCACGTGCTCATGGAGATCTCGCCGTTTCTGTACGGCGTCGGCATCGTGCTGCTCGCGTATCTGCTCGCATCCGACCGGCTCACGCGTAACGTCAAATCGTGGATTCACATTGGCGGCTTTCAATTTCAGCCGTCGGAATTCATGAAGATCTTCACGGCGCTTTTGATCGCGAAGTACTTCGATTCCAACGACCGCGCCTACCTCGACGTCCGCAGCTTCGCGGTGGTGATGGGGATGATCGGCTTTCCGGTCGTGCTCATCGCGCTGCAGCCGGCATTCGGATCGGCGGCCAGCTTCTTTCCGCTCTTCGGCGTGGCGATGTTCTTCGGCGGCATCAAGCCGAAGCTGTGGTTGATCGCGACGCTCTGCTTTCTCGTCGCGCTTCCCGTCGGCTGGCATTTCCTGAAGCCGTTTCAGAAAGAGCGGATCAAGATTTTCCTCGACCCCGCGCGCGACCCGCTCGGATCCGGCTATCAGGTCATGCAGGCCAAGATCGCCACGGGTTCCGGCGGCATCACCGGCAAAGGATTTCTGCACGGGACGCAGGTCAACCTCGAGTACCTCCCCGCCCGCCACACCGATTTCATCTTCTCCGTTCTCGGCGAAGAGTGGGGCTTCGCCGGCGTCAGCGTGGTGCTCACGTTGTATCTGTTTCTGATCGTGGAATCGCTGTCGGTCGCCAAAGCGTCGCGCGATCGCGGCGGGACGTTCCTGGTCCTGTCGCTGATCTGCTTTTTCATCTTCCACATCCTGATCAACGTCTCGATGCAGATCGGACTGTTGCCCGTGACCGGCATCCCCTTGCCGCTGATCTCGTACGGCGGCTCGGCCACGATGATGTTCTTCATGGCGATAGGGTTGATCCTGAACGTGGGCTTCCGACGGTTTGTGAATGTCTAGTGGATTAGTCGATCAGTCGATTAGTGGATTAGGACAAGGCAATCCGTTTCCTGATCTACTGATCCACTAATCTACTTATCCACTAACGCATGCCTACCGAAATCACGATCAAGCGCCCAGTCACGATCATCCTGCTGCTCGCGGTCACGGTGCTCATCGTGATGACGACGGTGTGGATGTCGGGGAAGAGCTACGCGAAAGTCGACCCGCTGCCGTTCGAGGATCTCCGCCACATCTCGCACCGCATCGCGCGGCATCCGGTGTCGACGCACATCCTCGCGGTGATGGTCGTGCCGATCATCGCGAACATCCTGCTGTTCGTGCCGTGGGGCTTCCTGCTCTTCATCGCGCTCTACACGGTGAACCGCCCGACGATGCAGACCTACGTCTTGACCGTCCTCCTCGGCTTCACCTTCACCTGCGCGATCGAAGGGTGGCAGTACTTTCTCCCCGACCGCGTGGCCGACATCAACGACATCATCTGGAACACGACCGGCGCACTCCTCGGCGCGATCCTCGGCCACCTCCGCGAACGCGTCCGCTTCGAATTCGCGTAGGACGCTTGCACGGTGCACTCGTTCCGAGACAACATCCGAGCGCTCCCAAAGCCAGCCTGGATTCTCTTCGGCGGCACGTTCATCAACCGCTTCGGTACGTTCGTCATCCCTTTCCTGATCCTCTACCTCACGCGCATCGGCTACTCGAGCGCGCAAGCGGGACTGGCGGTCGGCGCATACGGCCTCGGCCATCTCATCGCCTCGTCCGCGGGCGGACATCTCGCCGACCGCATCGGACGCCGCAACACCATCGTGCTGTCGATGTTCGGTTCCGCCGCGTCGATGCTCGCGCTGTCGCAGGCGCGAAGTTATGCGCCGATCGTGATCCTGACCTGCATCACCGGAGCGCTTTCCGAGTTGTATCGCCCGGCGAGCTACGCGCTCGTCGGCGATCTGGTCGGCGAAGAACATCGCGTCACCGCGTTCGGGATTTACCGCCTCGCGATCAACCTCGGCTTCGCGGCCGGACCCGCAACCGCCGGATTCCTCGCAGATCATTCGTTCACGCTGCTCTTCATCGGCGATGCCGCGACGTCGATCGTCTACGGCTTCATCGCGCTCTTCGCGCTTCCGCACGGACTGCGCACGTACGTTAAAACGGAGCGGACCGGCGAGGCGTTGCGCGTCGCCGCACGCGACAAGCCATTCATCCTCTTTCTTCTTGCGACGCTCTGCATCACCACCGTCGACTTCCAACTCGGATCGACCTTCGCGCTGCACGTGCGCGCCGCCGGCTTTCCGTCGCGCGTCTACGGCCTGCTCGTCTCAACAAACGGCATGCTGATCGTGCTCTTCGAGCTCGGCATCACACAGTGGACGCGACGATTCCATCCGCGTCCGATGATCGCCCTCGGCTATCTGCTCGCCGGCGTTGGCTTCGCCCTCACCGGCCTCGCGCACACCGTGCCCTTTCTCCTCGCAACCGTCGTCATCTGGACGCTCGGCGAAATGGTCAGCTCCCCAGTCGCCACCGCCTACGCCGTCCAGCTCGCACCGGAGCAATACCGCGGACGCTACCTCGGCCTGGTGATGATGATGTGGTCCCTCGGCATGATCATCGGCCCGCCGGCCGGCACGTTTGCGTTCGAACACAACCCTGCCGCCGTCTGGTTCGCCTGCGGCGCCCTCGGCATCACGAGTGCGGCGTTGATGATGCGCCGCCGTTCGTGAGCAGCGCGAAGCCGATCATCTTGTACAGGAGCCGCGCGCCGACGTTCGCGTCCCACTCCTTCTCGCCCACTTCGCAGAGATCGAGGCCGACGATTCGCTTGCCGTTGCGGCGCAGCGCACGCAGCAGACCGATCGCTTCGTTCCATGACAAGCCGCCCGGGACGGGCGTTCCGGTCGATGGGCAAAGCGTCGGATCGAGTCCATCAATGTCCCACGACAGATAGACGTCCGTCGGAAGCGCGCCGGCGATTTCATCCGCGATCTCCACCCACGTCGCCCCTTCTTCTTTGCGCGCGGCGAGGTCGGAGTCGAAGAACGTCACGATGCGCCCTTCCGAGTTGTCGATCATTTCCGACTCGGCGTTGCTCAGATCGCGCACACCGACCTGCACCAGCCGATCGACGCCGCCGACTTTCGTGATCACGTTGTGAAAGATCGACGCGTGCGACCACGTGAAGCCTTCGTACGCATCGCGGAGATCGGCGTGCGCGTCGAGATGGAGGATGCCGAGGTTCGGATGCGTTTCGGCGTAGGCGAGGATGGCGCCGAAGGGGACGGAGTGATCGCCGCCGAGGACCACCGGCATTTTTCCAGCGACGAGCAGCGCGCGGGTCTGTTCGTACACCCAGTCGTTGACCTCTTCCGAAATCGCATTGACCTCGGCCGCTGCTTTCCGCGTGGCGTTGTCGACGACGCCCCCTTTTTCGATCACGGCCGCGGCGATGCGTTTCGCTTTCTCATTCAATCGAACGATGTTCTTCGGCACCTCGAGCATGGCGATGCCTGACTCGTACGGCCGGCCGGTATCGCGATCGAAAAGATCGACCTGCTTCGACGCTTCAAACACCGCCTCGGGGCCGCGCGACGTGCCGCCGCCATACGACGCGGTGGCCTCGTACGGAACGGGAATGACGATTACGTGCGCTTCGTCGGTGGTGAACGGCAGTCCGTAAATGCCGGCGCCATCGGAGGCCGCGGCATCAGGGTCGAAAGTCATACCGCGAGCATACAAGAAGGCTGAAAGGAGCTCGCGCCCCTTTCAGCCTTTCCTCGAACAGCGTCATCGAGAATTACGGCGTCATGAAGATGTCCCACCACTTGTCCATCGTCAGCGCCAGCGCGCCGCGCGTGACGGTGGTGTTCGGCTGCCAGCTGTACGTCACCGGCGCGCCCTCGATCTGCGCTGCATTTGCGTAGCCGGGCATGAGGCCGAGGCTGTTCGCGACGACGATGTAGCCGCGCGCGCCGGCCGGAATGTCGGAATCGTCGGTAAACGTGGTGGCGGTATTCATGGCTGCCTGCGCATCGGCGTCTTTGCCGAGGGCGCGCACCAGCCATATGGCGAGATCGGCACGCATGACGTTTGCACCGGGAAAGAAGGAGTCGGTGCGCAGGATGCCGGGGGCGCCTTCGCTATCCGGCATCACGGCTCCGCCTTGCATGAACGTGTCGCGCATCGGACCGCCGGCGCTCGTCACCGCCTGAATGTACGGAGCGAGAGACGCGGGCACGTCGCTGAACGGAACCGGGTTGAGCTGGCTCTGCCGAATCCAGCAGTCGGACGCAAGGATCACCGCCATCTCGCCGCGAGTGACGTTTGCAGCGGGCTGAAACGCGCTCGCGGTCTTGCTGTCCATCAACCGCAGCGTGATCGCCTTGCGAATGTAGGCCGCGTACGGCGACGCGGTCGTGTCATCGATGCCGGAGAAGGTGCCGTAGTAGTTCGTCACCGCGAGGTGCAGCGTGTCGGGAACGCCGACGCCGACCGTGCCGGTGGACTGCCCTTTGAGGCCGTAGATGGTGGTGAACCAGTCGCCCGCGGCCGGAGCGGCGAAGCCGAGGGAAGCTTGCAGGCCGTAAACCGCGGCGAGAGCGTTTGATCCGGTTGACGTCTGCGTGCCGCTCGGATCGGTAACCGCGAGGTTGAACGTATTGGCGGTATTGTCCCAGGTCAGAAAGACGTCACTCTCCACGCCGCTGCCACCGATGGTGTAGTGATGAACGGCCGGGCCGGCGGACGGATCAAAATTCTGATTCCACGATTCGTTGCTGCTGGTCCCGGTGAAGCCGGCGTTGTAGGTCTGATTGAGCACGGCGCCGTAAGTCTTCGAAGGATTCTTGACCGCATCGAGACCGGCGAGGACGTTGAGATAGCCGGCGCCGACCTGGTGGCGGCCATAGCCCGCCATCGGCGTGGCGGTGGCGACGATCGTCGACTTGATCGCGTCCGGCGTGAGGGCCGGATTCGCTTCGAGCAGGAGTGCGCAGGCGCCGGCCACGTGCGGCGTGGCCATCGATGTGCCGTCCATGCAGGCGTACCAGACCGTTTCGGAGACCGACAGGCCCGTGCACTGTCCGGCCTGCCCGAGCGGCGTGGCGTTCGCTTTCGTCGAGACGATCGCAACGCCCGGCGCGGTGATGGTGGGGTGATAGATCGGATCGCCCGGAATACCCCGCGACGAGAAGCTGGCCAGACGTCCCTGTTTGTCCGCGGCCGCGACGCCGATGACCCACGGCGCGTCGGCGTACGGATTCATGGTGTTGTTGCCGGAGCCTTCGTTGCCGGCCGCAAAGACGACGGTGATGCCGCGGTCATGCAGCACTTTCGAGGCAACGCTCACCGGATCTTCGGGATCGAACGGGCCGCTCGTGCCCCAGCTGTTGCTGACGACGCGGATGTTGTACGTGTACTGATGCGTGAGGACGTAATCGAATCCTTCCAGCGCCCAGAGGATGGCGATCGCTTCACCGGTGCTGACGCCGATGAGGTCTGCGCCCGGCGCCACACCGGCGAACTTGCCGCCGCTCTCCGTGCCGAGGCCGGCGATCGATCCGGAGGCATGCGTGCCGTGGCCGGAGGTTGTATCCGTGTTGGGGAGATTCTCGACGTAGGTCGGAGGGACGACACCATCGAACGGCGATCCGAGTCCGGCGCCGCCGATCACGACCTTGACGTTCTGCTTCACGTGCGTGCCGAACGGCAGGTCGGGATGCGTCGCATCGATGCCGCTGTCGACGATGGCTACGCCGATGCCGCGGCCTGAGTAGCCGAAGCCCGGCATCGTGCGCTGCTCCGAGGCGCCGATCAGTGCCGATCCTTCATGGTTGAAGTAGCGAAGCTGTTTGTTGAAGTAGACCGAGCGCACGCGCGAATTCGCGGCGATCTGCCGGACTTGATCGCCCGTTGCCCAGACGCCGACCATCGGCAGTTGCTTCATCGCCACGCCGTAGCGGACGCCGAGAAGACGCAGCGCGGTGAGGTCGGCAGCGTTCGGCTGCGAGTTGTAGGTGACCACGGCGGGCAGAAGCTCGCCGCTGACTGTGCTGAGTTTGGCCTGCAGGAGCGGGTCGAGGACTGCGGCGTTGAGTGAAAGGACACTGAACGAAAGGATGAGGGCGACGAGGGCGAACCGATTGATTTTGCTGAACATCGAAGCGTTTTCTCCTTCTCTTGTCGTGCATCCCACGACGATGCGTCACCACTGTGCAATAGTAGTACCACTATCACTTGGATGGTTCACGGCTAACGCTTTGCAGGGAGTGCCACCATGTTGACCAATGATGGTGGTGGTACTACGATGCACGCACTGATGCCGCTCGACACCGACAGCACACATACATCGCGCTCACGTCTGCTCGAAGCCGGCAAGACGCTCTTCGCCCAGAACGGGTACGAGCAGACGCCCACGGCCTCGATCGCCCGCGCAGCGGGATCGTCCGAGTCGCAGCTCATGCGCTACTACGGCGGCAAGGCGGGACTGCTCGAAGCGATTTTCGATTCCAGTTGGGGGCCACTCAACCAGTTGATGCAGAACCGGATCGCCGCGGCGTCGAACGCCCAGGAAGCGCTGGCGGCAATCCTCGACACGATGGTGGAGAGTTTTACCGCCGATCCGGAAGCGGCCTTTCTCTTCGTCTTCGAAGGCCGCCGCGTGCGCAGCGGCGCCGAGATCGCATTGTCGCGCGGCTTTACCGAATTTCAGGAGCTCTTACGAATGGTGGTGCGCCGCGGCCATCGCGACGGCACGCTCAAGGACGGCTATCACGATGAGGCATTGGCAATCGCCTTGATCGGTGCGGCCGAAGCGTTGCTGCGCGAGCGCCTCATCGCCCGTCGGGCGAATCAGCCGGATCCATTTACGGACGAGGAGCTGAAGGCAGTCTTCCTCGCATTGCTTTCCGGGCTGACGAAGTAACCGCGACAGAAATTAGCACGACCTCTTGACTGAGTCTTGGGCAACCGAGCTGTCGGACGTGCCGGCGTAGCCCGCATTTCTCGGGTCTTCCTGATCGTTTGGCCACCGCCCTCTTGTCGATAACCCTTCCCCGCAGGAAACCGCGTGGAGAGAAGGGCTCTCGATATAACAGAATGCGGCCTTTCCACTCAGGTGCGAGAAATGCGCTAAGGGCGACGCGGATGCCCTGACGGGCTCGTTTCACTCCGATCGTTCCGAAGTAGACGATCAAGACGGTCGGAGAGCGTCTCGCTTCTGCAGGTAAAGCATTGTGGCCACGCGGGATAGCCGCGAATCGCGTATCGTGCGCCTGTCAGTCCGGCGGACGTGACCGTTCAGTCGGTGCGGACTCGACGGTCAGTTCCTCGGTACTGACCTTTCAGTCGCGCGGGACTCCACGTTCAGTTCCTCGGGACTGACCTTTCAGTCGCCCGGACTCCACGTTCAGTTCCTCGGTACTGACCTTTCAGTCGCGCGGACTCGACGGTCAGTTCCTCGGTACTGACCTTTCAGTCGCGCCGACTCGACGGTCAGTTCCTCGGTACTGACCTTTCAGTCGTGCGGACTCGAAGGTCAGTTCCTCGGTACTGACCTTTCAGTCGCGCGGACTCGACGGTCACTTCCTCGGTACTGACCTTTCAGTCGCGCGGACTCGACGGTCACTTCCTCGGTACTGACCTTTCAGTCGCGCGGACTCAACGTTCCGTTCCGCGGACGTGACCTTTCAGTTACGCGGACTTCTAGTCCATGTCCATCGGATTCCAGACCGGCGTGTCGTCCTTCTCGGCGCGCTGCATCGCTTCTTTGAAGCGCTCGTCGAGGATTCGCGCGCGGTCTTTCTGGCTGGCCATTTCGCGGTCGAACTTCTTCTCCATCTCGCTCTTCTGCGTCTCGAGGCCGGCCACCATCGACTCCAGCGAGCCGCCGGCGCGCCGTTCCTTCGCCTTGTGCAGCAGCACCTCGCCGGAAGTGCGGTCGATGACGAGCGTCGCTTCGCAACACGGACAGCTGATTTCGATGTTGTTGGCCATAGCGCTGCTCATCCTGACACGGCGAGCGCCTGCGTCAAGTCCTCGATGAGATCGTCCGCATGCTCCAGTCCCACCGAAACCCGCAATAGGTTCTCTGCCGTCCGGCTCCCCTCGCCCTCACTCGACGCGCGATGCTCGATCAGACTCTCCGTTCCGCCGAGCGATGTGGCGCGCGCGAAGAGTTTCGTTTTGGCGGTGACCGCCTGCGCTTCCGCGCGTCCACCGCGAACGTTGAACGACAACATGCCTCCGAACGACGACATCTGCCGCGCGGCGATGTCATGACCGGCATGCGATTCCAGACCGGGATAGTGAACCGCCTCGACGTTCGGATGTTTTTCCAACGCCCGCGCAACCGCCATCGCGTTTTCGCAATGCACGCGCATTCGCGCCGACAGCGAGCGGATCCCGCGCAGGATCAGCCATGAATTGAACGGCGAGGCCACGCCACCGGTGATCTTGCGGCAATGCGCGACGGCGTCGCTGAACGCACCGCGGCGCGCGAAGGCCAGCGACCCGCCCTGCACGTCGCTGTGTCCGCCGAGGTATTTGGTTGTGGAGTGCATGACGATGTCGGCGCCTTGTTCGATGGGACGTTGCAGCGCCGGCGTGGCGAACGTCGAGTCAGCGATCAGCATCGCGTTTGAGCCGTGCGCGATCGCAACCAGTTCCGCGACGTCCACGATCTTCATCAGCGGATTCGACGGCGACTCGCACCAGATCGCGCGCGTATTCGGCCGCAGGGCTGCGCGAACCGCGTCGAGATCGTCCATCTGCACGAGGTCGCACGTCACGCCCCACCGCGGCAGGTACTCCGCGGCCAGTGCGCGAACGCCGTAGTAGCCGTCATCGGGAAGAATGAGATGCGAATCCTGCGGAAGCGACTGCAGCACGCACGTCACCGCCGCCATGCCGGACGCAAAGGCCAGCGCGTGCGACGCCGAGTCGATCGCGGCCAGCGCCTCCTCCAGCTTCCCCTGCGTCGGATTGCCGTCGCGGATGTAGCTGAATCCGTGCGATGGCGCACCATCGATGGTCCGCTCGAATGTTGTCGAAAGATGGATGGGCTGCGAAACCGCGCCGGTCTTTTCGTCCGCGCCAGCCCCCGAGTGAATCGCCTTCGTTTCAAATCGCATCCGCGGAGGATACGACTACAAGCGCTCGGCGCCGTCCAACTTGCTGAGATCGCGGTCGAAGGTGCCAAGCGGAAGATGTCCGGCCTTGCGCGCGATTTCGAGGACGAGACAATCGGAGAAGCCGACGTTCGTCTTGCCGCGATAGAGATCGAGCGCCGCCGCGACTACATCCGAATCCTCCAATGTCACCGTTGCATGATTCAGAAGTACCTCAACAATCCCGGCGATCTCAGACGAATCGAAGCGATACGTTCTCTCGAGAACCCAAAGAGTTTCTGCGAGTACGAGGTGAGAAACCCACACGCTCTTCCCGACAAACGCGCTCGCCGCCTGCGCCTGAGCGTCATCCTCGCGGCTAAAGATGCGCACCAGAACGTTTGTGTCAGCGGCGCGCATGCTTCTCCGCGAGATGATCTCCGATCGCCTTCTTCAACTCCTTGAGGGTGTGGTGAACGACCGGCCGATCTGCGAAGAACATTTGATACATATCGTCGAACGTGTATTTTCCCTTCCGGCGGACGATGACCGTATTGTCCTTCACCTCCCACTCCAGAACTGCGCCTGGCACAAGCTCAAGCTGCCGTCGGACCTCCGCGGGAATGGAGACCTGACCTTGCGCCGTAAGCTTCGATTGCGGCAGCGACTTCGGTTGGGAAGGAGCTTGTGTTTTCGGCGCGGCCTTCAACTTCCGGCGGGACTTCGTTTGAGTCTTCGATTGCGGGGGGTACTTGGATTGCGGAAGGGACATAGTGACGGCATAGTACCACGGTAATGCGTCCAGGCGCCCCCGCTCGGCGCGGGGGCGCCGGTGGCCCTCAATGCCTGACGCCGCCATTCGGATCGATACCGATTCCGTTATCGCCCGCCGCGGCCGCGTGACGAATGCCGTTCGGATCGATACAGACTCCTTGATCGGCTGCGGCAGCGTGAACGCCGCCGTTCGGGTCCACGCCGAGACCCTTGTCACCATTCACTGCGACCACGCCGGAGAACAACGCCACTGTAAGAAAAACCCGTAGTACTTTCATCGGTTTCTCCTTTCGGAGGTGCAGTACGGCCAGGCGATTCTCCAGTTTGCGCAATACACACCTTCGACACGGGTGCGTCACCGGGATGAGTCTGCGGACATCTGCGTCATCTGCGGATGAACGGCTCTCTCTCCAGCGCCGCCTTCTCGATCTCATTCCGTTTCGTCAGCATCCGCGTCAGGTACTTCGTCATCACCAATCGATCGACGATCGCGCCGAGCACTCCGAACGGCGATCGAAACGCCAGCACATCCGTCATCCGGGTTCCTTCGCCGCACGCTTCGAAGTAGTGATCGTGTACAAACGACCGGAACGCGCCGCGCACCATCGAATCCTGAAAGTGGCGCGGCCGGTCGTACGCCGTGATCGCCGACGTGAACCGCTGCACGATTCCGAAATGCCGGCCTTCCCACGTCACCTGCTCGCCCAGTTCGATCAAGCCTGACGTCCGTCCAGCCACGGCCCGTTCGCCGGTGTGACCCATCGACTCGAGATGCAGATCGAGATCGCGCGACGCATCGAAACATCGCTCCGGAGTCGCGCGAATCGTCGTCACGATCGTGATTGTGCTCATGAGAATGCCTCGCGACCGCAACGTATACTCCCGCTCCACATGGGCCGCATCCACCTCGGCACGATCTTCGGGACGACGATCACTCTCGATTTCAGCTTCCTGATCCTCATCGTCTTCTTTGTCTTGACGGACATCCAGCAGGCAGGGATGCGTTACGCCCTCCTTTGGATTCCCGTGCTGCTGATCAGCATTCTGTGGCACGAGCTGGCCCATGCGGCCATGATTGGCGTGCTCGGCTTCGGATCGAGCGCGATCATCCTCGAAGGAATCGGCGGCGCCACCTACAACGAGCGCCGCGCCAGGCCGTGGCAGGACCTGCTCATCAGCGCCGCCGGTCCGGCGTCCAGCTTCCTCCTCGCGTGGATCCTCACGCTGATCATGGCGAACGTCCCGATCCGCGATCCGTTCCTCTCCGCGCTGCTGCCGCTGATGGCGCGCGCAAACTTCTGGTGGGGCATCTTCAACCTCCTGCCGATTGGACCGCTCGACGGCAACGGCATCCTCCGGAACTTCTTCCGCCTCTTCCTTCGTGAGCGGCCCGCCTTCGTCATCTCTATCTGGATTTCGATTCTGGTCGGAGTCGGCGTCTGCGTTTTCACTCTCATCGTCCGGCAGTTTTTCATCGCCTTGCTGATCGGCTGGTACGTCTGGACGAGTTGGACGCAGTGGCAGTTCTTCCGCTCACACAATCGCACCGACTGAAACGATGGGACGGAAACTCACCTAAAATAGCCGGACCAACCCGCATGGAAGTTCAACCTCCCCCGCATCTCGCAAACGCTCGAAGCGCGCTCGCGCGCTGGCTGCGCGGCGGCCGCACGCGCGCCTCGCATGAGTCGCTGCGTACCACCGTCGCCATTCTTCGCGCCCAGCAGGAAGCCACGCTCGACGGCATTCTCGTCGTCGACGACCACGGTTCGATCCTCTCGTACAACCGCCGCTTCCTCGAGATGTGGGGCATCCCCGAGCAGGCCGCAAAAGCCGCGGATGACAACGAGCTGCTCGGCTTCGCGTCAGAAAAGGTTCAGGACTGGGACGAATTCATCGAGCTCGTCAACCATCTCTACACGAATCCCACCGCCGTCCGCAGCAACGACACCGTCTACATGAAAGATGGCCGCGTCCTTTCGCGCGCGTCGGTGCCGATCGTCTCCGGCGGAAAAATCCGCGGGCGCGCCTGGTACTTCCGCGACGTCACCGAAACCGTTCGCAACGAGCGCATGCAGGCCGCGCTTTTCCGCATCGCTACGCTGAGCCGCGAGGCGGGCAACCTCGACGAGTTCTACGGCGCCGTGCACGGCATCGTCAACGGACTGATGGAAGCAACGTACTTCTACATCGCCGAGTACGACGCCGCGCGCGACATCCTCACCTTCCCCTACTTCGTCGACAAGTACGACGAAGCGCCCGAGGGGAGGCCGCCGGGGCGTGGATTGACCGCGTACGTTCTGCGCACCGGCAAGCCGCTGCTGGCCACGCCGCAGGAGTTCGACGATCTCAAAAAGAGCGGCGAGGTCGAGTCGATCGGCGCTCCCTCGGTCGATTGGCTTGGAGTTCCGCTCGCAACCGGCGACCGAACCTGGGGCGTGATCGGCGTGCAGACCTACGACGAAGGCGTCCGCTACACCGACCGCGATCGCGACCTTCTCGTCTTTGTCGCACAGCACGTCGCCTCGGCCGTCGAACAGAAACGGCAGGAAGACGCGCTGCGCGAAAGCGAACGCCGCTACCGGCAGATGTTCCAGAACAACCGCGCCGTGCAGATCCTCCTCGATCCCGCCAGCGGCCGCATCGTCGACGCCAACATGGCCGCTGCCGAGTTCTACGGATGGAGCGTCGAGACGCTGCGCAGCATGTACATCTGGCAGATCAACATGCTCGACGAGGGCGCCATCCGCAGCGAGATGACGAACGCCTCGCAGCAGCGCCGCAGCTACTTCGTCTTCCGCCACCGCCTGGCGAGTGGCGACATCCGCGATGTCGAAGTCCACTCCGGCCCCATCGTCACCGGCGGAAGGACACTGCTCTACTCAATCATTCACGACATCACCGAACGCAAGCGCGCCGAGGAGGCGCTGCTGCTCAGCGAGCAGAAATACCGCAACATCGTCGACTACGCCTCCGTCGGCATTTACCGATCCACGCCGGACGGCACGATCCTCATGGCCAACCCCGCGCTGGCGCGCATCCTCGGCTACGACTCGCGGGACGAGCTACAGCACCGCAATCTCGCCACCGATGTCTACGTCACCGAGAACGAGCGCCAGATCGCATTGCAGCGCTTCGCCGCGAACGGCTACGCCATCGAAGAGGATCTGCAATGGCGCCGAAAAGACGGCACGCCGATCTGGGTCCAGCTCAACGCGCACGCCATCGATCTTCATGAAGGCGCCGAGGTCTACGAAGGATTCGTCTTCGACATCACCGAGCGCAAGCTGGCCGACCAGCAGATCGCCGCCGCGAACGCGCAACGCAAAGCGGTGCTCGACGCAGCGACGCGCGTCTCCATCATCGCCACCGACGCGCGCGGCGTCATCACCGTCTTCAACTCCGGCGCGGAGCGGATGCTCGGCTATGCCGCCTCGGACGTCATCGGCGCCCGCAACATCACCGAGCTCCATCTGGACACGGAGCTCGTCCAGCACGCGCGCCGACTCGCCTTCGAGCTCGGCGAAAAGCTCAGCGGATTCGACGTCCTCGTTCGCCGCGCCACGCGCGAAGGCCTCGAGGAACGCGAGTGGACCTACATCGGCAACGACGGCGAGCCGGTCACCGTCCTACTGTCAGTGACCGCACTCCGCGACGAGCACGGCAACCTGACCGGCTACCTCCACGTCGGGACCGACGTCACCGAGCGCAAACACGCCGAGGAGACGCTGCGGCAGCAGTCGGCCGCGATGACCGCGTCGATGGACGGTATCGGCATCCTTGACGGCCGCCTCGACTTCACCTACGTGAACGACGCGCTCGCGAAACTCTTCGGCTACCCGACGCCGCAGGAGATCATCGGCCGCTCGCTCTGCGATCTTTACGAGCCGCCCGAGCAGGTGCGATTCATCACCACCATCGTTCCACTCGTGCAGCAGCGCGGACGCTGGCGCGGCGAGGCCACCGGTCTGCGTCACGACGCATCGCTCTTTCCGCAGGAGATTTCGCTCACCTCGATCGAAGGCGGCGGAATGGTCGCCGTCGTCCGCGACATCACCGAGCGCACGTACGCCGAGGAGCAGATCAAGCACCTCGCCTACCACGACGCTCTGACGACGCTGCCGAACCGGCTGCTATTCAAAGACCGCGTTACCGTCGCCATCTCACACGCGCAACGACACGAGTCGCGCGTTTCCGTCCTCTTCCTCGATCTCGATCGTTTCAAAGTCATCAACGACTCCCTCGGCCACAACATCGGCGATCAACTTCTGCAGGCTGTCGCCGCGCGCGTCCAATCGTGCGTACGCGACAGCGACACCGTCGCCCGCCTCGGCGGCGACGAGTTCACGCTGCTCCTCCCCGAGCTCACGCACGCCGAGGACGCCGCGCTCGTCGCGCAGAAAATCCTCGAAGCCGTCCGCTACCCGTTCCAC
>DASYJY010000237.1:0-14285 GCA_035995985.1 Thermoanaerobaculia bacterium | reverse complement strand
TCCTCCTGAGGCACGGGTTCGAATCCCGTCCTGCGCACACAGGTAGCTTAGTGGATAGAGCACAGGACCGTTAATCCTGAGAGCACGGGTTCGACTCCCGTCCTGACAAACAGTGGCTGAAAACCACTACTTTTTGCAGTACCCCGCTCGGGGGCGGCAGTATCAAAACCAGCTGTAGTGCCGAGAAGTCGTAGCGTCATTGCAGCAGCACGATTCCGGCGCCCTGCAGCGCGCGGAAGGCGCGCGGCCAAAGGGCGAAACGCGTCTGCTGTCGTTGAGCAGATGCCGGACGTCCGAGTAGCGGCGGCTGATCGCGACGCTCCGTGCCGTATGCGTGCGGCGATGATGCCCGCCGTCTTCGAGCGGCTTATTTTGCACAGTCACAAGAATCCCGGCGAACGGTGCGTACGAACTGGTGCGCCGGAGATAACAAAGAAAAGGAGGTCCCCATGATTCGCAAGCTCAAGGTTCGTAATCATGAGCGTGGTCTGCTCTTTCGCGAGGGCGACCTCATCGCAGTCCTGCAGCCGGGCAGTCACTGGCGTCTCGATCCGCTGCTCAAGCTGCGTTTCGATCTCGTCAGCACGCGTAAGGTGTGGCTCGAGCACAAGGACATCGATCTCATCGTCCGTTCGGGTCTCATCGGCGAGGATGCCATTGTGCTGAACCTGAAAGACACCGAGCGCGCACTCGTCTGGATCGAGGGGCGTTTCAACACCCTCGCTAAGCCGGGTATGTACGTTCTGTGGCGTACAGATCACGAAGTGCGTGTAGAGGTCGTAAACACGCGCACTGTGCAGTTCGTGCATCCGGATCTCACGTCGGTTCTCTCAGTCACCGACTCACTGAAGCAGCTCGAGACGGTGACGGTGCAGGCCGGTACTGTGTCCGTGCTTTTTCTTGACGGTGCACTGCACGGCGTTCTGCAGCCGGGTACGTATGCATTCTGGAGGGGTGCGGCTGTTGTGCGCGTCGTTCCGGTCGATCTGAAGGAGCAGGTGCTGGATATCAGTGGTCAGGAGATCATGACGTCAGACAAGGTCACGCTGCGGATGAACGCGCTGGTCAGTTTTCGGATCGTCGATGCCACCAAGTCCGTGGCCGACGTCGACAACGCGCCGCAGGCGCTGTACCGGGCGGCGCAGCTCGCACTGCGTGAGATCGTCGGTGCACGCGATCTGGATACGCTTCTGACGTCTCGCGACGCTCTTGCGCGCGAGCTTGATGAGGCGGTCCGCGTCCGTGCCTCGGCGCTCGGCATCGAGGTCGTGGCGGTCGGTATCCGCGACGTGATTCTCCCGGGCGAGATGAAGGATCTGATGAACCGCGTGACCGAGGCGAAGAAGGCCGCCGAGGCTGCCCTGATCACGCGGCGTGAGGAGACGGCGGCGATGCGAATGCAGGCCAACACGGCGAGGATTCTCGATTCGAGCCCGACGCTCATGCGTCTGCGCGAGCTCGAGGTTCTGGAGAAGGTCGCCGAGAAGTCGAACCTCACGGTTCTTCTCGGTGATGGCAGTGGTCTGAGCGACAGGATCGTGAAGCTGCTGTGATGTGAGAGGTGCCGCCGGCGACGGCGGCACCTCGTTTCACTATCTGACCTTCCGCATCGTTTCCCGCAGTAGCTTCATCCCCTTCTCGTAGTCTTCATCCTTCTTGCTGTGCAGAAGCTCGTCGGCACGGTGAAGGTCGGCCACGATCGACAGCAGGGGAAGCGGCTCGGCGCCGGGAAAGAGCTCGCGCTCACGTTTGGCGATCTCGTTATCGACCGAGTACGCGTCAGAATTTCGGCGCACGCGTTCGAGCGAGCGGATGGTGTCGTAGGCGGGATTGGCCGGATCATCCTGAGCGATCGCCTGCACGAAATGGATCTCGACGAGCGACTCCTTTACGTTCGCCGCCGACGTCGACGCATCGAGGGTGGCTTCGGTGCGGTCCGCGATCGCGCCGAGATCGATCGTGCGCGACGTGTCGGGATTCATCCACTGATTGATCTTCTCGTCCTTCGTCCGCGTTCGCCCGTTCACCGTGTACGTGACGTGGACGTTGCCGACGTACACGGCGTTGTTGCGGCTGAAGAGCGATTTCTTCGCGGGCACCGCGATGCGCACCGCGAACGCGTGCTGCCCCGAGGCCTCGACTGGATCGCTGTTCGAGCCCTGCACCGCGACGACCGTGTGGCCATGCTTGTCGATCGGCGCATCGCCGTCCGGCCGGATCCAGCGCACCCAGCGATAGCCGCCGTCGGGCAACGGATCGCGCAACTGTTCCACGCGGCCGTTGATGAAGTTGTCGACGTCGTACGACGACGCATACGGCTTCATCATCAGCGAGCGCACCTCGTACAACGCGCCGAGTTGCATGTACGCGCCGCACGGATCGGCCACCTCGGCTGCCAACAGCGGCGCGGCAATCAACAGCAACGCAATCCCCATCACTCGTTTCATCGTGTCTCCCCTTCGACGGGATTATCCTTCACGCGTGGCGCGCGACCTTCCCATCGGCAACGGCAACCTCATGGTCAACTTCGATCACGAGTACAACATCCGCGACGTCTACTACCCGCATGTCGGGCAGGACAACCAGACCGCCGGCGACGTCTCGTTTTTCGGCGTGTGGTGCGACGGGAAGTTCGCGTGGATCGGCAATCCGGCGTGGGAGAAGCGGCTCGACTACGACGACGATTCGCTGGTCACGCGCGTCGAGGCGCATTCCGATTCGCTGCAGCTGGACATAGTCATCAACGATACGGTCGACTTCGATCGCGATGTCTTCGTACGCCGTGTCGAGCTAAAAAATCTCTCCGACAAGAAACGCCCCGTCCGCCTCTTCACGCACTTCGACCCGCACCTCGGCGGAAACGCGATCGGCGACACGATCTTTTTCGATCCGGAGTTCAACGGCTTCGTCGCGTACAAAGCGCAGCGCTACGTATTGATCAACGGATCGGTCGACGACCAGTTCGGCTTTCAGTCGTTCGCCATCGGGACGAAAGAGCGCGAGGGTTACCAGGGCACGTGGCGCGATGCCGAGGATGGCGTGCTCGAAGCGCACAAAGCGATTGCACAAGGTTCGGTCGATTGCACCGGGATGATGTCGCTGTCGCTCGCGCCGGGTGGATCGGCAGTCGCGTACATCTGGTGGGTCTTCGGCAAGTCGTACAAAGACGTCGCGGCGCTCGACGCTCTCGTGCGCGAGCGCGGCGCGGGATCGTTTCTCGATCGCACGCGCGACTACTGGAAGCTGTGGGTGAAGAACGACGTCGACATCAGCAGGCTGCCCGACGATGTTCAGCGGCTGTATCGGCGATCGCTGCTGATCATCCGTACGCAGATCGATCACAGCGGTGCCGTCATCGCAGCCACCGACTCCGACATCGTCCAGTTCGGGCGCGACACGTACACGTACATGTGGCCGCGCGACGGATCGATCGTGGCCACGGCGCTGCTGCAGGCCGGCTACGCGGAGATCACGCGCCGCTTTTTCGACTTCTGCTGCCGGCTGATCACACCCGAGGGATTTCTGCTGCACAAGTACAACCCGGATGGGTCGGTGGGATCGTCGTGGCATCCGTGGCTGGCGGACGGTAAGCGGCAGTTGCCGATTCAGGAAGACGAGACGGCGCTGGTCGTGGTCGCGCTGTGGACGCACTTCGAAAAGTTCCACGATGTCGAGTTCGTGAAGCCGCTCTACAAGCCGATCATCAAGCAGATGGCGGACTTCCTCCTGCGCTACCGCGAGCCGCACACGCGGCTGCCGGCGCCGTCGTGGGATTTGTGGGAGGAGCGCCGCGGCATCGCCGCGTTCACGGTGGGCTCGGTGTGGGCGGGGCTGAACGCGGCCGCGCGATTCACCGATGCGTTCGGCGAAACGGCGCAGGCGGAGAAGTACCGGCGCGCGGCCGCGGAGATCAAGGACGGCGCGATCCGCTTTCTGTTCGATGAGGCCAGCGGCTGCTTCGCGCGCTCGATCAACGTTTCGCGCGAAGGGCAGATCACGGCCGACATGACCCTCGACGCGTCGATGGCCGGCCTCTGGCTCTTCGGCATGTTCGACGCGAACGATCCGAAGATCGTGGCCACGATGGAGGCGATGATCGAGCGGCTGACCATCAAGACCGAGGTCGGCGGCGTGGCGCGCTACGAGAACGATTATTACTTTCAGATTTCGAAGGACGTCGCGAACGTGCCCGGCAATCCGTGGATCGTCTGCACGCTGTCGATCGCGCACTGGTACGCGATGCGCGCACGCAACGCCTCGGATCTGCAGAAGGCCATCGACATCCTGCTGTGGGCGACGCGCCACGCGCTGCCGAGCGGCGTGCTGGCAGAACAGCTCGATCCGTACACCGGCAAGCCGATTTCCGTCGCGCCGCTGACGTGGAGCCACGCCGCGTTCGTGCTTGCGGCGCACGTGGTGGCGCGCCGCGCGAACGAGCTGGCGGGTGAAGTGTAGTGGCGCGTCGCACCCGCCTCCGCACGCGCGTGCTGCTGCTCACAGCCGCCTTCGCCATCGCCCTCTTCGCCATCACCTTCGGCCTGAGCTGGCGCGCGCAGGTGGCGCAGGAACGATGGAGCCGGCTGGTAGGCGTGGAGACGCGCGCGATCGGAACGCTGGAAGAGTTGATCCGCGCGCAGAACGCGTATCGCGCGGGAGTCGTTAGTCGGGGGTCGGGAGTCGGAGCGAACCGCGCGAATCTTTCGGCCTCCGCTCCGACACCCGACTCCCGACACCCGACGCCTCCGTACCGCGTCGTCTCGCAGCTCCTCGAATCCGATTCGCTGCGGACGATCGACACCGCGGCGCTGCGGCGGCACATGTCGACGTTCACCGCCGTCCTCGCCGACGCAACCTCGACGCCGCAGGAGATCGGTACGGAATCGCAGCGCGTGGTAGCCGAGGCGCAGCGGATCATCGATGAGAGAAAGCGCGAGATCGCGCGGCAGCTCCCGATGCTCGAACGCGACTCGCACGAGCTGATGTCGGCCGGCCTGGCCATCGCCTGGATCATCATCATCTGCAGCTTCGCCGCGGTGCAGGTGACGCTGCGGAAAGTGGTCCGTCCGATCGAAGACCTCTCCCTCGCCGCCGACCTGATCGCCTCCGGAGACCTCGGCGCGCGCGCTCCGGTCGCCGGCGATTTCGAAGTAGCCCGCCTCGCCGCCGCCGTCAATCACATGGCCGACGAGCTGAAAGCACACGCGAGAACCGACGAGCTGACGTCACTCCCAAACTTCCGCGCCTTCCGCGAGCGCATCGACCTCGAAATCGAACGCGCCGAACGCTACCCCGAACGCTTCGGCATCCTCATCCTCGACCTCGACCGCTTCAAGAAATACAACGACACATACGGCCACCTGGCCGGCAACGACGCACTACAACGCGTGTCCCGCGCCATTCGCGAAGCCGTCCGGGTCGTCGACTTTCCCGCCCGCTACGGCGGCGAAGAATTCGCCGTGATCCTCCCCCAGCTCGACGCCCCGGCGTTGGCCGCGATCGCCGAACGAATCCGCGCGACCATCGAGGCGATGCCCGCCCCGGTTGGCGGCGCGCAAGTCACCGTCAGTATCGGCGCTGCCATGTACCCCGAGGACGGAAGAGTCTCCGACGCGTTGTTCCGCGCAGCGGATGAGAGGCTCTACGCGGCGAAGGAGGGTGGGCGGAATCGGGTGGTGGGGCCAGCCGCTCCGCGAGCTGCGGCATTTGTGAGTTGACGCGATGAACAACGACGACGACGCGAAGCAGGAAGAACGGAGCTGCCGGAAACGCGGTGCGGGGCATTACCTTCTTCTGGTGATGGCGATCGTCTTCTTCGCCGAAGAATTCGTCTTTCTCGTTTGGGCGATTCACAACGCCGGACGACAGCAAGGCACCGCGGCACGCTTTCTGGCGTTGACCATTGGCGTGTTCCTGACCGCGGTCGCGGCCCTCTATGGCTTTGTACACCGCATCGACTTTGCGGTCGGCCTGTTTTTCGGCCTGCTTTTGATTCAGCCGGCGGTCAGCGCTTTCGCGAACGCCGTCGGCAGAGCGCCGCAACACGATCTGCTTGTCGCACTTGGCGCCGGTGTGGCGGGTGCAGCTCTCCTGTCAGTCGCAGTCACGCGCAATCGGGCGCAGTGATTCGTCGTGCCCGAGTTCCTCGCTGCGACTCCTACGGCGTAAGATCTCGCTCCTTGACGGAAGATATTGGGGAGCAACTCGTCACAATGTTCAGGCCCACTGGCCCGAAGGAGTTGGAGCTGGTTGCCGCGTCGGGATGGCGCCGATGGCCACCGCGATTACCTGAACAGCCGATCTTTTACCCAGTCACGAATCAAGCGTACGCCGAGCAGATTGCGCGCGACTGGAACGTTCCCGAGAGCGGCGCAGGATTTTTTTGCGCTTCAATGTACGGCGCGAGTTCGTGGATCGCTTCGAAGTGCACAAAGTCGGAGGCGAAGAGCATACCGAGTGGTGGATTCCGGCGGAGGACCTCGACGCGTTGAATAACAACATCGTTGGCAAGATCGAGGTGGTTGCACAATTTCCGGCAATTCGCGAAACCTGAGCCAGAGAGAAGGGAAAAGCAATGCGATCTTATTCGGTACTAATGTTGTTCTTGTTGCTCGGCGCGTGCGTTTCTGCTCAGAAGGCCGCACCTGCGACCGAAGCCGTTGCGAAGACGTTCGCCACGCTGCCGAATTACGCTCAGCTCTACATAGTCCGACCGTCATCGTTCGGACTCGGAGTGATGTATCAGGTGACTATTGACGGCAGAATAGTAGGTTCTTTGCCAGCCGAGACGTTTCTCGTACAACAACTCGAACGCGGGAGTCACGTCGTGTCGTTTTTCAACAATACAAGTCAAGAAACCACTGCGGTTGAAGTCGAGCTTGGCCACAATTACTACTTGCGCGTAGGAATGAGCCCAACGGCTACCAGCAATCGCGCCCGCCTGAAACTGGTCTCCGAAGACGAGGGGCAGAAATTAATCCGAACGAACAGCATGGTCCAGAGCACGCAATTTTCGAAATAGTCGCCCAGCGGCTTTACGCAACTGTCATGTCGACAACTTCGCGATCAACGTCTCAATCGTCTTCGCCGCCGTCGCCAAATCGCGTTCGGAAATGTCCCCACCCAACGCCTCGCGCCATTGTTCATAAGCCGGATGCAGCTTTTCGATTGTCGCCCGTCCGCGGCGCGTGAGCACCACGCGCGAGGAGCGGAGATCCTTCGGATCGTCGGCGCGTTCGGCGAAGCCGAGCTGCTCAAGGCGGGTCATCATGCCGGTCATGTTCTGTTTGGAAACCATCATCGTCCGGGCGAGGGAGGCGAGGGACATCGGCGTGTCCGCGCGAGAGAGGACAGAGAGTATGGCCCATTGCTGCGGGGTGATGCGGGCTTTGGCGAAGACGGGGGCGAGGCGGCGCGTGAGGAGGTTCGCGAGTTGAATCACGCCCGCGACGAGGTCCCGTTCCGGCTCGGCTGTCATGTGTGGTCGTCAATGTATTGACCAATCGCGGGAGTGTCAAATGCGCGTGCTACGCTCTCGCGAATGAGACGGATCGGCGACTGGCTGCTGCTGACCGCCATCGTCATCTTCGGCGCGGTTCTGAGATTCAGCGGACTCGCCGTCCCGAGTCTCTGGCTCGACGAAATCCTCGACTACGACGTCGCCACGAAACTGACGCACGAGCCGCTCTGGCGCTGGCTGACCGGCTTTGGCAGCGAACACGGTCCGCTCTTTTTCGCGACGGAACTGGCCGGCCGATTCGCGCACGCGCCGGAGTTTGCCGCGAGGTTTGCGCCGGCGGTGTTTGGTCTGGCGGCGGTGATTGTCGCGGGTGTCTTAGAAAGAGGGACGAGGGACGAGGGACGAGGGGAAAACCTGACCTTCGCTCTCCTCCTCGCCGGCTCCCCGCTGGCGATCTACTACAGCCGCGAAGCACGCCCGTACGCCCTCCTGATCCTCCTCGCCACGCTGCTGCTCTCCGTCTTTCTCCGCCCCTCCGCGTCTCCGCGTGAAAGCCTTTTTGCGGCCATACCTCTGCTCGCGCTATTCACTACCTCCGGCTCCGGCCCCCTCCTCATCGCCAGCGCCATCACGGCCGCAATCGCTTTCGCGATGACGCGGAGAAAAACCTTCGCCGTCTACGCGATATCGGGAGGAGTAGCCGCAGCACTAATCCCAATCGTCTACCGCCGCATGCCGCCGAACGCCGCATCAGGCTTTCGTTTCAGCACAAGATTTTTCCAACGGCTCCTCCAATCGTTCTCCATCGGCGCGGTCGACATCAGCACCATCCATCGCCCCGCGTACGTCGTCGCCATCCTCGCGCTCATCGGCGCCGTCGTGCTCATTCATCGCGATCGCGTCCGCGGCGTCATCGTCACCGGCATGGCCGTCCTCCCGGTCGCCGTCAGCCTGGCCGCGCTCTGGAAGCTGCGCCACTGGTACGCGGTGCGTTACGTCGCCACGGCGCTGCCCGCCTACCTGCTGCTCGCGGCGATCGGCATCACCGCGATTCTGCGGTTGATTTTTCGCGGACGGCTCGCCATGGCGATCCCGATCGCCGCGCTGATCGCTGCCGGATTCATCGTCCGCGAGGGATGGACATCCGCGACCACGGAGCCGTATCGCAAGCTGAACTGGCGCGTCATCGCCGCTACGATTCACGAGCACGCTCACGCGCGCGATGCCGTCGTCACGACGAACGACTGGTCGTACGTCTGCCTCGATTTCTATTTGCGTCGACTACCGCCGAAAGTCCGCCTTGTCAGCGCCGGTGAATCCGCGTCGCGCGCGGCCAGCGTCGTCGCGCACAACGAGCCGGTGTGGATCGTCAGCGCCGGATTTCATCGCGCCGGCGACGTCGGCGACTGGAGTTGCCAGTACCCGGTCGTCCTGGGCAGTCCGCTGGAAGGATTCCGTCTTCACTACGCGCCGGGATTGCAACACCTGCTGCTCCATCGCCTGACCTCCGCCGACACGCGCGCCCTCATGTCGCGCTACCCGACCCACGTCATGTCCCTCGGCAGCGACAACAGCGTCTTCCTCGCCGGCGGCTGGTACGGTCCCGACGGCGATCCCGCCGAACACGCGCGCTGGACCGGAGCCGAGCCGGTGTCAGCGATGCTCATCGCCTCGGCCGCCGATCACCGCCTGACGCTGCACATGATGCCGTTCGACTACGCCGGGTCTAGTCCGCAGATCGCCACGATCTCGCTGAACGCCGCGCCGGTCGGGCGACTCGCGATGACACCCGGCTGGCGCGAATACACGTTCGACATTGATCGCACGCGCTGGCGCGACGGCGCGAATTTTCTGACGATCGCGTTCGCGCGCGCCGAGGCGCCGGCGACGATCGATCCGAGATCGAAGGATGTGCGACTGCTGGCGGCGCGGCTGAATTTGATCGCGGTGACGGCAATCGGTGCGACGAAGATGACTGAATCGCTGCCCGAGCTGACGCGCGCGTTTCGCATCAACGAGCCGGGCGAGATGCTCGATGAGAACTCGTGGTGGCTTCACTCAAAGCGCAAGGCACTTGCGCCGCCGTCGCTGCTCGCACGGATCGGAGTCGAACCTTCCCGCCACATCGACGCCGGAGACGCCGCGGAGACGGTCGCGTACGACTCCGCCTGCCTCAACGACACCGACTTCCTCCACATCGCGTACGCGACGATCCTCAACCGCTCCATCGACGCTGCCGGCGAACGCTACTTCGCATCTGCGCTGAAGAAGAAGGAGACGCGAGTGGGGGTGGTGCGGGCGCTGGTGGATTCGGAGGAGTTCAAAAAGTTGCGGTGATTGTGTGGCACAGACACTCTTGTCTGTGCTTTCGCAAGTGGCAGGAGCTGGGAAAATAGTCGCAGTTCTCCCGAGCATCACCAAGCACAGACAAGAGTGTCTGTGCCACATTGAACACGCCGGCTTAGCCGACGGAGAACGAACACGCGATGCGGCTCGTATGTCAGACTTCGCGCGAATGCCGAACATCCTCTATGTCTACGCCATCGCGCGTGCCGCGCATCCGCTGCCGGAGCGGGTGGAAGCGATCGATGGATCGGATGTGATTGAGGTCGTCACGGCTGGCGAGCTGGCGGCGTTCGTTACGCCGGTCGACGATGTCGGTTTCTCGCAGGGTGTCATCGATGCGCGAGCCAAGGATGTTGAATGGCTCGGTGCGATCGGCTATCGGCATCAGAGCGTGATGAATTCGCTCATGCACGGCGGGACGATCATCCCGTTGCGCGCGTTCACGCTGTTTGCCTCGGACGAAACTCTGCGGCGGCATCTGGAAGATGACGGCGCGCGATTCACGAAACTGCTCGACCGCCTCGACGGGAAGCAGGAGTGGACGTTACGGATTGAGTTCGATCCGCAGCTTTGGAGCGAGGCGCTGGTGCGTCGTGTGGATAGTCTGCGCGCGCTGTCGGAGGAGATCGCGTCGGCGTCCGAGGGGAAGGCGTTTCTGCTGCGGAAGAAGTTGGACGACGAGAAGAAGAAGGCGTCGCGTGAGGCCGAGCAGCAGGTGATGGCGGAGATCGAGCGCGAGGTCATGGACAAGCTCGCGTGCGACACAGTCGCCGAGACGCGGCAGCAGCGTTCGGGCGCGTTTCCGCAGATCAACGTGCTGCTGGAACGCGATGAAGAGGCGCGACTGGAAGAACTCCGCGACGATCTCGCCGCGCGCTACGCCGCCGACGGCGTGACGCTTGCGTTGACGGGGCCGTGGCCGCCGTATACGTTCGCGGTGACATCCGATGAGTGACGCCGACGACGAACTGAGCTTGCTCGAAACGCTCGACCACCTGCTCGACCGCGGCGTGGTCATCGCTGGCGAAGCCGTCGTCTCCATCGGCGACGTCGATCTCCTCTACCTGGGCCTCAACGTCGTGCTGGCGAACGTCGACGCAATCATCCGCACCTCGCAGCCGAAGCAGATCAAATGAAGCTCGTCGTGATCGGCGCGCATCGGGAACGCAACGACATCGAGCCGATGGTCGAGGCGATTGCGGTGAGCGATCTGTGGTTGAGCGGAATGCAAGTCGACGACTCGCAGCCACTCGGCGATCGCGATCTGCTGCTGCGCGTCGCGAAAACGCGCGCGGCATTGTTGGATCGAGCGACGTTCGTCGCGATTCGATACGGCTTCACTGCGCATGGCGGCGCCGACGCGATTGCCAAATGTGCGGCGCACATCGATCGATGGCGGCGGGTACTGAACGAATTTCGAGATCACGTCGAGATGACTTTGAAAGTTGCCGCCGCCGCGCCACGTGCGCGGCCCGATCGTCGCGATTTCGATTCGGGAGCCGCGTACATTCGCGCGTTGCACGAAGCCACACGTTCCACGGACGTTACGCCGGAGTTTCGGAACGCAGTCGATGAGACGCTCGAGCCGCTGGCGGTGAAGCATCGCTGGTCGAATCGCGATACGTCATCGCTCGAATTCGCGGCGCTCGTGAAACGCGAGTCAGTAGCTGCGATCAACGATGCCGGCTTCGCGTTGAAACGCGATTTCCCATCCGTTCCGTTTCTCCTTTCCGGGCCGTGGCCGCTGGAGGTTTTCGCCGATGATCACGAATGACGAAGAGCGGCTGCGCGCGTCGCTGACGTTTACGGAGTCAACGATCCCCGACCGCATCGCTGCCGATTCCGACATCGTCGAGAACGGACTGGCGCGGCTGGTGTTGTCGATCATCGAGCTGGTGCGGCGGCTGCTGGAAAAGCAGGCGTTGCGCCGCATGGATGCGGGGACTCTGTCTGACGAAGAGATCGAACGGCTCGGTTCCGCGTTGATGAAGCTTGAAGAAAAGATGTCCGAGATGAAGCAGGTGTTCGGGCTCGCGGATGACGATTTGAATCTGAAGTTGGGTCCGATCAAGACGCTGGAGTGAATGCGAATCACCACAGAGGCACAGAGGACACTGAGGACTCCCTTTGTGCCCTCTGTGGTGATCAGCTTTTGAGTTGATTCATTCGCTTCACGAGCGCGGCTTTCGAACGTTCATCGAGCGCGACGTGCATCGCGCGGCCGTCGTCGATGATGCCGACGGAAACTGGATAGTCGAATCGTCGCGGTCCTGCGCTGGCGGGATTGAAGTAGCGGATGCCGTCGATGATCTCGTCGTGCGGCAGGTGGCTGTGGCCGAAGATGACGATCTCCGCCGGACTCGCGCGCAGCGAGTCGACGACGCGCCGGTCGGGCTTGTGAGGACGCGGCAGGATGTGCGTCAGCAGAATTCGCAGGCCGCCGATGGTGACGCGGACGATGTCGGTGCCTTCGCCATCGTCGTTGTTGCCTTCGACGTAGGTCAGCGGCGCGAGCTCACGTAATCCTTCGAGTACATGCGCTCCGCCGACGTCGCCCGCATGCACGATCGCGTCGACTCCGCGCAGCGTTTCCACCGCCTCGGGACGAAGCAGTCCGTGGGTGTCGGCGATAACACCGATGCGCATCCAGTGCACAATATCTGCTTCGAGGTAATCGATGGCCGCAGCGAAAGAGAAGAAGACGGAGCGGGTGGCGGTGTTTTTGACGCCGTCGCAGGTGGCGTGGTTGAAGTCGAAGAAGAACGCGTCGGAGACGATGCGGGCGCTGGTCACCGAGGCGATGAATCTGGACTTGCTGAAACAGAGCGTGAGGCAAGCCGCGCATCCCGCACCTCGATCAATTGCGCGGCCACGCTCACCGCAATCTCGTAAGGGTGGTTCGTCCCGATCGAAAGGCCGATAGGGCAATAGAACGCCCCCTTCGCCTCCTCCGGCAACCCCGCCTCGGCGATGTCGCGCCGCAGGATGTTCGCTTTCGCGTCGCTGCCGATCACGCCGAGGAACGGGAAGGTGCGAGTGCGGAGGATCTCGAGGAGGATCGGCTTGTCGGTGGTGTGCCCCATCGTCATCAACACGACGAAGGCATCGTCGGGCAGCGTCTTCACGATCGACGGCATGTCGGACGTGATCACCTTCGTGAGCTTCGGTGATTCCGGCAGTTTCGCCAGCCACTCCTCGCGCGGATCGATGCAGGTGACGGCGCAGTCGAGATGAATGAGCAGATTGACGACGGCGTTGGCAACATGGCCGGCTCCGAAGACGACGATCTTCCAGCGGCCGACGTTGTGCGATTCGAAGAAGAGTTTGACGATGCCGCCGCAGGTCATGCCGACGTCTTTGTTGAGGCTCCACTGAGCGAACCTGGTGGTCTCGGGCGTTTCGCCGCGAAGCATCGCCTGAGACTCGGCAATCGCCTTGGTCTCGACCTTGCCGCCGCCGACGGTTCCGAAGTGGAGCCCTTCGGACGTGACGATCATCTTTGCGCCGCGGTCCTGCGGCGCGCTGCCCATCGTGTCGACGACCGTGACGGCGACGAAGGGCGTTTCGGCCGCCATCAACTCACTCATCGTGTCGAAGAACGTGGGCATGGAACGATTGTAGCTTCGCGTCGGAGGACGTTGATGAGAAGCACACGTATCGCACTGATCCTGGCGTTCACCCTCGCGTGCATGAATCCGAACAAGAAAGTGCCGCCGCCCGGAAAGCCCTCGGAGCCGCCGCCGGCCACCGGCGCGATGGCCATCAGCAGTCCGGCCTTCGCGAATGGCGGGACGATTCCGGCGCAGTTCACGTGCAACGGCGCGGGCGCGATCCCGCCGCTCACATTCGCGAACGTGCCGCAGGCCGCGCACAGCATCGCGCTGGAGGTGACCGACCCCGACGCGCCGAACGGCACGTTCACGCACTGGCTGGTCTGGAACATCCCCACGAACGTGACCGAGTTCAAGGGAGGAGACCTCATCCCCGACGGAACGATCCAGGGGCTGAACGGCTTCGGCACGAGCAAGTGGGGAAGTCCCTGTCCGCCGAGTGGCGTGCACCACTACGTCTTCGATCTCTACGCACTCGACAACACGCTTCCGCTGACGTCATCGCAGGGGCGCGATGATTTCGAGAACGCGATCAAAGGGCATGTGATCGCGCAGGCGAAACTGGTGGGGATGTACGGGAAGTGATCACGCGGAGACGCGGAGGCGCGGAGAAAAGCGTCACCAACCGCTGCGCGAACGCAATGACGTGATGTGCCCGACGTGATGCCGGCCGAGCCACGCGTACATGGCAATGAGCGCGTCGAGCGTCATGACGCCGTGATCGGGATGCATGAGCGTGCGTTCGAAATCAGAATCGGTCATCGCGCGCAGGATCGTGTCCCAGCGCTGGTGCAGCGTTTCGAGCAGAACGAGCGAGGTCTCGATGGGCGTGTCGCGAACGTCGTTCAATTTCGCCCACGCAGCCTCGTCGT